>JBBDIY010000054.1:0-17418 GCA_040880185.1 Paenibacillaceae bacterium
TTTGAACGTTTCTTAGTTTTTCCAATTAATTGGTACATGATTTGAAATTGCACCCCCGTCAAGTGTTTTCCTTGACATGAAAAATGGCTTGTGATAAAGTATTTGAGGTAGCCTCAAATTTGGGACACATTCTTTCTAATATAGAGGGCTTCATTTTTTGACATATCAGATATTTATAAGTTTTAATAAATCTATTCTGATATGTTTACGATAAACGCTCTCGTCCCCTTAGGACGGTGAAACCGTTTATTCTTAGTTCATAGGAGGTGGCATCATGCGCGTAGCTGTAACGTTGGCGTGTACAACTTGTAAACAAAGAAATTATATTACGAACAAGAACAAGAAGACGAATCCGGATCGCATGGAGTTAAAGAAGTTTTGCAAATATTGCAACGATCATATACTTCATCGAGAAACCAGATAAGTACTGGAGGTAAGCGTTGTGGCATTTTTAGGTAAATTTAAGCAAAGCTTTGGCTCAACATTCTCATTCTTCACTGACAGCTGGTCAGAGCTGAAGAAAGTACGTTGGCCTGGACGCAAAGAGTTGATTACTTACACGATGGTTGTTCTTTTTACAGTAATCTTCGTAACTCTGTATTTCTACCTCATGGATTTAGGCATATCGCGTATTATCGAGAGTGTATTTTGATTGATTTCGGTACCGAATAGGTGACATACATGGAAACTATGGAAAAGCGTTGGTACGTCGTACATACCTATTCTGGGTATGAGAATAAAGTAAAAGCTAACTTGGAGAAGCGCGTCGAATCCATGGGAATGGAAGACAAGATTTTTCGTGTCCTCGTTCCGATGGAAGAAGAAATCGTGAACAAGGATGGCAAGAAGAAAATCGTAATGCGTAAAGTATATCCAGGTTATGTTATGGTGGAGATGATCCAAACTGACGATTCCTGGTATGTCGTACGTAATACACCTGGCGTCACTGGATTTGTTGGTTCAACCGGCTCCGGTTCGAAGCCAACAGCATTACTTCCCGATGAAGCTGAACAAATCTTAAAACATATGGGTATGGAAGAACCAAAACCGAAAATTGATTTTGAACTGAAGGAGAACGTCCGTGTTATGCATGGTCCGTTCACTGACTTTGTTGGAACCGTCGAAGAGATATTGGCGGATAAGAGCAAGATCAAAGTTCACGTCAATATGTTTGGACGAGAAACCCCCCTTGAGCTTGATTTTACTCAAGTGGAAAAAATATAATTGTCGTCAATCCATCGTGAGGTGGAGTCGGCAATCGGTTTCTAAGGGTCTATTCCCATTGGATAGGCTTTTTTCACGGGTGAATCTAATTCATAATACGACTAGTTTATGAAATTAGATTCGGATATGTAAGTGTACGTATTGGTGGGAGGGAACATTCCCGTTGCACCACACTATGGTAAGGAGGTGTCTCGCATGGCTAAAAAAGTAATTAAGGTAGTGAAATTGCAGATCCCTGCAGCAAAAGCGAATCCAGCTCCACCGGTAGGTCCAGCACTAGGTCAAGCAGGCGTTAACATCATGGCGTTCTGTAAAGAGTTTAATGCTCGTACCGCTGATCAAGCAGGCTTGATCATTCCAGTAGAAATCTCGGTATTCGAGGATCGTTCGTTTACGTTCATCACGAAAACCCCACCTGCTGCAGTTCTACTTCGTGTAGCTGCTGGTATTGATAAGGGATCTGGCGAACCAAACAAGAAGAAAGTAGCAACAGTGAAACGGTCAATCGTCCGTGGTATCGCTGAGCAAAAAATGCCAGATTTAAACGCAGCTTCAGTTGAAGCAGCAATGCGTATGGTTGAAGGTACAGCCCGCAGCATGGGCATTACGATCGAAGAATAATTGTAAGAACAACCGAATAATTAGTTGCTAGTTGCGGTTTTCAGAACAAAATAGCTTATGCTTCCGAAGTAGTTTTATCGACCACTAACGTGGTCATCAAAACTTTAAGGTTTTTCTATTTTTGTTATGAAATTATCGCAAGTTAGTATTCGCTTGTTCGTAACGTATCGGTACCGAGGCTTCATCGGTGGGAGGATATTCCGCTAAAACCACAAAAGGAGGAAAGTATGATGGCCGAACATGGCAAAAGATATCAAGAAGCGGCTAAGCTTGTTGACGTGAACGCTAGCTATGATCCAGCGCAAGCTATAGATCTAGTTAAACAAACGGCAAAAGCGAAGTTTGATGAAACCGTTGATGTAGCTGTCCGCCTTGGTGTAGATCCGAAGAAACAGGATCAGAGCGTCAGAGGTGTTGTAGTTTTACCTCACGGAACAGGCAAAACCCAAACTGTACTTGTGTTCGCTAAGGGCGATAAAGCCAAAGAAGCTGAAGCGGCTGGAGCGGATTTTGTCGGTGATCAAGATTTAATCACCAAAATTCAACAAGGTTGGTTTGAGTTTGATGTGTGTGTGGCTACTCCGGACATGATGGCCGAAGTAGGTAAATTGGGTCGTCTACTCGGCGGCAAAGGTTTAATGCCGAATCCGAAGGCTGGCACAGTTACTTTTGATGTGACTAAAGCGGTTAATGAAATCAAAGCTGGTAAAATCGAGTTCCGTCTCGATAAAGCTGGTCTGATTCATGCACCGATCGGTAAGGTTTCATTCGACGCTGAGAAGCTGAATGAGAATTTCAAAGCGTTGATCGATGCACTTAATCGTGCTAAGCCTGCGTCTGCAAAAGGTGTATACATGCGTAATGTCGCTGTATCCTCAACAATGGGACCTGGTATTCGCGTGAACCTGCAATCGTTCAAATAGATCGAACGTTGACTTCTGTCAATGAACGTGATACTCTTATTCCGTTGCTATTTAATTGAATACAAATGAACTACCGTAGACGTAGGTGCCAAGGGATCATTTCCCCGGCTTAATTCCCTACCGAGGTGATATCATATACATGTTAATCATGCATTGTTATGCCTTCGTCATCTACGGAGGCATTTTTCTTTGTAATCACAACGTAATTTTCACGAATACGAAAGTATGGAGGTGTAATTAGAATGCCGAATGATAAAGTGTTGAATGAGAAAGCTGAACTAGTTTCCTTAACCGTAACTAGACTTAAAGAAAGCACATGTACAGTCGTAACGGATTATCGTGGATTGAATGTGTCTCAAGCTACTGAATTGCGTAAGAAACTACGTGAAGCAGGCATCGAATTCCAGGTTTTGAAAAATTCCTTGACTAGACGTGCTACTGCTCTTACAGATCTTACAGAATTAGATGCTCATCTGACGGGTCCTACTGCTATCGCTTTTACTAAAGGTGATATCGTAGCTCCGGCTAAGATCCTAACTGAGTTTGCTAAGAAGAATGATGCGCTGAAAGTCAAAGGCGGTATTGTTGAAGGCAAAGTCGTTGGATATGATCAGATCAAGATGCTAGCTGATCTACCATCACGCGAAGGCATGTTGTCCATGCTACTCAGCGTGCTACAAGCACCGGTTCGCAACTTCGCATATGCTGTTAAGGCTGTTGCAGAGAAACAAGCTTAGTTACAGGATTCAACATAAATCAACTATTATATGGAGGTATAACCATGAGTAATGCACAAATTTTAGAAGCGATTAAAGGCATGACCATTCTTGAGTTGAATGATTTAGTGAAAGCGATCGAAGAAGAATTCGGCGTAACTGCTGCAGCACCAGTAGCATCGGGCGGTGGCGCAGCTGCTGTTGTTGAAGCAGAAGAGCAATCCGAATTTGATGTAATTCTTCTTGAAGCTGGAGCTTCCAAGATCAACGTAATTAAAGCTGTTCGTGAAATCACAGGCTTAGGCTTGAAAGAAGCTAAAGATCTAGTTGATAGCGCACCAAAAGCAATTAAAGAAAAAGTTGCAAAAGAAGAAGCAGATGCTGTTAGCGCTAAGTTAACTGAAGCTGGGGCAAAAGTCGAAGTTAAGTAATTTGCTAATCCTTAAACCCCTTGGAGTTTACTCCAAGGGGTTTTGTTCACAACGGTCGCTTATCCCTGGATCGGAATTTTTGTTTATTTGATGCTGAAAGGTGTGGGTTTGTGTCAGAGCATTATTACACAGCAAAGCCTACGGTTGAACATAACCTGCGTATCATAGAAGATGAGCTAAGAGGGCATAAGCTGAAATTCAAGACTGACGCTGGCGTGTTCTCGAAGACAAGCATTGATTATGGAAGCCAACTTCTGATTGAGTGCTTGCAGCTTCCGGATGAGGCCCGAGTGTTGGATATGGGCTGTGGTTATGGACCCATTGGTCTCAGCGCGGCACTCATAGCAACTGCTGGGGTCGTTACGATGGCTGACGTGAATGAACGGGCACTTCAGCTTGCAATCGATAACGCTCAACTGAATCACATAACGAACGTTCGGATGGTCAAGAGCAATCTATTCGATGGACTATTAGGAGAAATGTTCACTCACATTGTGACGAATCCACCAATTCGTGCAGGAAAACAGGTTGTCCATCAATTATTCGATGAAGCCTATGACCATCTAGAAGAAATGGGTGAATTGTGGATTGTGATCCAGAAGAAGCAAGGTGCTGCTAGCGCCTTCAGTAAATTGGAACAACGCTTTATGAGAGTGGATGAGATCGAGAAATCCAAAGGATATCGAATTATTAGGGCCACAAAGTGATTAACAATTAAAATTTGGTCTGGTCAATCCAAATATTAGTTGACTTCCATATAGCCGTATGATATCATTAAAAAATGTCAGTATAAGGATGGGCTAATTTTCTTTAGCCTATTAAAATGTCAAGATTTAATTAAAACAATCTCGATATAATATTACAGAAGGCAGTGATCTGTGATAATGATTTCATCGCAAGAGACCACACTATCGTTACGGCCTGAAAAGTTACCTTAAGTAAGTCGTTTAAATTAATTTTGAACGGAGAAACTAGGTGCTTTTCTTATTTTTGTTTTGGGATTTCATCTCGTAAAAGTCAGCTCGCATGAGGAGTGGATACGATTGGCAGGTCAGATGGTTCAGTATGGTCGTCGTCAGCGCAGATGTTATGCGCGCATTAATGAGGTTCTAGATATTCCTAACCTTATCGAAATTCAACAACAATCGTATGAAGGATTCCTAGCAACTGGTTTGCGTGAAATGTTTCAAGATATTTCACCTATTCAGGATTTTACGGGGAATTTGTTGCTTGAGTTTATTGATTACAATCTTGGCGAACCGAAGTATTCGGTAGATGAATCCAAAGAGCGCGACGTTACTTATGCCGCACCTTTGCGAGTTAAGGTTCGTCTGATCAACAAAGAAACAGGTGAAGTCAAGGAGCAAGAAGTGTTCATGGGCGATTTCCCACTCATGACCGATACAGGAACTTTCATTATTAATGGTGCGGAACGGGTTATTGTTAGTCAACTTGTTCGTTCACCAAGCGTTTACTTCAGCACGAAGATCGACAAGAACGGGAAGAAGAATTTTACAGCAACTGTTATTCCGAATCGTGGTGCTTGGTTAGAATTGGAAACAGATGCAAAGGATATCATCTACGTACGAATTGATCGCACACGTAAAATACCTGTAACTGTACTAGTTCGTTCATTAGGTTTCGGGACGGATCAAGATGTTATAAACCTGCTGGGTGATGACGAGTATATCCGTAACACATTGGATAAAGACAACACCGATACAGCAGAGAAAGCTTTAATCGAGATCTACGAGCGCCTTCGTCCAGGTGAGCCGCCTACACTAGATAATGCCAAAAGCTTATTGGTAGCAAGATTCTTCGATCCTAAACGTTACGATTTGGCGAATGTAGGACGTTACAAGATTAATAAGAAGCTTCATATTAAGAATCGTTTGTTCAATCAGAGATTAGCTGAAACATTAATCGATACCGAAACGGGTGAGATTATTGCTGAAGCAGGACAGGTGATTGATCGTCGATTGTTAGATGAGATTCTCCCTTACTTAGAGAAGAATGTCGGCTACAAGGATTATCCTGTTGCTGGTGGAGTATTAGACCACGATATCATTCGCTTACAGGGTGTGAAGGTATTCGCACCGGAAGAGGAAGGCAAGATTATTACCGTCTTGTCTAATGGCAATATCGATAAGGGAGTCAAACATATTACTCCTGCAGATATTATTGCCTCGATCAATTATTTTATTAATTTATTACATGGTGTTGGCAATACCGATGATATCGATCATCTTGGTAACCGTCGTTTGCGCTCGGTGGGTGAATTATTGCAAAACCAGTTCCGTATCGGTCTATCCCGTATGGAAAGAGTCGTGCGTGAAAGAATGTCGATTCAGGATGCTAACGTAATTACACCGCAAGCGTTAATTAACATACGACCGGTCATCGCTTCGATTAAAGAGTTCTTCGGTAGCTCACAACTTTCGCAATTTATGGATCAGACGAACCCTCTAGCAGAGCTTACGCACAAACGCCGTCTATCTGCATTAGGGCCCGGTGGTTTGACTCGGGAACGTGCAGGCTTCGAAGTGCGTGACGTACATCACTCTCACTATGGTCGGATGTGTCCAATTGAAACACCAGAAGGACCGAACATTGGTCTGATTAACTCCCTATCTACTTTTGCGCGAATTAATGAATATGGTTTTATCGAAACACCTTATCGTAGAGTAGATGCCAAGACGGGTGTTGTGACGAAAGAGATCTTTTATTTAACTGCTGACGAAGAGGACAATTACATTGTTGCTCAAGCCAATGCAGAATTGAATGAGAACAATGAATTCACCCATGCGACAACGATTGTACGTTTTAAGGAAGAAATCATGGACGTTCCCAAAGAACGTGTAGATTTCATGGATGTATCTCCGAAGCAGGTTGTATCTGTAGCTACGGCGCTTATTCCATTCCTTGAGAACGATGACTCCAACCGTGCCCTAATGGGCTCTAACATGCAACGACAAGCCGTACCATTGCTTATTCCTAAAGCACCACTTGTTGGCACCGGAATGGAGCATAAGGCAGCAAAGGATTCAGGTGTTTGTGTTGTTTCCAAGCATGATGGATTCATTGAACGAGTTACAGCTAATGAAATTTGGCTTCGTCGACAAGAAACGGTTGCCGGTAAACTCGTTAATGGAGACCTAGTTAAGTATAAACTGCATAAGTTCATGCGATCTAACCAAGGGACATGTATCAATCAACGTCCACTAGTCCATAAAGGCGATGTGATTAAAGCTGGGGATATTATGGCTGATGGTCCATCTACTGAACAAGGTGAATTAGCACTTGGACGTAACGTAGTCGTAGCATTCATGGCTTGGGAAGGCTACAACTATGAGGATGCGATTTTACTAAGCGAGAAGTTAGTGAAGGAAGATGTTTATACTTCCATTCATATTGAAGAATACGAATCCGAAGCTCGTGATACGAAGCTAGGACCCGAAGAAATTACCCGTGATATTCCCAACGTGGGTGAAGATGCACTGAGAAATTTAGATGAACGTGGAATTATTCGCGTCGGTGCGGAGATCACTGCTGGTGATATTCTAGTGGGCAAAGTTACACCTAAGGGTGTTACTGAGCTAACTGCTGAGGAGCGTTTACTACATGCTATCTTCGGTGAGAAGGCTCGCGAAGTTCGTGATACAAGCTTGCGCGTCCCCCATGGTTCTGATGGAATCGTTGTTGATGTGAAAGTATTTACCCGTGAGAACGGTGATGAGCTGCCTCCTGGTGTGAATCAATTGGTACGTGTCTATATTGCTCAGAAACGTAAGATTTCTGAAGGCGATAAGATGGCAGGTCGACATGGGAATAAGGGTGTTATCGCCCGTATACTTCCTGAAGAAGATATGCCTTTCATGCCAGATGGCACGCCCGTACAAGTTGTGCTTAACCCGCTTGGTGTTCCATCACGTATGAATATTGGTCAAGTGCTTGAGGTTCATCTAGGAATGGCATCACAATTCCTAGGAATTCATGCTTCAACACCTGTATTCGATGGAGCCAAAGAGGTTGACGTATTCGATATCATGGAAGAAGCCGGCATGCAACGTAACGGGAAGACCAAGCTATATGATGGTCGTACTGGAGATATGTTCGAGCGTGAAGTTACGGTTGGCGTTATGTATATGATCAAGCTTGCACACATGGTTGACGACAAGATCCATGCCCGTTCCACTGGTCCTTACTCGTTGGTTACACAGCAACCGCTGGGTGGTAAAGCTCAGTTTGGTGGACAACGCTTCGGTGAGATGGAAGTTTGGGCGCTTGAGGCTTATGGTGCAGCATACACATTGCAAGAAATTCTTACAGTTAAATCCGATGACGTGGTTGGACGTGTGAAGACATACGAATCCATTGTCAAGGGTGAGAACGTTCCAGAGCCTGGTGTTCCTGAGTCGTTCAAGGTATTAATCAAGGAGCTTCAAAGCCTTGGTATGGATGTGAAGATCCTTTCTGGAAACGAAGAAGAGATCTTAATGAAAGAAATCGATGATGATGACGAGCACGGTAGCGACAAATTGAATTTGAACTTGGAAGGTACTGAGCTTGGAGTCGAATAATAACTATTCGAATAAAATCTGCACATTCAAAAGGAGGGTGCTCCTTGATGGACGTTAACAACTTTGAATTCATGAAAATCGGATTAGCCTCACCTGAGAAAATCCGTTCATGGTCACGTGGCGAAGTTAAAAAACCGGAGACCATCAACTACCGGACGCTGAAACCTGAGAAGGAAGGCCTGTTCTGCGAAAAAATATTTGGGCCAACAAAAGATTGGGAATGCCATTGTGGAAAGTACAAACGTGTACGCTATAAAGGCGTAGTTTGTGACCGATGCGGTGTTGAAGTAACTCGTGCTAAAGTACGCCGTGAGCGTATGGGACACATTGAGCTTGCTGCTCCTGTATCACACATTTGGTATTTCAAAGGTATTCCAAGTCGTATGGGACTTGCTCTTGATATGTCTCCTCGTTCACTCGAGGAAATCATCTATTTTGCATCCTATGTAGTTACTGATCCTGGAGATACGCCGCTTGAGAAGAAGCAGCTATTGTCTGAGAAGGAATATCGTAGCTATCGTGAGAAGTATGGTTATGCTTTCCATGCTGGCATGGGCGCTGAAGCCGTCAAGAAGCTGTTACAGGACATTGAAATTGCTAAAGAAATAGAAGGACTCAAGGAAGAGCTGAAGACCGCACAAGGGCAACGTCGTAATCGTGCGATCAAACGTCTTGAAGTTATGGAAGCATTCCGCCACTCGGGTAATTTGCCGGGTTGGATGGTTTTAGATGTATTGCCGGTTATTCCTCCTGAGCTACGCCCTATGGTGCAGCTTGATGGCGGTCGTTTCGCAACGAGTGATTTGAACGATCTATATCGCCGTGTCATCAATCGGAACAACCGTCTCAAACGGTTGCTCGATCTAGGTGCTCCAGATATCATTGTTCAGAATGAGAAACGTATGCTTCAAGAAGCGGTAGATGCCTTGATTGATAACGGTCGACGTGGTCGTCCAGTTACGGGTCCTGGTAACCGGCCTCTGAAATCCCTTAGCCACATGCTTAAGGGTAAACAAGGTCGTTTCCGTCAGAACTTGCTCGGTAAACGGGTTGACTATTCAGGTCGTTCCGTTATTGTTGTTGGTCCTAGCTTGAAGATGTATCAATGTGGATTACCGAAAGAGATGGCGCTTGAGTTATTCAAGCCTTTTGTAATGAAAGAGCTTGTTAACAAGAGCCTTGCTCATAATATTAAGAGTGCTAAACGCAAGGTTGAGAAGGTTAGTCCAGAAGTATGGGATGTGCTTGAGGAAGTTATCAGAGAGCATCCGATTCTGTTAAACCGTGCCCCAACATTGCATAGATTAGGTATTCAAGCTTTCGAGCCTATTCTGGTTGAAGGTAAAGCGATCAAGCTTCACCCTCTTGTCTGTACAGCATATAATGCTGACTTTGACGGGGATCAGATGGCTGTCCACGTTCCATTATCTGCTGAAGCACAAGCTGAAGCTCGTATTCTGATGTTGGCTTCTGGTAACATTCTTAACCCTAAGGATGGTAAACCGGTTGTTACACCTTCACAGGATATGGTACTCGGTATGTACTACCTGACAATGGAGAACAAAGATTCTTTGGGAAGCGGTCGTATTCTACGTACGATGCACGAAGCAATTTCCTCATACCAATCCGGGGCAAGTGCCTTGCATGCAAGGGTTATCATACCGGCTAAGGCTTTGAAGAAAACCTGCTTCACTCCTGAGCAACAAGAAGCGCTACTCGTTACAACCGTAGGTAAGATCATTATGAACGAGATATTCCCTGCAGACTTCCCTTACATCAACGAGCCAACGAAAGTGAACTTGTTAAAGGGAACACCTGACAAATATTTCATTCATGATAAAGGTGCCGATTTAACTGCTCTTATGGCTGATATGCCAGAAGTCGGTGGGTTGGGTAAAGACTATCTAGGATCACTTATTGCAGAATGCTTCCGTATTTACCATACAACTTTAACTTCAATGATACTTGATAAGATCAAGGAATTGGGCTTTACGTACTCGACAAGATCTGGTATCACGATCGGCGTTTCCGACGTTGTTGTTCCACCAGAGAAAATTCGTTTACTGAAAGAATCCGAGGATAAGGTCCTAGTCGTTCAGAATCAATTCCGTCGTGGATTAATTACGAATGATGAACGGTATGATCGCACAATCTCGATTTGGGATCGCATGAAGAGTGATATTACTGAAATTCTCATGAAATCCATGGACAAATATAACAACATCAACCTAATGGTTGAGTCAAAAGCCCGGGGTAACAAATCGCAGATCACTCAATTGGGTGGAATGCGGGGTCTGATGGCCAATCCTTCAGGAAGAATCATCGAATTACCAATCAAATCGAATTTCCGTGAAGGTCTTACCGTATTGGAGTACTTTATCTCCACTCACGGTGCGCGTAAAGGACTTGCTGATACGGCGCTAAGAACTGCGGATTCTGGTTATTTGACAAGAAGACTTGTAGACGTAGCTCAAGACGTTATCGTTCGTGAAGATGATTGCGGAACAGATAAAGGCTTCCTTGTTAGCAAGATTCAAGATGGTAAAGAAGTGATTGAGGATCTGTTCGATCGGATCGAAGGTCGGTATTCTTACGAAACCGTTAGAAATCCTAGTACAGGCGAAGTGATTGTTGGAAGGAATGAATTGATCGATACAACAAAGGCAGAGCTTATCATTGCTGAAGGTATTGAGAAAGTACAAATTCGTTCCGTGCTAAGCTGTCGAACTCATCATGGTGTGTGTAAGAAGTGTTATGGTCGTAACCTTGCAACAGGTAAATTCGTAGATGTTGGCGAAGCTGTAGGTATTATTGCCGCTCAATCGATTGGTGAACCAGGTACTCAGCTTACGATGCGTACGTTCCATACAGGCGGTGTCGCCGGTGATGATATTACACAAGGTTTGCCGCGTATTCAGGAATTGTTCGAAGCTAGAAATCCGAAGGGTCAAGCAATCATCTCGGAAATTGACGGAGTTATCAAAGATATCCGTGATGCCAAGGACCGTCGTGAGATTGAGGTTGAAGGCGAAGCTGAATCGAAGAACTATCCAGTTCCATACGGCTCACGTATTCGTATTACCAAGGGTCAACAGGTAGAAGCCGGGGACGAATTAACCGATGGTTCAATCGATCCGAAAGATATGCTGCGGATTAAAGGGATTAGAGGCGTACAAAACTACATCCTCCAAGAGGTTCAACGGGTTTACCGTAACCAAGGGGTTGAAATTAACGATAAGCACATCGAGGTTATGATTCGTCAGATGCTTCGTAAAATTCGTATCGTTGATGCAGGGAATACCAAGCTATTACCAGGTGCCTTCGTAGACATTCATGAATATGAAGCCTCGAATAGAGAAGCATTGTTCAATGGGCTTGAGCCTGCGGTTGCTAAACCAGTCTTACTCGGTATTACCAAAGCTTCATTGGAAACAGACTCATTCCTGTCTGCTGCATCATTCCAAGAAACTACACGAGTATTGACAGATGCTGCAATCAAGGGGAAAGTCGATCAGTTGCTTGGTCTTAAGGAGAATGTTATTATCGGCAAGCTGATTCCAGCTGGTACGGGAATGGGTCGTTATCGTAATATCAAGATAGCTGACAAACCCGATGAGCTGGCATTAGCAGACGATGGACAGCTCAAAGAGACAGTTGCAGTTGAGTAATGATGTCTTGTGTTGCGGAAGCAACAACAAGACATCATGGTGTAAGTCAATCGAAGATTGACTGGGTCGGTTGATGCTTTCGAAGGAGTTTTATCGACCACTTTAATGGTCGATAAAACTTTCGGCTTGACAACACATTTTTCAAAATGCTACTATATCGAAGTGTGCCGTAATGAAACCCTGATCTTAGGAGGACATCAACATGTCTTATGAGAAGAGTTTACAGGCACAATCGATCAGTATAGGAACGAAACAAACGACCCGAATGGTCGAGTTAGGCCAGGCTTTAGAGGTGTTTGTTGCACGAGATGCAGACCCGCGCATTACGCTGAAAATCATAAACCTCTGCAAGAAGATGGGGGTTAAGGTAACTTACGTAGATTCTATGAAACAGCTTGGTAAAGCATGTGGAATTGAAGTAGGTGCGGCTATGGCCGCCGTAGTGATTGAATAAATCCATCCGTTTTTATTTGGCTCTATTCTTGGAAATCCGGGAGTAGAGCCGAATAAAGACATTTCCATTGTTCATTTATGAACCGCCTGGATCTGTGGACTTAATATAGCGGGTTCGAATTAATAAGATCACTGCTAATCAGTGGAAGGAGGTGGCAACAAAATGCCAACTATTAATCAGCTAGTTCGTAAAGGACGCAAGGCGAAAATCGTTAAATCGAAATCACCAGCGTTGCAAAGAGGCTTTAACGCCATGAAACGCGAGGAAACTTCAATGAGTGCCCCGCAAAAGCGTGGTGTATGTACGCGTGTAGGTACAATGACTCCGAAGAAACCAAACTCAGCGCTTCGTAAGTATGCGCGTGTACGTTTGACTAACCGTGTTGAAGTTACAGCGTACATCCCGGGAATCGGTCATAATCTTCAAGAGCATAGCGTCGTTCTAATTCGTGGTGGCAGAATCAAAGATCTTCCGGGTGTTCGTTATCATATCGTTCGTGGTGCTCTAGATACTGCAGGCGTGAATAACCGTAAGCAATCCAGATCGAAGTATGGTACGAAGAGACCGAAAGTTAAAAAATAAGTCCAATAACGGATGAACCATTATGGAAAGGGGGATAACTATGCCTCGTAAAGGTCCAGTTACTAAAAGAGATGTCTTGCCAGATCCACTGTATAACAGCAAATTGGTCACTCGTTTGATCAACCGTATTATGATTGATGGTAAAAGAGGGGTTGCAGCGAGCCTTCTATATGACGCATTTAATTTGGTGCGTGAGCGCTCGGGTAAAGATCCTATGGAAGTTTTTGAAGCTGCAATTAAGAACATCATGCCAGTGCTAGAGGTTAAGGCACGTCGTGTTGGTGGATCGAACTATCAAGTTCCGATCGAAGTTAAGCCAGAAAGACGTACTTCACTTGGTCTACGTTGGTTAGTAAACTATTCACGTAACCGTGGAGAGAAGACGATGCAAGAGCGTCTTGCTAATGAAATTCTTGATGCTAGTAATAACACAGGAGCTTCAGTTAAGAAGCGTGAAGATACACACAAGATGGCAGAAGCGAACAAAGCGTTTGCTCACTACCGTTGGTAGAATATTCGGATTTGATCTTAAGATAGATGAAAGAAAGGAGACAAGATTATTATGGCTAGAGAGTACTCCTTGAAGGATACGCGCAATATTGGAATTATGGCGCATATTGATGCTGGTAAGACAACAACCACAGAACGAGTATTGTTCTACTCCGGTATTACCCATAAGATCGGCGAAGTGCACGAAGGCGCCGCTACGATGGATTGGATGGAGCAAGAGCAAGAGCGAGGAATTACCATTACTTCCGCTGCTACAACTTGTGCTTGGAAAGCTCACCGCATTAATATTATTGACACACCAGGTCACGTAGACTTTACGGTGGAAGTTGAACGTTCATTACGCGTATTGGATGGAGCAGTTGGGGTTTTCTGCGCTAAAGGCGGAGTTGAACCACAATCTGAGACGGTTTGGCGTCAAGCTGATCGTTATCATGTTCCAAGAATTGCATATGTGAACAAAATGGACATTATTGGTGCTGATTACGAAGGTGCCATTCACCAGATGAGAGATAGATTGCGAGCTAATGCAGTCGCTATTCAATTCCCAATTGGTACTGAGAATGACTTCATTGGGATCATTGATCTTATGGAGAACAATGCTCATATGTTCAAAGATGATTTAGGTAGAGAAGTGGATATCGTTGAAATTCCTGCTGATTACAAAGAAAAAGCTGCAGCTCTTCGCTCCGAGATGATTGAGAAAATTTCCGAGCTTGATGATGAGCTTATGGAGAAATATCTGAACGGAGAAGAACCAACCATACCTGAGCTGAAGGCAGCCCTTCGCAAAGGCGTTTGTGAAGTTCGGATTACACCAGTTCTGTGTGGTTCTTCATACAGAAACAAAGGTGTACCAATGATGTTGGATGCAGTAGTTGATTATTTACCAGCTCCAATTGATGTACCTGATATTAAGGGTGTCTTGGATGATGGTACTGAAGTTACTCGCAAATCAAGCGACAGCGAACCTTTCTCAGCACTTGCCTTCAAAATTATGACGGATCCTTACGTTGGTAAATTAACATTCTTCCGCGTATATTCCGGCACATTGAATTCAGGCTCTTATGTGTTGAATTCTACGAAGAACAAGCGTGAACGTGTAGGTCGTATTCTTCAGATGCATGCCAACTCGCGTCAAGAAATTAGCATGGTATACGCGGGAGATATTGCTGCAGCTGTTGGACTCAAAGATACAACAACAGGCGATACATTATGCGAAGAGAAGAATATTGTTATTCTGGAAAAGATGACATTCCCAGATCCAGTTATCTCCGTAGCTATTGAGCCTAAAACTAAAGCTGACCAAGACAAGATGGGTATTGCCCTCTCCAAGCTGGCTGAAGAAGATCCAACCTTCAAGACTCATACAGATGAGGAAACGAATCAAACGATCATCGCGGGTATGGGTGAGCTTCATCTGGAGATCATTGTTGATCGGATGTTCCGCGAATTTAAAGTTGAAGCGAATGTAGGTGCACCTCAGGTTGCTTACAGAGAAACCTTTAAAGCTTCAGCTAAAGTTGAAGGCAAGTTCGTACGTCAATCCGGTGGTCGTGGACAATATGGTCACGTATGGGTTGAGTTCGGACCTCGTGAACCAGGTGAAGGCTTCTTGTTCGAGAATAAGGTTGTTGGTGGTGTTGTTCCTCGTGAATTCGTTCCAGCTGTTCAAGCCGGTATTGAAGAATCGATGAAGAACGGTGTACTTGCTGGTTTCCCTCTAGTGGATATCAAAGCAACGATCTATGATGGTTCATACCATGACGTAGATTCGAGTGAAATGGCGTTTAAGATCGCCGGATCCATGGCACTGAAAGCCGCTAAAGATAAATGTAATCCTTGTATTCTAGAGCCAGTCATGAAAGTTGAAGTGACAGTTCCTGAAGAATATATGGGCGATGTTATGGGTGATCTGAGCTCCCGTCGTGGTCGCATCGAAGGTATGGATGCTCGCGCCGGCGCACAAATCATTCGCTCCAAGGTGCCACTCGCTGAGATGTTCGGATATTCCACAACATTGCGTTCTAGAACACAAGGTCGCGGAGTATTCTCAATGGAGATTTCTCATTATGAGGAAGTTCCTAAATCAATTTCCGAACAGATTATTGCTAAGAACAAAGGCGTTTAAGTATTATTCGCAAAACAAAAATTAATCGAAAATTTAAGGAGGCATTGTTCCCATGGGAAAAGCGAAATTTGATCGTAGCAAGCCACACATTAATATCGGTACAATTGGTCACGTCGACCACGGCAAAACAACATTAACTGCAGCAATCACAACGGTATTAGCTAAGAAATTTGGTGGTGCTGCTGTAGCATTTGACCAAATTGACAAAGCACCAGAAGAGCGCGAACGTGGAATTACAATTTCCACAGCACACGTTGAGTACGAATCCGACAAGCGTCACTATGCACACGTAGATTGCCCAGGCCATGCTGACTATGTAAAGAATATGATTACTGGCGCAGCACAAATGGATGGAGCGATTCTAGTTGTATCTGCAGCTGATGGCCCTATGCCACAAACGCGTGAGCACATTCTGTTATCCAAACAAGTTGGCGTACCGCACATTGTTGTATTCTTGAACAAGTGTGATATGGTTGATGATGATGAATTGTTAGAACTAGTGGAAATGGAAGTTCGTGATTTGCTTAATGAATATGAGTTCCCAGGCGACGACACTCCAATTATCCGTGGCTCCGCTCGTGAAGCTCTTACTAATCCAGAAGGTCCATGGGCTGAGAAGATTATTGAGCTTTTCGAACAAATCGATTTATTCATTCCAACACCAGAACGTCAAATCGACCGTCCTTTCTTGATGCCAGTTGAGGATGTATTCACAATCACAGGTCGTGGTACGGTTGCTACTGGTCGTGTTGAGCGTGGAGTAGTAAAAGTCGGTGAAGAAGTTGAAATCATCGGTCTTGCTGAAGAAACTAGAAAATGTGTAGTTACTGGCGTTGAGATGTTCCGCAAATTGTTGGATCAAGCACAAGCTGGAGACAACATTGGTGCATTGCTTCGTGGTGTTGAGCGTAAGGATATTGAGCGTGGTCAAGTATTGGCTAAACCGGGTTCGGTTAAGCCACACACGAGCTTCACTGCACAAATCTACGTTCTTACTAAAGAAGAGGGTGGCCGTCACAAGCCTTTCTTCTCAGGCTACCGTCCACAATTCTACTTCAGAACAACGGACGTTACTGGAATTATCTCCTTACCAGAAGGTACAGAGATGGTAATGCCTGGTGATAACATCGAAGTTACTGTAGAATTGATCAGCTCAATCGCTATTGAAGAAGGTACACGTTTCGCGATTCGCGAAGGTGGTCGTACAGTAGGCGCAGGCGCTGTTGCAACAATTCAAAAATAAGAACTATTGAACTAGATTGACATAAAATTAAGACCCTCCACCTTGTGGAGGGTCTTAATTTTAGGCTGTGTTCAGGAAAATTGTTGCTTACACACTCATAAAGCGGGCTTGAAATATAGAATTAGTGCATTCCTACTACACTAATCACCCTTCGACTCCCGAACAGGATGAATTAGCATAACGAGGATTCACTAATCATGTAATATGTGCCTGTTTGGAGTGTGAATCAGAGAATTAACGAAACCACAGTACCCTATTATCAGTTGTTGTGGCGATTGTTTATGTTTAATGAAACCACGTTTCGCTAATTAGAGTGTAAGCCACAATCATCTGGAACA
>JBBDIY010000055.1:0-17291 GCA_040880185.1 Paenibacillaceae bacterium
TTATTCCCGTATTCCTTTTGGCTCATGTATTGTCAAGTTCATGCGTCAGCTCTGACTGATTATCGCTTGGCGTTAATACCAAGAATTCCCCCGAAAGCACCGATAATGGAACAGATAACAAGGAATACGAGTGTATCTAAGTCAAGCTGTGCATCAAATCCAAGATATGCGATTAATGTGACTAACAAGCAATAGAATACGCCAAGTAATCCTCCGCGATACCAACCTTTTACTCCTGCTCGTTTGGCACATATAAATCCACCAGTAAATACGGAGATACCATGGATCATATACACGTATAAGGGTAAAGATTGTTCTCTCAGGCCAGTCAGGGTAAGTAAGAGAGAGATGAGTATAGTAGCAGTCACGGCAACAACCATCGCATAAACTAATCCAGCGAACAATGGGGATAGAACACTATTTCCCTCAGCTTTTACAATAGAAACCATCTTGATCACTCCAAATGAATAGATTTTATTATAATGTATGGCCAAGCTGAGAATAATAGTACATTGGACGGAGATGAACTTATTTAGTATAATTATTCATAGAGGTTGATAAATCATACAGAGGGAAGTGACATAATTGGATCATCTCGTGCAAAGTGTCCCGCATTGGCAGGTCATAACAGCTATTATTATTTTCCTACTTACATATGCATTCATTATAACTGAGAAAATCAATCGTGCAGTGGTAGCTTTAATGGGTGCGCTACTCATGGTAATAGTTGGTATTGTGGATGTACATTCAGCTTATAGCGAGCATATTGAGTGGGAAACGATATTCTTACTTATTGGTATGATGATCTTAGTAGGTATCGCAAACCGAACAGGAATGTTCCAATATGTCGCCGTGAAGGCTGCACAATTTGCCAAAGGGAACCCTGTGAAATTACTCATATATTTGCCGGCTATTACGGCTATTGGATCAGCTTTTCTAGATAATGTTACAACGGTTTTACTGATTGTTCCGGTGACCTTCTCGGTCACGCGAATACTCAGAGTGAATCCATTACCGTATCTCATTAGTGAAATTCTCGCATCAAATATTGGGGGGACGGCTACCTTAATTGGTGACCCACCGAATATTATGATAGGCACGGCCAATAAACATTTGACCTTTAACGATTTTATTATTAATTTATCCCCAGTCGTAATCGTCATCATGATTGTTACCACATTTGTGTTAGTGAAATATTATCGCAAGCTGCTAGTAGTCGATGAAGAACAAGTGAAGGAATTGATGAAATTAAATGCGGCTAGTTACATTACGGACAAGCTGTTAATGATGAAATCAATCACCATCCTAATCTTGACCGTCATCGGATTCACACTTCATTCAGTCATTCATGTAGAGGCTGCGGTTATTGCGGTAGCAGGGGCAACAATTCTGATGTTAATTGGTGTCAAGGAGCAAGAGATGGAGGAAGTATTCCATTCGATTGAGTGGGTCACGATTTTCTTCTTTGCCGGATTATTCGTGCTCGTAGGTGGTTTGGTTGATGCAGGCATCATTAGTAACTTAGCTTCTCGTATGCTAGAAATTACTGAGGACAATTTCACCTTTATGTCGATGCTCGTATTATGGGGTTCCGGATTGGCATCTGCTACCATCGATAATATTCCGTTTGTTGCTACAATGATCCCGCTCATCCAAGATATGGGTACTCAATTAGGGGCAGAGCCAGAGCAGTTGAATTCCGTATGGTGGGCGCTCTCACTTGGGGCATGTTTGGGTGGGAATGGTACATTAATCGGAGCTTCAGCGAATGTGGTTGTCGCGGGCATGGCTTTTCGTGAAGGCCACAAAATCACTTATCTTGATTTTCTTAAAATAGGAGCACTGGTCACCTTCATCTCCTTAGTAATATGTACGGTATATATGCTTGTGTTTATTGTTTAATTCGACCTCCTAGAAGCAAATACCAATAAAATTCCGCATGCATATGTATGTCTAAGGTCAACCTATCTAATGCAGCTCATTTACGCTTTCTTTAAAGAAAGGGGCAGCCTCAATGGATATGTTGACCTTGTTTTTTAGAACAATTCTAACTTATTTTATTGTATTCATCATGCTTCGTTTAATGGGTAAGCGAGAGATCGGCAAGCTATCTGTATTTGACCTGGTCATCTCCATCATGATTGCGGAGATTGCCGTCTTCGTCATTGAGGACACCGATAAGCCGCTGTTAGATGGAATTATACCAATGGTGACCTTGGTCGGCATTCAAATATTAATAGCCTATATTACATTGAAAAGTTTATGGCTTCGTAAAGCTATTGATGGTGTACCAAGTATCATCATAGACAATGGAAAAATTCAACGCGATGAAATGAAACGTCAACGTTACAATCTAAATGATTTGATGCTGCAGCTTAGACAGAACCATGTCACTGATGTGGATGATGTTGCTTTCGCAATCCTAGAAACAACAGGTAAGCTGACAGTAGTGAAGAAAAAGGATTTTCATGAAAATCATTCGGAAAGACATAATCAGCCTAATGTGCAAAATTTGCAATGGGAAGCATCAGAGGAACTTGTAGAGCAGCAAGCTGAACCTCGGGTTCGTTATGAAGGGTTACCGCTACCATTGATTATGGATGGTAAGGTATTAGACAAGAATCTGGAGAAAATTGGTCGTGACCGATTCTGGTTGAAAAACCAAATTCAGCTTAAGGGTGCGAAGGATTTTAAAGAAATATTCTTCTGCACGATTGATCATAGGGGAAGAATATTCGTTGATACATTATGAGTTCATTTGACCATCTTCTTACCCAGCCACATCATCCGCAACAAGTCCTCACGATCTATGAGCTTTAATACGATGCAACACAAGAAGTAAATAATGATACCAGCTAATAGCGCGGTGGCTAAACGCAGTATGGATTGATCTATAAACATGTGACTATACACTGAATGGCATACTAATCCGCTCAATAGGATGGCAACTCCCACTTTGAAGAAATCAACAGATGGCATGGATAGCTTCAACAATCGAGTAACACTTACCCAGTGTAGAATGGTGACGATGGCAATATTCACATTGATGGCGAAGATAGCACCACGGATGCCGAAGCTTGGATTACTGGCCAGCACACTGATGAGTGTGAGCTTGATGCAAGCTCCAATAAATGTATTGCGTAAGGCTTTCCCAGGTTTGTCCAATGCTTGTAAGGCAGCTTGGAGAGGACCCTGAATATAAATGAATAGCGCTACAGGAGCCATCATTTTTAACATTGCTCCAACCTGAGCGTTATTATAGATCACCATGCAGAGCGGTTCAGCGAGTACATACATGAATACGGCGAAGGGTGCACCAGCAACTAACGATAGCTTGAGCGATTGATGCATTCTTTTGTGTACCATATTCATATCATTGTTGCTGGCAGCTTCTGATAATGAGGGAATGAGTGAGACGGATAACGAATAAGTCAGGGCAGTAGGAAGCAGTAGAATGGGTATAACCATTCCTTGGAGCACACCATATTGAGCGGTAGCTACAGCCGTAACAACTCCTGCAACCGCAAGGCTTTGAATAATCAGGATAGATTCTAGAAAATAGGAAGCTGAGCCAACAAGTCGACTAGCTGTGACAGGGATACTAACCGACAGTAGCCTGCGAAATTGAGATGCTTTCGTGATGACATCCCGAATCTGATTCATAGAACCTTGCTTTACACGATCAGCTCTAAATTGGATGAATAGCACGAATAAACCTACGATTTCCCCTACGACAACCCCGGCCATCGCTCCTGCAGCGGCATATTGAATGCCATAAGGCAACATCAAATATGCGAATGAAAGCACAGTGACGATTCGAATGAGCGTTTCTGAAGTTTGGGAAATCGCTGTAGGCAGCATGTTATGTAACCCTTGGAAGTATCCTCGGTATACGGAGGAGATGCCGCCAATCAGAATAATTGGACTCATGGCAAGGAATGTATAATACACTCGTTCATCTGTGAATAAGTTTTCGGTAATCCATCGGGCACATGCCACACAGAGTATGGTGAAGCCTATACTTAATGTAACAGTAATAGAGAGTGCTACTCTAAGAATCAATTTGACTTTATTGGGATTGCCTTCGGCATCTGCTTCTGCAACAAGCTTGGCTACAGCGAGCGGGATACCGCCATTGATTAACGTTAGGATAACGATCAGGAAGGGATAACCCATCTGGTACAATCCAATACCTTCAGCACCTATAATTCTAGGTAGCGCAATGCGAGGAGCGAACCCAAGGATACGATTAATAATTCCTGCTACAAGAAGGATGATGGTTCCTTTGATAAACGATTGTCTAGCCATGGGGTACCTACTTTCTTAGCTATCTGAATTTTAGAAGGTAGCCGTTTTCAGTATATGCGAATGCTTGTCAACCTCATGCCATTTATATAAACTGATGGTTGAAAAGCAGGAAATTAGCTAATCATGCCGAATCTGAACAATACGCAGTAAGTGGAGAAAGTGGGGGTATGATATATGAATGAATATGATGGTGAGCGCGGAGAACAGACATTATCCGAAGAACAGTTGAATAAAGTGGTTGAGGAATTGTGTGTGAGTAAAGCTGAGGAATTCTCCATGCTTGGATATGAGAATGTAACAGGCAAGGAAATTTGGGATTGTATTAGTGATCGTTACAAGAAAGGAATGCCACTCTTACATCAGGTTGTAAATGACATTCTGTCGTTAAAAACGACTCAATATATGAATTGGATGACCATGACCGTTGTATACAAAGGAGCCTCTCTATAAGGAAGGGCTTTTTTTGTGGGTAAAATATGCAGTACTAGAAATTGACTCGTATTTCCGACGTGAGTATAATAGGAATATTGACTGTTGAGGGGAGCATATAATCAAGATGGATTTCAAACGATTCGGTTCTTTTTTACTCATTGTGATTCTTGGTTTGGGTTTAATTGCATGGACAACTCCCAACCTATTGAAGGGTGTTCGACTAGGATTAGATCTGAAGGGTGGATTTGAGGTTCTATATATCGTAGAGCCAATCGATGAGACACAAGAGTTAACGCATGATGTGCTTATTGAGGCTGCCCGCAGTATCGAGGACAGAGCTAACAAGAATGGTGCGGAAGAGCCAGAGGTAACACCTGAGGGTAGTGATCGGATCCGAGTGAAGATTGCCGGTGTGACGGACCCTGTAAAGATTAGAGAAACGTTAAAGGAACCAGCTAATCTAACTTTCCGTTCCTCTGACGGTACAATAGAACTCCGAGGTAATGATTTTGTTGAGAATGCTGCATCTGTACAATTCGATGGAACTACACAAGCGCCGATCATCTCGATTGAATTGAAAGATAAGGATAAATTTTATGAAATTACCCAACGAATTTCACAAAAGCCAAACCAAGAAGATAGAGTGCTTGAGATATGGCTGAATGAGGAACGGTTAACAAGTCCTTCGGTTAGTCAAGGAATTAATAGTGATAAAGCAGTAATTGAAGGATATAGCTTAGCTGAAGCTCGTGACTATGCTGCAAAGATTAACCTCGGTGCCCTACCAGTTAAGCTTACTGAGAAGTATGCACAGGTTGTGGATGCCACCTTGGGCAAGGCTGCACTTGATAAGACGGTAATGGCCGGGTTAATTGGCTGCCTACTGGTCTTGATTTCGATGATAGCCATTTATCGTGTTCCAGGTATCGTGGCCAGCTTCACTATCGTTTCATTTATATGGCTTCTACTGTTCTTCTTCCATTGGATGAACGCGACATTAACACTGCCGGGCATCGCGGGGTTCGTGCTCGGAATCGGAATGGCCGTCGATGCTAATATTATTACGTATGAGCGGATCAAAGACGAGCTTCGTTCTGGTAAAAGCATGCTATCGGCTGTAAGATCAGGTTCGAGCAGCTCGCTACGTACCGTTGTAGATGCCAATGTCACAACTTTAATTGCTGGGATCGTTTTGTTCTACATGGGTAGTGGTGCAATCAAGGGTTTTGCGTTGGTATTGATTATTGGTATTGTGGTAAGTATGTTCACCAATGTTTTCTTGTCTAGAATATTACTGAATTTTCTTGTGCGCGGATTAAAGTTAAAGAATGTTCGTTATTTTGGAGTTAAGGAGGCCGATGTCCGTGAACTATAATATTAATTTCGTCAAGTTTCGCAAAGCATCGTTCACTATAGCCATCTCCATTACAATCATAGGAATCATATGCCTGTCTATCTTCAAGTTAAACTATGGAGTCGATTTTAAATCTGGAACAACACTTGATATCTCATACGGTGATGCTTTGGAGAAATCTAAAGCCGAGGAGATGATTCGAACTTCTATCTCAGAAGAGAATAAATTTGTAGTTACAATGGGTGGTGACGACGAACGTGTGACTGCTCGTTTTGACAATGTGCTCACACAGAACGAAGTGACTGCGGTTATTGATAATTTCAAGAAGGATTTCGGGGATACGGTCACGTATGAGGAGAACATGGTTGACGTTACTTTAGCTAAGGAGCTAGCGCTAAAAGCTATTGTGTCCGTAATCATTGCCAGTCTTTGTATTGCCTTGTATGTCGTCATCCGATTTGAATGGCGTTTCGCAGTCGCTAGTATAATTTCAGTTCTACTAGATGCTTTTATCGTCGTCACTGTCTTCTCGATTTTTCGATTTGAGGTGAATCTTCCCTTTGTTGCCGCGATTCTGACGGTCATCGGTTATTCGATCAATGATCGAATCGTCATTTTTGACAGAATACGTGAGAATCTGCAAACAGCTAAGATCAAATCGTTGGATTCCCTAATCAAATTGGTTAACGATAGTATCTCCCAAGTTTTGACACGAACCGTCAATACTGTACTGATGGTGTTGTTCACAGCTGTAGCGATCATGATCTTTGGAAGCGGGTCAATACGGGTGTTCAGCTTTGCCATCTCATTAGGACTCGTTATCGGGGTGTTCTCTTCGATTTTTATCGCTTGTCCGATTTGGTTATTGCTTAAGAATAACTCGTTGAATTCGAAGAAGGTTACAAGCCCTGTCGCGAAACCATAACATATTCAATACACGACCCGAGGATGTGGCTTGATGAAGGAAGCACAATACAAGAAAGCAGAGAAGGCTGCATGGATTGGCATTATCGTTAATGTAACTCTTGCCTTGTTAAAGGGTACCGTTGGATTTATGTCAGGAAGTAAGGCGTTAATTGCCGATGCTGCGAATTCAGCATCCGATGTAGCTGGTTCTTTCGCTGTATTAGTTGGCATTCGTGCTGCTCAATTACCACCAGATAAGGACCATCCTTATGGTCATGGTAAGGCAGAATCCATAGCAGCCATTATTGTTTCCATCTTACTTATGCTAGTTGGTATTGAGATCGCGATCAGCGCCATCAAAGCCATGCACGCTGGAGTTCATGAAGCACCCAAGTGGTATGCACTATTAGCGATCATAGTATCTCTCATAGCGAAGGAAGCTTTGTTCCAGTACAAATTTAGGTTAGGCAAAAAAATATCCAGTCATGCTCTTATCGCCAATGCTTGGGATGATCGTTCTGATGTTTATTCCACGATTGCCGCTTTTATAGGTGTAGGTGGTGCGCTTATTGGTGGGTATTGGGATATCCCTTGGTTGTACTACATGGATCCAATAGCAAGTTTACTTGTAGCCGGCTTTGTCATTATGATTGGATATAAACTAGTCAAGCAATCGATTCATAGCACATTGGACCATGTACTTCATAATGAGGATTCTGAGGAATTATTGAAATCGGTGTTAAAAACGAAGGGTGTTATAACGGTTGATGATCTAAGAGCACGTGAGCATGGTCATTATGTCATTGTTGATGTGAAAATCAGCGTCAATCCTCGAATTACGGTTTTGGAAGGTCACGATATTGCCAAAGCTGTAAAGCTTAATCTCATGGATCGATTCTCACATGTCTCAGATGTATTCGTACAGGTTAATCCATATGATCCAGGCTATCCGTATAAGATCCATATGGATTCAGAAGAAAGTAGCTTGCCCATTATGATTCATTAATTGATCGTTCAGGAGGTCCGCTGTGCTCAGGTCTAATGCCAGATGGTCAGTCCCAACGGTGGATATTACTACCGTTGAACAGTTGAGTCAACAATTGAATATAACCCCTTTGTTGGCTCGTCTTTTGACGGTCCGTGGATTGAATGAGGTGGAGGAAGCGAGGCGCTTCTTGTATGGCAAAAAGGATCTGCTTCATGATCCTTTTTTGCTTCATGGGATGCAACAAGCCGTAGATCGTATTCAAACCGCGCTCCACAATAAGGAGAAAATTCGGATTTATGGAGATTATGATGCTGATGGAGTGAGTAGTACTTCGCTTATGATCGTTCTTATGCAGCAGCTGCAAGCGAATTATGACTACTATATTCCGAATCGACTTACTGAAGGATACGGACTGAATCGGAATGCAATTGATCTCGCATGCAGGCAGGATATCAAGCTCATTATTACAGTAGATACAGGGATTAGTGCTGTAGATGAGATTTCCTACGCCCGGGAGCTGGGAATCGAAGTCATTGTAACCGACCATCATGAACCACCTGATATCTTGCCAGAAGCTTATGTCATTATTAATCCCAAGAAGCCTGGGTGCTCATATCCATTCAAGCAATTGGCAGGTGTTGGAGTTGCTTTCAAGCTAGCAGAAGCCATTCTCGGTCGATTTCCTGAGGAGTTATTGGAATATGTAACGATTGGGACCATAGCCGACTTGATGCCACTTGTTGATGAAAATCGAATTTTGGTGCAGATGGGAATAGAACGACTAAGAACTACCTCTTCCCTAGGCATGCGAGCATTATTAGGGGTTTCCGGCATAGATCAGAAAGATCTGAATGCCGGGCATGTCGGTTTTTCGATCGCGCCACGTATTAATGCGAGTGGCAGATTGGACCATGCCGGTATAGCTGTTACTTGCTTAACGACGAGTAGTGAGCAGGAAGCAGAGCATATCGCCTTTGATCTGGATCGATTAAATCGTGAACGACAGCTGATCGTCGAGCAAATATCGGCGGAAGCGATGGAGCAAGCAGCAAATCTGCATAAGCACGGACTTATGGAGAAAGTTCTTGTACTTACTGGTGAGGGATGGAATGTAGGTGTAGTTGGCATCGTTGCTTCGAAGGTATTGGAACGCTATTACCGACCGACACTCATTCTCAGTATCGACCCGGTAACTGGACTAGCCAAAGGCTCTGCCAGGTCAATTGCCGGCTTTGATATCCATGCGGCATTAACGGATTGCAGTCATCTTCTAGAACATTATGGAGGACATCAAGCCGCTGCAGGCATGACTTTACACAAGGATGCACTTATTGATTTCCATCGCTGTTTGAATGATTATGCTGAACAACATTTGACTGAGGATTTGCTCATCCCGGAATTAATAGGGGATATGGAAATTGAGTCTAAAGATATTTCAGTAGAGATGATCAATCAGTTACAATTGTTAGCTCCATATGGAATGAAGAATCCTGCACCGAGATTCATGTTAAACGGTCTTCATCTGAAGGAAGTCAAGATCATGGGCAAAGACCAGCAGCATGTTAAGCTCTTATTAACTCATCCTTCAGACGCGAACACGATGGCCATGGAAGCACTTGCTTTTGGTAAATCAAGTTGGGCTCCGTTCATCTCTTCTAATGACCAGATTGATATTATGGGTGAACTCAGTGTGAATGAATGGAATGGGATCAGGCGACCTCAGATTATGATCAAGGACATTCGTATTCTTGAGAAACAGGTATTCGATTGGCGGGGTAAGAAGCTTGGAGATCCCGTTGTGACCAAGTGGATGGAAGGCTTCAGTTCAAATATGCAGGATGCCGGGAAGAAAGCGATCCTGTTATTCCGTATAGAGGAATGGGATCAACTCGATGCGGGATTGATCGTACAACAAGGAATCGCAGTTTGGCTTGACAATGGAAGCGATACACTCTTACCCATGAATGACATGGCCGAGGTGACTTCACCCGCTGAAGTCGGTGATTTACTTATCTTCTCCATGCCACCCAATCTCACACGCATAGAATGGGTATTACCTATTTTCTCACAAGCAAATCGCGTATATGGTATGTTCCAGGATAAAGTTGCTAATATATCAGGACCAATGCCAACTAGAGAACAATTCATTCACGTATATCGTCTGCTATTGAGAGATAGAGTTATTGACATCTCTATGCTGGAAACCGCGGTGAAAAAACAAACCGAATTAACATCTTCAGCTTATTTATTCATATTGACAGTTTTTGAGGAGCTGTTATTCTTGGCTAGAGATGGTCAACAGGTACATATGCGATTGACTCCGGCTAAGATGGAGCTACACGAATCCAGAAGCTATCAAGAGAAGCTACATCGCGAAGAAGTAGAGAGAGAGCTTATTTATTCCAATGCCAAGGAACTCAAGCTTTGGATATTACAACGTATGCTAGCACGGGAGAGTGCACGCGCGCTTATGAAGTAGTATGCTATTCTTACTCATATATAAAAAATCAACCAGGAGGCTCTTATATGGATATGGATTTGAAACCATATATTCGCGTTATCAAAGACTTTCCACAACCGGGTATTCGCTTTAAAGATATAACCACACTACTGAATAACGGTGAAGCATATCGTTCAAGCATTGATCAGATGAAAGAGCTCGTACAGCATTGGAAAATCGACAAAATTGCTGGTCCAGAAGCACGTGGCTTTGTTATCGGAGGGCCGTTATCGTACGCATTAGGAGTGGGGTTTATACCCATCCGCAAGAGTGGTAAATTGCCGGGAGAAACGATTTCTGTTGGTTATGATTTGGAATATGGTAAGGATCAGCTTGCCATACATAAGGATGCGGTCAAGCCTGGAGAGAATATCCTGATCGCTGATGATCTTCTAGCTACTGGTGGAACCATAGCAACTTGTATCCAATTGATTCGTCAGCTTGGGGGCAATGTGATCGGTGCGTCTTTCCTCATCGAACTTACTTATTTGAATGGTCGAGACAAGCTTAAGGATATAGATAATGTGGTAAGCTTGGTGAAGTATTGACTGTGCGTGTATAATTAACTAATTCAATCCGCTGTGGCGAAGAAAGGAATAGGGTCATGGGTATCGAGCAGTTGTTAGAAAAAGCAGCCACATACATGAAAGACATCGATCTGCAGCGTATCCGTGTTGCCTATGATTTTGCCGATGAAGCTCATATTGGGCAACTACGCAAATCAGGAGAGCCCTATATTCTCCATCCGCTAGCGGTTGCAGAAATTTTGTTGGATATGCAGATGGATATTACATCGGTTATTGCCTCTTTGTTGCATGATGTCGTTGAGGACACAACGGTGTCGCTTGATATTGTACGTGAGAAGTTTGGCATACCTTGCGCGATGATTGTTGATGGATTAACGAAGCTAGAGAAAATACGTTTTAAATCCAAAGAAGAACAGCAGAATGAGAACTATCGCAAAATGTTCGTCGCGATGGCTCAGGATATTCGTGTTATTCTGATCAAATTAGCCGACCGCCTTCATAATATGCGTACTTTGAAGTTTCAATCTGAAGAAAATCAACGGCGTATCGCTGAGGAGACATTAGAGATATTCTGTCCGATTGCCCATCGTCTAGGGATGTCCGCGATCAAATGGGAAATGGAAGACATCTGCTTACGGTATCTAAACTCTCAGCAATATTACCGAATCGTCAATTTGATGCAGAAAAAACGTCGTGAACGTGAGGACTTTATTCAAGATGTCGTCCATACGATTCGTGAGAAAGTATCCGAAACAGGTATTGAAGCTGATATCTCGGGAAGACCTAAACATATTTACAGCATTTATAACAAAATGATTACTAAAAATAAGGAATTCAATGAAATATATGATTTACTGGCGATCCGAGTCATTGTCGATAATATTAAGGATTGTTATGCCACATTAGGCGTTATTCATACGTTATGGAAACCGATGCCTGGTCGATTTAAGGACTATGTAGCGATGCCTAAGGCGAATATGTATCAGTCTCTGCATACGACAGTTATAGGTCCGAATGGGGAACCCTTAGAAATTCAGATTCGAACCTGGGAGATGCATCGGACGTCAGAGTATGGGGTCGCTGCACATTGGGCTTATAAAGAAGGCTCAACCGTTCCAATAGGCAGCTTCGAGGAGAAGATGACCTGGATACGTGAGGTTATTGAACTGCAAGAAGATACGAACGATGCTTCGGAATTTATGGAAAGCTTGAAGATGGATTTTTTCTCTGATCTTGTATTTGTGTTCACCCCTAAAGGTGAAGTTATTGAACTGCCAGCGGGCTCTGTTCCACTTGATTTTGCCTATCGGATTCATACGGAGATCGGCAATCGAACAATAGGAGCCAAGGTTAATAGTAAGATTGTGCCGCTTGATCACAAGCTCAAGACAGGGGATATTGTTGAGATCCTGACTTCGAAGCATTCCTATGGTCCAAGTCAAGATTGGATCAAGATTGTGAAATCCTCCCACGCGAAATCTAAGATTCGCCAATGGTTTAAGAAGGATAAGCGAGAAGAGTATGTGGAGAAAGGTAAAGAGGCGTTAGAGCGCGAGTTGAAACGACTTGGGCTTGATCCTTCCGCATTTATGACCGATGAGAAGATGCTTGAGGTAGCCAGTAAATTCAGCTTCCATGATATCGAGGACATGCTTTCTGCAATTGGTTTTAACGGAATCACGGCAACTCAAATTTGTACAAGACTTACAGATAAGCAACGCAAGGAAAACGAAGAAGCAAGCATGCATCAACTTACCGAAGAAGTCAAAGAAGTGAAGGCCAAGTCGTTCAAGAAGACTCCGACTAACGGGGTTAAGGTCAAAGGGATCGATAACCTGCTAGTTAGGTTTGCTCGATGCTGTAATCCGGTACCAGGCGACGATATAGTTGGTTATATTACCCGAGGTCGAGGTGTGTCTGTTCATCGTAAGGATTGCACGAATTTCAATTGGTCTGAAGATGAGGATACCGCTCGTATTATAGAAGTAGAATGGGAAGCGACAGTTGAAGCTAACTATAGCGTCGAGATTGAGATCACCGGTCATGATCGCCGTGGACTACTTAATGAGGTGCTGCAGGCTATCTCAGAGAGCAAGACGAACATCGCAGCTGTCTCCGGCCGCACAGATCGGAATAAGATGGCTATCATGCATTGCACCATTCTCATCAGGAATACAGACCATCTACAATCCGTTATTGACAAAATAAAGCGGACAAAGGATATATACTCCGTCGAACGGATTATGCAATGAGGATCGTTGTGCAGAGAAGTAAAGAAGCTCAAGTTTCTGTCGATGGTGTTGTCATTGGTCAGATCAGCAGAGGACTCGTTCTGTTGGTCGGTATTACTCATGAGGATACAGAGAAAGATGTTCGTTATTTGGTTGAGAAGATAATAAATTTACGTATTTTTGAAGATGACAATCACAAGATGAATATCTCACTGAAGGATATGGGAGGGAGTGTTCTATCCATATCCCAATTTACACTTTATGGAGACTGCAATAACGGTCGAAGACCGAGCTTTACTCTTGCCGCCAAACCTGATCAGGCCGAGCCTTTGTACGAGAAATTTAACGAACTGATAAGAGAGCAAGGCATAGTGGTGCAAACGGGAAAATTCGGAGCGACGATGGATGTTTCATTGGTGAACTCAGGACCTGTTACACTTATTGTAGATAGTCCTGCTCACTCATAGTCATACAACATACTCCAATAGGGAATGATGGATGTTAAGCACCCATCTCAAACTATAAGGAGTTTATATGCGTCGATCATTTAAGCAACAGATATTACAGAAATCCAACCATCTATTACTGAACAATCATTTACAGGAATCGACTCATACCCTATCCAATGAACTATCAGATGAATTGAATGTGGACGTAGCCAATAGTCGCATCAATTCCAAGCATTTGCTACATAGAATTAAGCACTAAAAAAGTAGCAGCCCGGATATAAGATCCGAGCAACTACTTTTGGATAATAATAAATTAGTCTGTTGCTTCGGAATCATCATCAGCGTCGTCGCTTCCATCATCAGCGACTTCGTCGTCACTGGCTTCACTTGTGTCGTCGTCAGCTTCTTCGTCAGCTTCATCAGTTTCTTCGTCAGCTTCTTCTTCAGCATCGGCTTCTTCACCAGCTGCTACTTCATCAGTGGCTTCTGCTTCTTCGGAGCTTTCCTCTGAAGCTTCATCGGATATTGCTGGAGGTGCATCAATAATTTCTACTGCTACTTCATCCGCTTGATTGATAGAGCTTTCGATAGATTCTGATTGCACATCGAGCTGGTCTTGATTCGTTTCAACTGTCATTGCCAATCCCTCCAAATCCAATTTAAGGCTCAAGCCTTATAATATTAATATATGCTCGTACACATCAATCTATGACTACTATAAAAGCGCTTTATAAATTGTAATGTAATTGTAATGTTATATTCATTATTCTTTAACATAGTCCGTCTATAATGAAATTCGACCCCCTTTTTAATTATATAAAACCCTTAAGGCCTACAATGAAAATTGTAGGTTTCTTTCTGTCCGCATGCACAGCCAAGCTAGGCACGACAAGTTGATGTAAGATAAACCGAGGTAAGAGCCAAGTCGCCTCGTACTGACAGGCAATTGAATAAAAGAAATTTAACAAAAAAATATATGGCGTAACGTAACGCTATATGATATCATAAATTTACGGTTAAGAAATAAACGGTCATTGGTTAGTCAAGTGAGGGATACACTTTGCTAATTTTATCCCTACCGCCCTTTTAACCGAATCAATATAGCGTAACGTATCGCTATAAAAATGGAGGGGAAAATTATGACAGTTGCTAATCATTTTACAGAAACGTACAACACAAAACTGGTTCATGTTATTAAAGCCGATTTGGACTGTGTGTCCGTCGAAAAAATCACTTCTACTACAAAGTCGGTTGTAAACTCGAATATGTTCGGGGTAAACGGCACGTTCTTCGCCAGTGGGACAAGTCTTTTAGGTATTGCCATCAAAAACGGTCTTGCAGTCATAAGTGGAGGTTTACAATCGGGACAAACTTGTGGTATCAGCACCAAACGGGGAACGATGTATCATTACAGTCCCTCCTTTGGCGGTTCGTACCTCGCCACTGATGTCGTTAAGGACCATACGGATACAGGTGCATCCGCGAGCCAAATGAAGTGGGCAATCGGCGGTTACAGCTTGTATCCGTATAGAACCTATACTAGTGAATCGCAATATCTTACGGATATTAATGGGTCAGGTGCCTCCATCTCCTGTACTCCCGCTATAGCGAATACCGAAAATGCCTACCGCCTTGAACCCAGTTCGTCAACTCATAGAACCGCAATCGGTTGGAATGGTACGAAAATCGTATTGGCAGTGTTCGAAGATGCAACGGCGTATAGCGTTCGTCAGTACATGAAAAACCAAGGATGCAATAGCTTGGCAATTATGCTTGATGGTGGCGGTTCTTCCCAAATGCGCTATGGCATCCCGACACCGGGCGGACTCGGAACAGGGACATATGATCCCAAAGGTGAAAATCGTCAAGTTTACTCGATGGTTGCTGTTAACCCATCAAGTTGGATTTAATCATCAGGTCATTACCAAGCCAGCAGGATAACTCTTGCTTGCTTTCCCTTTGAAAGGGGGGAACAACAATGGAAAACGCTGAATTTTGGGTACAGGTCATTTCCAACAACGGCTTTGCGATGGCATTAACCATCTACCTACTAACCAGTAACCGCAAAACAATGGAGGATTTCCGCAAGACCCTAGACGAACAGCGCAACGACTTCAAATCATTCGTCAATGAAATTACCCATGCCATGAAAGAACTACGAAAGGGTAATAGGGAATGAAGACAGCAAAAGCAGTCATTTTGATCGGGATTGTATTTTTTGCTATGCAAGGCTTCACGATTGCGGCGTTAAATATCGTATTTCGGGCAAATCATCGAACATAAGTCGTCATCGCTTTAACGGTCGAAACGAAGTGGAGAACCCGAAAAGGGTTTGACGAAGCTTCCACACTCCGAGCCTTACAGCCCCTCCAACCTTGTTGGGGGGCTATAACCAATAGGGGTATAATGGACATCAACGCTGTCCAGACGCATTGAACCGACATAATGACGTTTTACGCATCCTTTTAAACGTCTGAAGGTCCACCGATTGGCGGACCATCTCAGGATTTGCCTGTGATAAGTTTATTTATCTCATCTTGCCTGTTCTCTTGGAACTTAATCAATATCATAAATTCTCCACACATTTTGTTCTTTTCTAAAAACATATATCCCAAATTCCGAAGTATCATTCTCATCCATCCACCAATTTGTTCTCACTGCTGCCTGAGTTTCGGTAACATCACCTATCCCCAGCAGTTCAACCTTTTGAACTTTACGATTGGGCATAGTGCCGATCCCTGTATCACTAGAAAGAAGCCCTTTATAAGCTGTCTCATCCTCACTATTGATATACTGAACAGAAAGATTAATTAACTTAACAAACTCTAAGTCATCCCCTTCATACAAAGATTCATCAATGTATTCCGGCTCTTTCTTCAAAGGTTCTTTCTTCAAAGGTTCTTTCTTCAAAGGTTGATCCTTCGCAGGTTGATCCTTTGCCGTCTCAGTAACTTGAGATGAATTACTGACAGGCAGATGTACTTCATCCTTATTTAAGGACTCATTAACTTTATTTGTAGTTTTACTACAAGCAATCAAAAATAAAGCTACCAAACAAAACAAAATAATTAATTTGAATTTCCTCATAAATACCCACCTTCCATTAATGATTTATTATAATTTGACGAATATAAAACAGAAAAGTTTCGACCTGTGTAATACACCCTTGGTGTTCGGAATAATCTTTACTCATTCTTTGCTGTTCGCTGACCCGAACATACTCCTTCACGATGATTTCGGATAACATCTCAGTAGCGGTTATTCTGATTTTTTAGCCGTTTATTACCAATTGATTTTAATCGCTTGGGGTTCAATTCCCCGCTGCGACAGTAACTTAGATTTGAACTATAATGAGCATATAAGATAAAGGTGGAAGGAGACGTTATGATTTGAGCAAGTATCTCAATAAATCACACAACGTATCGGTGCTTATGTATCATTTCGTATGTCCAGCAAAATATAGAAGATCGGTATTCAGCAAGGAAGTCGACGAAAGCCTAAAAGAAATCTGTTTAGAGGTATCTAATCGTTATAAAATTGAGTTTTTGGAAATTGGAACGGATAAAAATCATGTACATTTTCTGGTACAATCAGCC
>JBBDIY010000056.1:0-16807 GCA_040880185.1 Paenibacillaceae bacterium
AAACTTCATGGAGCCTTCGGTATAACCAAGTCGAAGCATTTCCTTCTCCAGTCCTTGGGCGGATATGATCTTCCATGTGGATGAGATTGTTAGCTATACATCCAAGCATATGACGCTAGTTCCGGGAGATATCATCTTCACTGGTACGCCAGAGGGCGTGGTGGCAGGTTACCCTGCTGATGAGCAAGTATATTTGCAGCATGGGGATCAGGTCACGATTGAGATCGAGAAGCTAGGCTCATTGACGAATCGGATGGTGGGAGAAGTTTAGAAGTAGCAATTAACCAGGTAAATTCTATAGCAGAATGAGGGACTTTGAGTTGAAATGTAGCTTTTGGCGAAAGGTCTGTTGTAATTAGAGAAATTGCGTTTCTCTAATTGAAGGTAATATGCTCACTCGTGAATACAAGTTGGAACCTGCTCCTACCCATTCCCACCCAACGCCTCAATAGTATTAAACAGCATGATGGCATGGTCCATTTTAACAGTTATGATCAACCCGAGAGAGTATACAAATATCCCTGCAATCTCGATCACAGGCTGTATTCCTTTTGACATTGTCGTGCGAGTTCATTATAATTAGTTACGAAAAGTAATTAACTTAACTTAATGAGGCGACAATATGATAAAGCTAGGTGTTCTGGACCAGGTCTTCATCAGTGAAGGTCAAACGGCAACGGAAGCATTGCAGCAATCAACACGACTTGTTCAAATGACGGAGTCATTCGGTTACTCACGCTTCTGGGTGTCCGAGCATCATGCTATGCCTGCGCTTGCATTCTCCAGCCCGGAGGTGCTGGTTGCGCACTTGGCAGCCGCAACCTCTCGCATTCGTGTTGGTTCGGGTGGCATCATGCTCCCGCACTACAGCGCATATAAGGTCGCTGAGAACTTTCGGCTGCTCGAGGCGCTCCATCCCGGTCGCATCGACCTTGGACTTGGACGTGCGCCGGGTGGCATGCCGCTCGCGACGAGAGCATTACAGCAGGATAAGCATGTTGATGTGAATAAATATCCTCAACAAATCCTGGATATTATTGGTTACTTCCACGAAACGATGCCTGCTGGGCACCAATACGAGAAGCTGCTAGCTTCTCCATCCGTACCAACAGCGCCAGAGATATGGCTGCTTGGGTCTAGCGACGAGAGCGCAAAGATTGCCGCAATGCTCGGCACCTCCTATGCGTTCGCGGAATTCTTTGGTACGCCTGGTGGTGAACAGGCGACGCAATATTATAATGAGCATTTCAAGCCTCGGCCGCCACTTGAGGACCAACCGCGCTCGATGATTGCCACACTCGCAATCTGTGCTGAGACAGAAGAAGAAGCGAACCGATTAGCGACAAGTAGTGATTTGTTGTTCCTGGGAATTCGAACCGGTATTGAGATGGAATTCCTGCCTTCTGTGCAAACCGCGATTGATTATCCATACAGAGAGATGGACTTATTGCATATCCAGCAAATTCGCCAGCGGAGGGTCATCGGTACACCGGCTCAGGTCAAGGAGAAGCTGCTTCAGATGGGTGCTGATTATAACGTTGGAGATATTCTCATCAATAGTCCGATTCATGAGGAGAAGGCGCGTGTTCGCTCCTACGAGTTAATCGCAGAAGTGTTTGGAATGCTAGTTTAGTTAGAATGTGAATAAGTAAGAATTTTACCAACATTTTTTAAAGATAAAAGTGTTGTCTAAGGACTTGATAAGTTTCTAATATCATGTTACATTAACTAAAGAATTTTTGCGGGCTCGTAGCTCAGTTGGTAGAGCAGTTGACTCTTAATCAATTGGTCGTGGGTTCGAATCCCTCCGAGCCCATCATGATTTTACACGAATCCCTGTCAGCATGCGCTGATGGGGTTTCATTTTGTAAAATTTGCATTGGGGGCTTATCCAATGAAATTAACAGGTTTACCAGTTCGTGCTGATGTGTAGATCGCCTCTAATATTTCAGTAACGACCAAGGCTTGCTCCGGCTTTACAATCGGATCTGTATCATTCAGAATATTATCGATCCACAGCCTGGCTTCACGGTCTGCATCACTCTCTTGTTTGCCCTCATAGAAAGCAACTCCACCGGTTCCCAAATCAGGCTGAGTTACATATAGTTTGCCAAAATCCTCACCATTAATACGTAATCCGTCCTTCATATCCGCACCGGCTTCTGTGCCGCATAGTGTTGACTTAGCCTCATCGATATCGAGTGAATTCAATGCTCAACTCGATTCGAGAATGATCGTTGCGCCATTCTGCATCGTAATAAACCCGAAAGCGGAATCCTCAACTGTGAATTTCTCCGGATCCCATGGTCCCCAAGCATTGGCTGAATCTTTTCGACTCCCGAGTTTATGATACACATTACCAACTACACTTTTCACCTTATAGTTATCCATCAGCCACAAGGTTAAATCCAACGCATGTGTGCCAATATCAATTAATGGTCCACCGCCTTGCTCATCCTCGTTCAAGAACACACCCCATGTTGGGACAGCACGTCTGCGAATGGCGTGAGCTTTGGCGAAATAAATGTCGCCCAGATCACCTCTTTCACAAACCTGCTTTAAATGTTCGGAGTCGGGTCGATAACGATTGTTATAACCAATGGTCAGCTTTTTGCCAGTACGCTTAGCCGCTTCTAACATTAGCTTGGCTTCTGCTCCGGTTTTGGCCATTGGCTTCTCACACATCACATGCTTATCAGCTTCCAACGCATCTACAGTAATGAAAGAATGCGACTTGTTCGGTGTTAACACATGCACCACGTCGATACTCTTATCCTGTAAGAGCTCTTTATAATCCGTATATACTCGGATTCCTTGTTTACCAACTTTATCGGAAGCAGCTTGTGCACGTTCCTCCACAATGTCGCAGAATGCGATGAGTTCCACATGATCCAGCTTCATCAAGCTTGGAATGTGCTTGCCGTTCGCAATACCTCCACACCCGATAATGCCTACTCTTACTTTCCGCTTATTGCTTTCTTGACTCATATAATTTCCTCCTGTCGTCTTGTTCGATATTGATTGGGTGTCATCTTGAATCGTTTGCGAAACACATAGAACAAATAATTACTGCTGGAAAATCCATGCTGCAGTGCGATTTGATGCACCGATGTTTGGCTGCTGACCAAATCTCGGCAAACATGAGAGAGCCGCAAATCCTCCAAATATTTACTGAAAGATAATCCCGATTGCTCGGAGAAAATCCGTTGTAATTGGCGCTCACTGATCGATAACTTATCAGCAACATCCTCTAAGGTTATCGGTCTTGAGTAGTTATCATTAATAAACTGTGTGGCTAATAAGTAACGGTGTGTATTCATATCTTTCTCAGGAAAATCAAGCGGCTCATCATTGATCTCATAAGCTTGGACCGTTCTTAGCAGAATTTGTATGATGGCCTGATGAATCATTGAATAATAGCCGGATTTCTTCCCAGACCAAGCACGGTACGCCATCAAAAACCAATGCATCGCATTATAATGATCATACGCAGGCACAAGCGGCAGCAAGGCCAATTGCTTCATACAAGTATCCGCTTCAAGGATATCCAACTGACTGCCCCAATAGTGTGCTGGCACTTCATCTTTATCGAACAATCTCACAGCATCCAGATGCAAGCACAGTTCATCCATCGCTTCCAGCTGGTCAGCTTCCTGATAGTGCTCCACATACGGTCCAGTCAAATAGAGCATACCCACATGTAAAGCAAAGGCTTGATCCTGAATAATCACCTTTCCCTTACCGCGCGGGATGAAATGAAATTCATACTCCGAATGATGATGAAAAGAAATAATTCTTCCCATTGGGAAAGTAGTCAGATGACAGCGCAGGACGCGAATCCCATAATTCCCCCATTGGAATTGAATATCCAGACGATCCAATGCATCTGGCTTCGTTTCCATCAGCTGGTATAGGAATGGAGGCTTCTCCGATTTACCCGAGCTCATGCAATTCAACAGAACGCTTCAATTTATTGGATAAATTTGCAGCCTCGATCAATTGAGTCAATTCAGCAGCGATTGTGATGTTCTCTTCAGCTATCGTATCCTGCTGAATATGCTGTACCCATTGTTCGAAAGCGGATATACCTTGTGACGGTACATTCTTTATCTCTACCCAATCATTCGCATACTCCGGGACCAAACTGCTGCGAACGAGGAGCTTGGCATCGGGTGTTCCGTATAACAATGTGCCCTTCGTCCCCTGTATCTCGATGGAGAAGGGTGAATGATCATTGACGAAGCCCGCTTCAACAATTCCGATGCTGCCGTTCTTATAACTCAGTGTAGCTACCGCGTTGTCTTCCACTTCTCTGCCCGTGATGTAACCATAATTGGCATTTACACGATCAGGCATACCCAGGAACAATCGCGTCAAGTACATCGGATGACAGCCCAGATCAATCATCGCGCCGCCGCCGCATTGCTCCGAATTGAAGAAATGCTCGGGTAGCCAACCAGCCGTTCCACCATTATGTGATAGCCTCACTCTAACAAGCGTTAATTGCCCCAATACACCTTGCTGCAGTAGATCCTGGATGGCAAGCGTGGATACATCATTCAATCTAGGCAGTGACACGGTTAGTTTAACGTGATTGCGCTCTACCGCATGAAGGATCCCCTTAACCTCCTGTGAGGTTGGTGCGATAACCTTTTCCGTGAAAATATGTTTTCCCGCATTCGCCGCAGCAACGAGAACATCGTAATGTTGATTCGTTGGAGTGGTCACAATAACACCTTCAATTTCTTTGTTGCCAAGCAGTTCATCCAAAGACTCATAGAAAGCGACACCATTGGCAGTTGCTTCCCTTCTGCCTCTCTCGGGCAGTTCATCCCAAATCGCTACAACTTCCGTATCCGGATGTTTGTTTGCATGCTTGAAGTAATCATTTGCATGGACATGCCAAAAGCTCAATATAGCTACTCTTATCACGCTTATTCCTCCAATATTATCATATTACGCCACAAATCCAAGTTATCATAGTCCTTCCATCATTCATAGTGTGATTATCGGAAACTATACTACGAAATTACGACATAACGCCTCGTCCACATCTAATAAGAATTTTTCCAACATTTTTTTATTGAATAAAAACGACTAAGACTTGATAAGTTTCTAATATCATGATACATTAACTAAAGTGTTTTTGCGGGCTCGTAGCTCAGTTGGTAGAGCAGTTGACTCTTAATCAATTGGTCGTGGGTTCGAATCCCTCCGAGCCCATCATGATTTATACGAATCCCTGTCAGCATGCGCTGACGGGGATTTGTCTTTTCAAATGGATAGGTACATATAAATAAGGAGGATATCATTATGAGAATCATGCCATTGCAACAGCGGGGTATTCAATCAAGTCGACTTGCTCTTGGAAGTATGTCATTTGGAGGAAGCTGGGAAGCGGGTGCCTATACGAGGGAGTCATTCCTGCAAGCTGAGAAAGCGGTAGATGCGGCCCTCTCCATTGGTATCTCGTTCTTCGATCATGCCGATATATACACACGTGGTAAAGCAGAATCAATATTCGGTGAGATATTGAAAGCACGTCCTCAGCTGCGGGAGCAGATCGTTCTTCAATCGAAGTGCGGTATTGAGCTTGGAGACGGTACGCTACCGACGCGCTTCAACTTTTCCAAAGAACATATACTTGCATCTGTCGATGCTAGCTTGGCAAGACTCGGCGTCGAGTATCTGGACATCCTCTTGCTTCATCGCCCAGATCCCCTCGTTGAGCCAGAGGAAGTAGCTGAGGCGATCGGTGCAATTAAAGCTGCAGGCAAAGTGCGGTATGTAGGTGTATCCAATATGAGTGTTGGCCAGATTGAATTTCTACAACAAGCGATTCCGGATCAGCTCATGGTGAATCAGCTTGAATTAAGCTTGCTGCGCCACGACTTTATTGATCAGACGATCCAAGTGAATCAGAAGGCTGGCACGAAGACACATTTCTCCGAAGGTTTAATGGAATATATGCAGATGAAGAACATCCAAGTTCAAGCATGGGGCCCTCTTGCGCAAGGCAAATTAAGCGGACGCTCCATAGACAATGAATCGGAGAATGTCAGAAGAACGGCTGAGCTTGTAAAGAAGCTGGCAGCGGAGAAAGAAACGACGCAGGAAGCGATCGTGCTAGGCTGGCTGATGCGACATCCGGCAATGATTCAACCCGTTATAGGTATGACTAACGCCGAACGGATTATCGCTTGTCAGGATGCCGAGCGTCAATCGCAGCTGATGACCCGAGATGAATGGTATACGCTGTATACGAGTGCGAAGACCGAAGAGTAATTTATGGCGTGGGCATTAAAACTTTAAGCACCTATCCGCTCCTTTCACAATATCCTAGGGTATAACATATTATTGAGGTGAACCTATGGCTGTTGTAAAAGCTAGAGAGCAAGATGTTGATCTCTTAGCAAGATTACTTCGTGCAGAAGCTGAAGGAGAAGGAGAACAGGGCATGATGATGGTCGGCAATGTGGGGATCAATCGGATTAGAGCGAATTGCTCTGATTTCAAAGGGCTGCGTACCATTCCGCAGATGGTGTATCAGCCCCACGCATTCGAAGCGACCTTATATGGTTATTTCTATCAGAAAGTAAGGGAGCGAGATAAACGTCTAGCTCGAAGATCGATTAATGGTGAGCGATTGTGGCCGGCTAAATTTAGTTTGTGGTACTTCAGACCAGAGGGTCCTTGCCCTGCAACCTGGTACGATCAGCCATTGGTAGGACGCTACAAGCTACATTGCTTTTACGAGCCAACGGCCGAAGAGTGTGAGAATGTGTATAATACCTTTTGATTACTGACGCGCGCGATAGTTCGCTTTGTAAAGACTTCAATAGAAAAGTGGTGTTGCAAAGGATTATTCTTGCAATGCCACTTTTTATTACGGAGTTTAAAGAAAACCTGCGATTTTACATCTTTTTGACTCTCTCTTTATCCATTTATATGATTTTCCTGCAAACTGGCCAGTCGATCAATGGTTTTTCTAAATAACCTGATAATTGCAGGCTTTTCATTAGACAAACGATTTATAGAGATTGCCCTCGATCCTTCATCACAAATTCTGATCCGAACGGCAGATACGTAGTGGATCAGGTGCTGGAGGAAGTGCGCGCCATGTAGTGTATCTTATAATACCCGGGCGTCATTCCCGTCACGTTTTTGAAAACTTTGGCAAAATGGTGTACACTCGAGAACCCGCAATAGTCGGCGATTTCCGTTATGGACAGCTCCCTGTTCGTCATGAGAGTTTGCGCATGCTGGATTCTCAGATGCGTTAAATACCGGTGGGGGGGCATGCCGAAACGCTCCCGGAACAAGGCCGAGAATCGGCTGGGCGACAGCTGCGCCCGCTCGGCCATATCCGATACGGAGATCTGCTCGGAAAGCCGCAAAGACAGAAAAGAAGTGATCCAATTCAAAGAATCGGGTGTCGAAGTGGACGCCCCTTCCAGCTTGCTGAATTCCTTGATCAGGCGGATGATCAACCCTTCCAGAAGATGAGTCGCTTCCAACCGATCGATAGGTTGATTGTTATGCACAAGACCGATCAATTTCAGCAGTGTGTCCTGAAAAAAAGCAGGGTTTTCCGATCTGAATTTAACTGGGACATGAATGTCGGAAAAATCGTTCAGGCGGGGCTGGATAATATGGCGGTAGTCGGTTAAGTCGATCAAACCTGGCATAGGCCGGAATTGGTGTTCTCTTATTGGATGATAGAAGATGTCAAAATGAACGTAAGGTGTAATCGTACTGGTAATTCCGCGCAATCTGTGGTAATCATCCGGTTGAATCAGACAAAAACTGCCTTGCTCCAAATCGTAATCCGTTCCCGCTACGTGGAACGAGCATTTCCCTTCACTAATATAAATGAATAAATAATCCAGCAACCGCCTTTCCGCAATGGACCAAGGTTTGCGCACCGCAAAATCCGCTTCCCGGATATACGGAACAATAAGGTGATTTGTAAGCGCGGTTGTCAATGACAACATAGCGGAGCCCCCATGTTCAATGGTTTCTATACAGTTAATAATCGTTTTGTATAAAAAGTCGATTCAATTATGCAAAGTCACCAAACGATGTATCGATTATACTACATACAAATAAACATTCACAAACATTGCGAGGAGGACTACTGGAATGATGAATCAGATTGTTAATAATTTGGGAATTCCCCCATTGGCAGGAATATGCGATTATGGTGCCGCCGTCAAACCGGGATACGATGTTGAGCGTACTGTAAATCTATTGAAGCGTTACAATTATGTCAAGTCTCGGCTGCTTGCCATTTTTTCCGCTCATTTGGCGAAAACTCCGGAGTGGGAAGTAAAATGCGCAATCGGCTTTCATTTATGGCTTGAATCCGAACATGCTGCCTCTATACGCAAAAGAGTGTCGGAAATGAGAGAACCCCCCTTGCATATGGACAAAGTTCCCGACCCCAAGTTGGAAACTTTGATGGAAGAAGTGATTCGGGCGGATAATACTGTCGAGCTCCTGACGGGTATTTACGGCGTGATCAAGCCGGATATGATCCGTTCGATCCAAAAGCATATGGCTGAACTCAATCCTTTGGCGGATCATCCCACTTTACGCATGTTGAAGATCATACTTTCGGAAGAGGAAGAAATGGTCGCTTGGGGTAAACAAGCTGCGGATGCGTTGATAAGCGCAAGCCAAAGCGACGGGGTCGCCAATAATTGGAAGAAGCATGTAGAACATTTCCTAGCTCTGGCTGGCGGAATCGATGGAGCTTCAGTTCGTTCGGGTGAAAACGCCAATATTCGGGCAAGAGCGGACGGAAACAAGTATGAAATGAATGTCGTTCCGCAACGCGATAGTCGATTCGTCGATGTTCACAATCGCGCGGGGAAAATTGATGATTATTATAAGGACGAGAATTTATCTCCGGAGGAAAGAACATTCGCCCTGCTTTACAAACGTCTTCGCGAGATGGACGTTCCGGAGTGGCTGGGGCCTGTTCTTTATAAAACAAAAGGAAAACCGTGGGAGTACTATGTCGATGTAAGCAGACAGCTGTGGGACGAAGTTCGTCACGCCATGATGGGAGAAGTCGGTATCGTCGCAGCAGATGTCCCGTTCTACAAATATCCTGTTTGTGTCAGCGCTTCCGAAGTGTTGAACAAGAATTTCGCTCCAATTGAATCGCAATTGGTGCTATGGGGTATAGAGCAAGGTCTCATGCACAAGCATACGGGAAAACGTTGGGAATGGGATATTGCGAAAACTTCAAACAATCAGCTCGCTGTTCAGTTCCAAGATTACGATTGGGCGGACGAAGTTTTGCATACACAAATCGGAAGAAAATGGCTTCTTCCGGAATATAACGGACTTGAAGATATGAACAGCCGATTGGAACCGCTATACACAAGATGGTTGAAGATCATGGATGACGAGTTCACGCCGAAATCGGAGCAAAGGAACTGGTGGCCTGACTTTATGGAAGATATCCGAAAACAAAAAGAGAAGGTATTGTTGTAATACAACTGATAATCGGAGGTGCTCGGAATTGCTGCAAAATTACGGACTAGGACTCGGTCTATCGACGATTCCTCTTATGACAAACGGGAGAACGCGTTCCATCAGCGCCGAAAATCCGCGAGGTGAAAAAGGAGCCGGCGGGAAAGAGACGAGTAATTTAGGAGTAGGAAGAAAAGGGCGTCCTTTTGTCAGTCTGGCCCAGGGCGAGACGGTGACGCTGATGGAAGTAGACGGAACGGGAATTGTTCAACATTTCTGGATAACGGTAACGGACCGTACCGAGCAAGGATATTTTGTGTTGCGCGATTTGATATTAAGAATGTACTGGGATGATGAAGAGACGCCTTCTGTAGAAGTGCCTCTCGGTGATTTCTTCTGCAACGGCTTCGGTGCCCGAAGCAAGGTGAACTCTTTGCCCATCGTAGTCAATCCGACCGGCGGAATGAATTGTTATTTTCCGATGCCGTTTCGCAAAGCGGCAAAAATAACGATTGAAAACCAGCATGCGGCCGATATCAAATCGGTATACTATCAGTTCAATTACACATTGGTGGATGAACTGCCCAAAGAAGTTGCGTACTTTCATGCCCAGTGGAGAAGAGAGAATATTACCACTGAAGCTATAGATTACACGATTGTCGACAATATTACCGGTAAAGGGCACTATGTCGGCACATATTTGGCGTGGGCGGCGCTCGAACGCTACTGGTGGGGAGAAGGGGAAATCAAGTTTTATTTGGACGGCGACATGGATCGGCCTACGCTTTGCGGGACAGGAACAGAGGATTATTTTGGCGGAGCATGGTGCTTCTATGAAGAAAAAGACGGCAAAATCGTCGAGGTTCCTTATAATACTCCCTTTATGGGTTATCCTTATTATTCGAAGACGGACAATACCCGTAACCACATATTCGGCGAAGACGGCGTGCCGATGCACGGATTGTATCGTTGGCATTTGCTCGACCCGATCAGGTTTGAGGAAGAACTTAAAGTTACGATTCAACAGATCGGTCATAACAGCAGAGGGTTATTCGAAAGGACAGACGATGTGTCTTCCGTAGCTTACTGGTACCAGTCTGAGCCTCATGGGAAATTTCCTGTTTTGCTGCCGCCGGAGAGAAGATGGCCAAGATAGGTTCAATTCCGTGAATATATATATGTTATCCTAAGGTCATAAGAACGTCTTATGACCTTTTTGTTCTAAGTTCGAGTAACCTCGACTTATCGAAAGCTGGAGGCAGGCTGTATGAACATATTTAAGCTTTTTTTCTGGAACAAACTTCCACTGCCATATAAGCTTTTTTTGGTGTACACGCCATTAATCATTATTCCTGTCATATCCGGTTCATTTTATTTGACTTCAAAGTTCAACGAATCGAACCGCAATACAGTGACTGAATATTCCGAGGAATTGTTGGAATTAATTTCGGGTAAGATTGATGACCGGATGTCGGTGTTTGAGGATATTAGCTTTCAACTGCTATGGGTGCCGGAGATACAAAGGTTTTTGCAGAACCCGCCGGTTTCTCCTTATGAAAATGTAGAATTGAAAGCGAGCATCAGCAACAGAGTGGACGCCATTACCGCAGGGAAAGAAAAGAAAAGCATCAAGGCCGTAGTTCTCATTTCCGATACGGACCGTTTGGTCATCGGAGAGGACGACAAAAACAAATATTTCGATGACGATCCTTCCTTCGTACAAATCGCCCTGTCCAAAAAAGGGCGTGTCGAGTGGTTTTTGCCTCAAACGTTCACAAGCAGTTCTTTGAAATTTGATGCATTCCGTCTTGCCCGTGTCGTGCGTAATGAAAAGCTGCAAAATATCGGCCTTTTGTATTTGGTGCTTGACACTAAAATCATTAGCGACTTCTTCAAGGAAACGAAGCTGGGGGAGGATGTAAAGTGGCAGATGCAAACCGCAACTGGCGAGGAAATCGTAAAAAGTTCCACGGACATTAAAAGAGATACCGGGAAAGAACCTATCATGATTTCACATACGTTAAATCATTTCCGATGGCTAGCCAGTGTTTATTTGCCGCTTAACGATCTTTACAAGACGATTGATCAAATGAATCAACTGACGCTTTGGATTGCTCTGTTCTTTCTTCTGATAGGATTGTTGGCCACGTATATTTTAGCCATTGATATCATTGTTCCGTTAAGAAGACTAAAGAACAATATGAAGCAGGGGATAAAGGGGGTAGCTCCGTCTTCCTTGAGAAAATTCACTGGAACGAAAGAGCTTGTCGAGTTGAACGATACATTTATTTCCGTGATGTATGAAATTCAGCAACTCATTCTAGAAGTGGTCAAAAATCAATCGTTGAAACGGAATGCGGAAATCAAAGCGCTGCAAAATCAGCTGTCGCCGCACTTTTTGTATAATGCCTTAAATTCGATTCGCTGGATGGCCATGCTTCAAAATCAACATAATATTAAGGAAATGATCGATTCGTTGTCGCAATTGCTGACTTATTCCATGAGAAAGATGGATGAGCTTGTTCCGATTCACGAAGAGTTGTCCGCATTGAATGATTACATTAATATTCAGAAAGTGGGTCAGCAAAATTTTCAGTTTAATGTCGATATGCATCACGATCTGAGAAATATTCGGGTATTAAAGTTTCTGATACAGCCTTTGATCGAAAATTCATTAGTTCATGGTTTGGCTCAAATTAACTGCACCGGAAAAATCAATGTAACCATTTATAAGAAAGATCTGTATTTAATGATTCATGTCATCGATAACGGTTGCGGAATTTCCCCCGACAAGCTGGAGGAAATCGTAAACCGGCTGAATGGAAAAGATGGGAAAGAACCGACAAAGCATATCGGGCTGCGCAATGTGCACGAAAGAATACAACTGCATTACGGCCAAATATCCGGTCTTTCGATAGATAGCGCGGTTGATAAGGGAACGCGGGTAACGATTACGCTGCCCTGGGAGGGAACAACACGATGAGGAAGGTTATGATCGTTGACGATGAATTGCTTGTAAGAGTAGGTCTGCAGGCGCTGATCAAATGGGAGGATTATGGATTTCAAATCATCGGGAGCTACAGAAACGGACAAGAAGCATGGGAAGCCATTCAGCAGCATCCGCCCGATATTTTGTTGACGGATATTCGAATGCCGGGGATGGGCGGGCTTGAACTGGCCGAGAAAGTTCGGTCACTGGATAAGAACATCAATATCATCGTATTCAGCAGCTTTGAAGAATTTGAATATCTACGGAAGTCCATTCAGATCGGAATACAGGATTACATTCCCAAATATAAGCTGAATCCGGAGGAATTGATAGAAATCTTCAATAAATTGCAATATCACGATCAAGACGAAACGCATATCGAATCGGACGAGCGCCATACTATCGACGCGGAGAAAGTCCAGCTTCTTGTGAAAACGAGGTATTATTCCGGAATCCAGGCAAGCGCGGCTTCTTTTCAATCGGATCAGTTTCCTTTATTGATGCGGTATTGTCAGAGTGAAGAGGGAAAGCAGTTCTCATGGTTTTCCCTGCAATCGTTCCCGGACGGCGAAATATTCACGGAATCGCATTTGCGCGCGTTCGTCGTTCATGTGTCCGAATATTTGCAGCGCGTAAAGACAACCGAATTCATAGGTGCGGACGGCGACATTTTGCATGGATTAATGATCGCAAACGGTGATTGTTTGCATGATGAAATGAATACACTCGCAATCGAATTAATCGACTCCATTCATCGAAACCTGAACATGAAGGTGTCGGCAGGCGTCAGTCATGCGACAAATCGGTTTTCTGCCCTGGGAGAACTTAGAACAGAGGCTGAGCTGTCTTTGATGCATTCTTTTTATCAGGGTGTGGGGACTTGCTTTTTCGATTCGAATCCTACTTTGGGGGAGTTCGATGAAAAGGAATGGAAGCAGTTTCAAAAAACGACGAGAAATTACTTGTTAAGTCATCAGTACGATTCACTGTGCGTGTGGGTCGAGGAAGAAGTCTCGCCGCTTGTGCAAAATAAAGTCAGACCGCAGGAAGCGATACGTCTTTGCAGAATGATATTCGATCTTTTTATGGAGCAAATAAGGACGTATCACTCGGAATACATTTCCCTGATGAACGACGAGTTGGCGAGCATGAGCATACAAGAAAAGCTGGACATGGACGATCATATCCCGACATTCGATCTGCTGATTTCCACTTTGACGGGGATGATCCGAAGAAGGTTGAACATATTGCGGAAGCTGGAGAAAAGAAGCGGGTGGATTTCGGCGGCGATTCAATATATTCATGTCTATTACGATCAGCCGATCAGACTCGAAGATGTCGCCGGTAAAGTCAATTTTAGCGTCAATTATTTCAGCCAGCGGTTCCATCAGGAAATGGGCAGAACGTTTTCCAACTATTTGATGCAGTATCGCATTCGAAAAGCTGTCGAACTGTTGCGAAGTACGCATTTGTCCACGGAAGAAGTATCCGATCGGGTAGGATATGTGAACTGCAATTACTTTGTCAAAGTGTTTAAAAAAGTGACGGGCCGAACGATAACGGAATATAAAAAGCGCCAACCGTCTGAAAATATGGAATGAAATAAGAATGCAGACAATTAAATCGTAAAATATGGAATGGGGTTCGCTGAACAGATTCGTTCGGAATCTCTTTTCTATTTTTTCCGATAAAATATGGAACCAAAGTGCATGATTATCATCATGGATGGGCGCAATCTAATTTTGTAAAATAAAAAGGCGGTTGTTCTAGGATTTCCGCAAATTCTCAAGTGGGGGAGTTAAATACATGAATAAAAAAATCAAGAGCTTTGCAGTACTCGCTGGTGTTTGTATTCTGTTGATCGGTCTGTTGGGATGTTCGTCCGGAAATGAAGGCACAAACGAACCGTCCAATGAGAGTGCCAATTCCGGCGATGCGTCCGCCAAAAAAGAATTGATTTTTTGGACGTTGTACAAAGAGAGTAGTGCAAATTTCGAATTCTTTAAAACAATGGGTGAACGTTACACCAATGAAGTCGATCCAAGCGTAGAAATCGTCGTAGAATCGATTCCTTCAAGCGAATATTTGGGAACTAAGCTTATTACGGCTTTCGCAGCAGGAGATGGTCCCGATATCTTCTTTGTCGCACCGTCGACGATGCTGAGATACTACAATGCCGGAATTCTTAAAGATTTGACGGACTATATCGACCGTGAAGCAAAAGCGGATTTTGCACCGACAGCGTTTGATGTGACAACGTTGGACGGCAAAATATACGGTATTCCTTATGAACAGGATCTAGTCGGACTTGCCTACGACATCGATTTGTTCAAGGAGAACAACATGACACCGCCAACAACATGGGATGAAATGAAGGAAGATGCCCTGAAGCTTGCTACCAATACGAGGGCAGGGTTAACATTCCATATTACGCCCGACGATCATGGCGTATTTATTTTCTCTCCATTTATTTGGGGTACTGGCGGAGATATCCTGAGCGCGGACAGAAAAACCGCGACGTTGAATTCTCCTGGAGTCAAACAGGCTCTGAGCTATTGGAGAGATCTGATGGTATCGGGTGCGCTGAATAAGAAACCGAGCCGTGTTTCATCGGATATCGGCATTATCGCCGACGGAGAGACTGCTATGCAAGTGATGGGAAGCTGGGGTATCGCTCCATTGGAAACAACGTATCCCGACAGAAATATCGGAATCGTTCCGCTGCCGATTCCGGAAGGCGGAACTCCTGTGACGGTCGCCGGTGGTTGGAAAATTGTAGCTAACAAAGATAGTGATTATGCCGATGATGCCGCCAAATATATCAGCTGGCTGTTCGCAAATCCGGACCCGACTTCGCACGTCGTATGGGATACGGAAGTCAAGTTCGGTCTTCCGGTAAGAAATAGTGTCCAAGAGATCGCCAAAGATGTCTACAGCAAAGGACTCAGAAAAAATTATACCGAGCAAATTTTGGGGACGGAAAAAGCGGAAATGCGCATCCCGCCTGAGGTTTCAAAAATCATGCAGGATATGATTCAAGAGGCGTTGTATAAAACGGATACGAGCATTGACGATATTGCAGAAAAATACAATCAGAAGTTCGAGGAATTCTTGAAAAAGTATGAGGGAGTCATGTAATTTTTGCAAATTGATCGGTGAGGTTGCATTCATTGAACCTCACCGAAGTAATTTCTCATAACAGGACAGAGGTGATGCGAAAGATGCTAAAACTACGACAATTCAGAGTCGGAGAGTCGATGACGGCTTATCTGATGCTGCTTCCTAATCTCATTCTGATGTGCTTGTTTTTGTTTTGGCCTATCGTATACGCATTTTATGTCAGCTTGCACGACTGGTCCGGATTGGGTTCGATGCATTATATCGGTTTCGATAACTATATAAAAATATGGGGTGAGCAGGACTTCTGGCAATCGTTATGGATTTCTGCCAAATATTCACTCGCCTACGTTCCGAGTGTTTTCGTTCTTGCACTGTTGCTTGCTCTTCTTGTAAAATCGATCAACGGATTTCCGCAGAAGCTTTTCAGGACCGTGTATTTCCTGCCGTATTCAATCTCTCTCGTTGCCGGATCATTGGTATGGACGTTTATGTACGATCCGACAAGAGGATATTTTAATCGAATATTGACATTACTTGGTTTACCGCCGCAAGACTTCCTAGTATCCATGGATCAGGCGCTGTATTCCGTTACCGTGCTGGGGTTGTGGCATATTGTCGGGTTTAATATGATTATTTTCTTGGCATCGCTCAAAGATATTCCGACCAGTTATTACGAGGCTGCAAAAATGGACGGAGCCAGCTCGATGCGTATGTTTTTTACCATCACTTTTCCGCTGCTGAGAAATACGAACGTGTTCATACTGATCGTAACCATCATCGGGTCGCTACAAGTATTTGACCAAATTAAGATCATGACCGAAGGCGGTCCCGCAAATTCGACGAATGTAACCGTTTTATATATTTATAATCAGGCTTTCCAAATCAATCAAATCGGATATTCGACCTCCGTGGCATTTGTATTGTTTTTTATCATCATGACGTTGACATTAATCCAATTAAAAGTTACTTCTGGAAATGAGTAGGGAAGTCATTGGAGGAGGTATTGTTTTGGAGACAATCAAGCTGCAACAAACGATCTTTATCATTGTGGCTTCCATACTGGCGATAGCATTCATTTTCCCGTTAGTGGTCATGATTAGCACATCATTTAAGCCTGTTGATGAAGTGTTCGACATGCGTCTAATCCCGAACACGTTCACGCTAAGGAACTGCTTGCTAATAACATATTCATGCTGGCCAAACAACTAACGTTCT
>JBBDIY010000057.1:0-16487 GCA_040880185.1 Paenibacillaceae bacterium
CTCGACCGGACTCGCACCGGCTAGTTGTGCCTAGCTTGGCTAGGCGCGCATTCATTAAGAAAGCCCTATTCTAATGGCTCTCGGCCACCGGATAGGGCTTCTCATGTTACTCGTTTGTAACTGTTACAGCTACACTTGTGATATGGTTCTTGATATCCTTAAACTGGATCGTTATAACACAGCTATCCATCGTACTACCCCGGGTTATGGTTACTGGAGTGGTGGTATCTGGGTTGCCTAATACGGTTGCCACATCGGTATTGGTCGAAGTGAATCCGACGTAGGTGAGGAGATCGTTTAAATCACCGTCCGTTACTAGTTCGCTGTATGGATAATTATAGGTTTTGGAAGTTGTCGTACTATTCAAAGTCAGCGATCCGCCAGTCAATGCGACTGGCGGATCATTTGCTTCCCAGTGTCCTACTCCAATCGGATGGCTCTCCCCTTTACCGGGTTGAGTGCGGGTGAAAAAGAACATTCCCGATCCCTCATTGAGCAAAACATCGGTGATGGTGACTGAAGTTTGACTAGCCGCAACCGTTGTCGATGATATGAATGGCTCGTTATAGTCGCTATAGACCTTAACAATATCCCCTTCATTCAACCCGGTGACCGTAATGAAGTCATTACCTGTCTTTCGATTGTCATAACTGATGGAGTTGGAAGGAAGCTGTGGGGTGACAGCCAGCTCAACGTATACATCTTCTCCCCCCCAAGCATACAGCCTATAAAATCCCGGAACCAAATTCATGGTGTCAAGTGTTTGTGGTTGATTCACGTCTGATTCCGTAATCGCAATCGCCTTTCCAAAGCCAGCTATTACGACGTTATCGAACTCCGTCTGATTCCCACTGGTTGTCTCTGGGACAAAATAAACCATTCCCACCCGATCAACGCTGAACTGGATCGTTCCGTTCATAGCAAGTGGGATAGGAAATGCTGTAGTTGGTGAAATAATCGTCAAATTCGTACCACCCGCAAACGCAGATGTGCTCACCTCAACATTCAGCACGTTTCCATTCTCATCTTTAAGAGATCCCGCCGCAAGCTTGAGGATATTGCCCGTTCCCGAATATTCCGAGTTCAGGTATACCGAGAAGGAGTCACTGTAAATGTGTACTTGATCGTCTGCTCCGAGTGGGTTGAACGTGGCACCATTGTCGGATGAGAAGGACAGCGCTTCTTTGAACGCAGCCTCGTTCGCCAGATTGTTCACAATACTCTTATTGAACACCATGAATATTCCTTGATTATAATCAACTCCAAGATGGTCGTATAGCAATCCATTCGGATCGAAGATTGTTACTGCACGGTGAGTAGAGACATTGCCCGTAGCATCCGCCGCAACAACCGACCAATTGCCGGGTGCCAATCCCGTTGTTGAGAAGGTAATCGAAATCGAAGCTGTGTTCGTTTGCTTAATACCCAGACCAGCCTGTATGGCTAAGTTCATAAAGATGACCGTTCTCGTGATCGAGCTTGGTACCAGATAGATGGTCCCCGACTCATTGCTAGTAGCCTGAACGTCCTGACCTCCGGTCACCGAAGTGACGTTGACCGTCAGACTCGGAGGTGTTGTGTCGGAAGGCGTACTCGGCGGCTCAACGACGATCTCTTGCGTTGGAGTAGGGGGAGGAGGTTGGATAGCTGCCTGGGTTTGCCCTCCTATCGTAACTTGAACGTCTCCCTTCACGTCTTCTCCAACCTTTACATTGTCCGGAGCTTTGTCCATTTGGATACCCGCGGCGTTAACTACCGCATTCTTAACTAACCCTTGCCCCAAAATTTGGACAGCGGCATTCATAATCATATTCAGGACGGTTGCTTCCTTCTCCATCTTGATCGTACTGGAAGATGCACCCTCCGCCACGTTCAGAGAATTGATGCTTCCGTCAGGTATTTCAATGACGATGCTCTGTGCCATAACATCCACCGTTTCAAATGATCCGGATAATCTTACGTAAGTGTCATTGGGAAGATTCTCAGACAAGCTGACCGTATTCACAGAAGTCGTAGCTTCCGCTTCAATATTGGCGCCTGTCTGAAGAGTGATCGTGCCGATCTGGGACAGTCCCTCGACTGCGATCCGGACAGCACCCGTCTGCTTGTCCACGACAACAGTGACCATTACTGTATTTTTGAAATGTACGCTATTCTGACCTCCGCCATTGACATATGTCGTACCGGCTACATTAACTTGATCGAGATAGATATCACCGTCGCCAACAGCACTGCCGATCGTCAAATCTCCATTAATATGCATATTATTCACTGAAATTCCAGGTGCGTTAAGAACCAGGCTTTTGGGGTAAAATGCCTTTCCCTCTTTGGGTCCGTATGTCCCCGCTTGATCTAGGGTAATCGATGGTTTCTTCATCACCTTATCCAATAAGGCTATGGCTTCGGCCCGAGTTAATTGGGATTTCGGCTTGTACTTGCCACCAACTCCCGACACAAGCGATTGCTTAACTAGGGCACCTACGGCTCCACGGCTCCACAAAGATAAATCTTGTGAATCGGAGAACGAGACTTCATCCGCTTCCGAAGGAAGCCAAAGGATGCGCTGAAGCATCACAGCGGCTTCCTCTCGCGTAACGTATTGCGCGGGACGGAAGGTTCCGTCGCTGTAACCAGATATGTATCCAGCAGCATTAGCTATACCTATATCCCTGAAAAACCAATCCTCTGTATGTACGTCTTTGAATGGGCTCGTTCCCGAAACGGAATACCCCAGGGAAATATTGATCAATTTGACCCATTCCGCGCGCGAAATAGATCCGTCGGGCTTAAAAACTCCGTCACCATAGCCATCGATGTAACCACTGGCTTTCCATGATTCGATGGTTTTTTCGGCCCAATGACCTTTGATGTCACTCTTTGGTTCCGCTGCCCACATGCCTTGCGGAATAATTAATAGAAAGCATAAAAACTGGAGTACCAAAATTTTCTTTACTGGCAATACCAGCACCTCCGACATAATTATAAGTTGTTGAAAAGAAGGAATATTTCCCCCATCAATACATTATACAATTTTCTACAATTTTCTACAATTTTTTTCCAGATTTTCAAACTTACCTTCCCAAAAGTTCAAAAACCCGACCTCAAGAGGTCAGGTTTCATAAATTTGCTCTGTCATTCCACGCCTTCTTCATTCCTCTTGATCTCAGCCATATGGGTAATATTCTGTATGGCTTTATAAACTTCTCCACTCGTGTTGATCTTGGTTATTACTCTCTTCGTACCATCCTTGGTTTTTACTGAACCTATCGGAATGACAGGGACTGTGTCAGCGAGTAAGGCCTTCCATTCCTCTGCAGTCGTAACATCAACAGTCTTATATTCGTCCATTTTCCCATTAAGATCAGAATGGTAGTACGTCACCTTGACGAGTGTGACTTCTCCCTTCTCCAGCTTCTCAGTTACAACAGGGGCTTCCGTTTTGAATAGAACACTTTGCTCGTTCATTCCCATTAAGATGTGAGCGTGAATGGTGCCTTTGGCATTACTGATGAAATTCTGTGATACTTGCTGCCATTGTGCTTGTAGTAGCTTCGAGGTGCTGTAATTGATTCCAAAATCGAGACCATCAAACAGAAATCCAGCTAGGCTACTCTCCAGCGTTACCCCTTCTGTTTCAGCAGCTTTCTGATTCGGCAAAAACTTGTTCGTCTTTGACCATAGGTTGGTATTCTGAGAGAACTTGTCCGCATCAGCGGGATCTACGCTATCAAACTTATCCGCTGGAATCTGAAAAGCTTTCACTTGTTGCAGGTAGGCCAATACCTCCTGCAATAATGGTGACCCTTCTTCTTCGTTGCCAGCAGCTAAGAATTGTACATACTTTTCAAACTTTGCAACAAAAGCGGCATTCAACACCTTACCATACTTATCACAGCGGCTGCGGAATTTGGCCAAATCGCTATCGAGCTTACTGCTTTCTTCGCCTTCTTTGCGTTGAATAACAGCAGATGGACGCGAAGCCTGCGACTGCTTCATCATCTGCAAGACAGCCCGGTTACCCATCGTTCTTTGCATTTGAAGCAATTGTGCAACACCGGGATAGGCAAAGGAAGCCTCCGGTGATTGCGGAGCCGCAACGTTGGTCGATGTATTCCCACTTTGTGAGTTGGCTTTTGCTTGTTGATGCTCCATTCAACACCTCTATCTTGAATCCACATAATAGAGAAATCACTATTGCAGAATACTTCTACATGACTATATTAAAGTCCTTTAATTATTTCCATGATGACAGTTACAGCTTCCGCGCGAGTAGCAATATCTTGTGGGTGAAATTTATTACCCGTACTCCCACTAATTATCCCTTGTTGCTTGGCTACTGTGACCGAACCCTTCGCCCAGACAGGAATGTCACCATCGTCGGCAAAGCCACTCAGGGACTCGTTAACTGGGTCGGGAGTTAAACCTAATGCTCTGGCGACGATCGTAGTCATCTCTGCTCGCGTAATTTGTTCATTCGCACGGAAGGTATGATCTTCGTATCCACTCACCCAACCTGCGGACACCGCGCGAGCAATCGCGTTATTCGCCCATGCCGGTACAGCATCCTTGAACTGTGTCGAGCCTTCCTGAGCCGTTGGTTGCAACGCATTGACCAGCATTACAGTGAACTCCGCACGTGTAACCGAAGCCTTTGGTTGGAAGGTACCATCCTCATAACCGTTCAAGATACCTTTCTCCGCAATGGCCATACTGGATGAGTAAGCCCAGTTCCCTTCAATATCATTGAAGTTAACATCCTCAGTAATCACCTGCTCGGATAGGAATCCATCCACGTTGTCAAATGCAACAACGCCCGGCTCTATAAAAGCTGTGCCCTTCGGAACCATCAGAGGATTCTCCCCCTGTAACGCAATGACCGGAGCGGTCGTATCTGGAGTTCGAGTTACTGTAATATTATAGGTTTGGATCAAATATCGTCATTAACTGACAATTATTATAAAAGAGAACAAGAAAAAGCACATCCACCCCCCGGTGGAGGAATGTGCTCACTTACAACCAAGTTTATCCGATTTCTTCAGCGGGAAAGATGCCTGCCAGATCGATAATGAGACACGGCACTGCTCTAGATGTTAACTGATCTTGCTCCGTTAGCGTGGCTATTAACCGATACCGATCATCTTCCAAGACAAATTGCTCCACAAGGCGATACACAGGATCAGCTAACCAGTACTCTTTGACACCAAATCGTTCATATAGTGACTTCTTAATCGTCTTATCCCTTCTACCGGTGCTCTCCGATAGGATCTCCACAACTAGATCCGGGACACCGAACACAAATCCATCACGTATAATACCCAGATTATCACGAGCAATATAGATCACATCGGGTTGAACGATATTATCCTCGTCGAAGTGTACGTCAAGCGGTGCAAGTAAGATCTCACCTTCTTGACTGCAAGCGGAATGAAACGCAAGATGAAGATTTGTTAGTATTTTCTGATGCGCATACTTGGGGGAGGACAGAAAGTCATATCGAAGTCCTTCGATGATTTCAAACCGTTCTGTAGTCTCATAATATTCCTGCTGTTCCTTTATCCGTCCTGATTTGGTTGTTTTGGAATCACCCACATTCACACACCTCACTCACGAGAAATGTTTACAATGCAAGACTAAGAGTTCTGAACGGTCAATGATATCAGGTTGCAGATGAGTGACCTTAATTTTCTTCTCAAGTATCATTAGATTCCCCTGCCACTCATTTTTTCCTTTTTTTAGATACTGTTATTCTATCATATTTTTTTGATTTTTATTATAGGCAGTTTTATTTAAGATAGTTTGTAATTTAACATTTTCCCTGTCCCGAGCACGATGCATTCCATTGGATTGTCGGCCAGATGAATGGGAACACCGATCTCCATCTGCAATCGCCGATCCAGACCATTTAGGAGCGCTCCCCCTCCACATAGAAGAATGCCCCGTTCCATTACATCCCCCGCAAGCTCAGGTGGACATTGCTCCATGGCTTGGCGAATACTATCTACAATCAATATCAGAAAACCATCAAGAATTTCGGAAACCTCATTAGCAGTGATGGATATGGTATGGGGCAATCCCTTTACTAGATCACGACCTCTGATGTCCATGCGCAGCTCTTTATTCGGCTTGACCGCTGTTGCGACCTGCTTCTTAATTTCCTCTGCGGTTCGTTCGCCGATGATCAAATGATATGACTTCTTCACATATTCAATAATAGCTTGATCGATGGATACACCTCCACAGGGAATATGTTTACTTAACACGATACCACCTAACGATATTAATGCGATTTGGCTCGTCCCACCGCCGATATCAAGCACCATGCTTCCGACAGCTTCACCCACTGGAAGCCCTGCTCCCATAGCTGCAGCAAGCGGCTCCTCAAGCGTAACCGATTTTCTTGCACCTTTATGAATAATCATTTCTTCCACTGATCGTTGCTGCACATTGGTAATCCCACAGGGAACGGTGACAACCACATAGGAACTACGAAACCATTTGTTTCTTCCATATATTTTATCTATAAAATATTTCAACATAACGGCTGCCATTTCAAAATTAGCGATGACACCATCCCGTAATGGGTAGATAATCTCCAGATGTGCAGGGGTTCGCCCGATCATGGCGTGAGCCTCAATACCAATAGCTTCGACCACACCCGTGTCCGTACGGATCGCGACAACAGACGGCTCTTGCAGAACAATCCCCTTGCCCATCTGATAAATCAATGTATTACAAGTTCCCAGATCCACACCGAATCGTTGCTGAAATCTTCTTAACATTGTTACACTCCTCCCACTGTACAATTTATATATTTCGTGGCAGGTTCTTATTAAGTGGGGGTAGAGTGGCACTCCAAATATAGGGTATTAACTATTGACCAAATGAGAATGTCTCCAATGGTTCATACATCGGCTCTCTTCCCAAATGAGTCTGATACAGTACAATTTCATTAACTTCCCAGTTTAGCGGGGTTGGTTGGTGACTGGCAGCTTGGTCCAAAAACTGGGTTTCATATGCCGCTTTTCCAGTATAATTTTTGGCTAGAGTCAGATGAGGCGTATACGGTCGATTTTCCGAAACAAACCCTAATGATTCCGTCGATCGATCTATGTTTTTTTGCAGAACATGTAGAGGACTTATCTCGCCCCTAATGCCGGTCCAGAGTATCCGAGGAGAACCAGATTTACCAAAGGTACCTAGACCCTCAACGGTAAGTGAGAATGCGGATTGCTCTGAAGCGATTTGCCCAATTAACGGCTTTAACTTCACTACTGTATCCTTATCAACGCCACCTAAAAATTTCACAGTAATATGATAATCAGACGGAAATATCCATTTTTTAAATGAAAGCTGCTTTTGTATTTGTTGGCACCAATCACTTATATGCAGCTTGATAGAATCTGGTAGAGGTACAGCGATGAATAGATGTTTTTTGCTAGGGTTCATGATGACATTCACCTCATATATATTCTGGTCGATGATATGTAGTATCACCCGTTTGTCGTAAACATATCAAGCCCTTTACTATGCAGTGCCCGCAAGAAAAGCACCAGCTGTTTAGCCGGTGCTTCTAGAATTCATCAACTTTTTACTCTTCTGAACCTGCAGCAGTTTGCTCGATGGGCGTATGATGACTTCCTTTATTCATTAGTTTGCCAATTACAATGACAGCAAGCGCTAAGGAAATTGGAATGAGATAATGTCCCGCCGAGAAGTGAGTTTCGAAGTAATGTGAAACACTCTTATCATTCATAACCATTTCACCAGCCGTGTATCCTAGCAACCCAGCACCTAATATAACAATGATTGGAAATCGATTCATTAACTTCATTAATATTTGACTACCCCAAATAATCAATGGAATACTCATCGCCAGTCCAATTAATATCATTACAAGATTGCCTTGCGCGGCCCCTGCTACTGCTACAACATTATCCAAACTCATCACCAGATCGGCGATAATAATCGTCTTAATGGCCTCTGCCATACTAGTACCGCCTTTAAGTTGATCTTCCTTGCTCTCACCCTTGATTAAATTGATTGCAATCCAGAGCAATAACAGACCCCCGATAATCTGGAAGAATGGGATTTCTAATAACCAGACAGCGACAAAAGTAAGTCCTACCCGCAAGCCAATCGCCCCGAAGCTTCCTATGAATACCGCCTTTTTCCGTTGCTCCTCTGGAAGTCTCCTGCAAGCTAGAGCAATGACAACCGCGTTATCCCCGCTTAATATAATGTTAATAAAAATAATCTTAATGAGTATAAGCAACAAACCGTCTTCCAATTGTATATCCCCCTTGAGCAGTCTATGATGATATTTTCATATCTGATAATGATAGTTTATCTCTATTGAATAAGCAATATCGTACTGTACAAAATAATATTTTCCAATTCCAACTTCACTCTAATTTTCGTAGTCGGTCTAAATCGGTTGATTAGCATAAAGACACCTCCTTTCTCGTTTGGAGTTTGGGAGGTGTCCTTTCACGTTTAACTTTTATTTTAACTTGGAAGTATATGATCCATAGCTGAAACCCATAGGAGCCTCTCCTTCTGGATTATGATCCTCCATCTCACTCTCTGCCCATCCACTAGGTGTACCTTCATCTTCATACTCTTCCACAACTGCCTCTTCAGGTGGGTCTATACCAAATTCACCCTGGATCCACTGAATGATATCTAATGCCCTTGCAGTACCTAAAGCCTGAAGATCCTGATAAACCTCCATAATTGCACTTTCCCTTACTTGATCCCCACTCTGTAAGTGTTTATGATTATGTCCAACCCCAGTATAGGTAATCCCACCGGGATGCATATGGATATGCGGCTCTTTGTCTCCGCTTGGATAATAGTCATCCTGTAACTGAGCTACCGGAGCACTAGTATTCTCACCATCAGAGAGCATGGTGGAATCCCCTGCCTTCATCTGCATCGCCTTTGCCCCCATCACGTCAGCCTCTCTTTCCAGAGCATCATCATCGTTGATGGCAAGCCCTTTGGCTTGAAGGGTTGGGTTCACTCTTGAATGCTTCTGCTGCACGACATGCCAAGCTTCATGCGGAAGGTGCTCTTCCTGTCCCGGTCCCACATGAATATCGTTACCTTGCGCATACGCCAACGCATTCACCTTGTCTGGTTTATCCGAATTATAATTAACACGAACATCCGACATATCCGTACCGGATAAGGCTTCCACACCACTCTTCAAATTATCGGGCATACCCGTTTTGTTCTCTTTCTTCTGTATTTGTGATTTCATTAACTGCATAACCGCTCGATTACCCGAAGTTTTCTGCAGCTGCATAATATGTTCCGCTGTGCTTGCTTGCGACTGAGAAGCATGTGAAGTAGGTGATAAGCTGCTGTTCGATTGTTTCATGGATTTTGCTGAGCGAGTGCGTTTGGAATGGTCCTGTGTAATCAAAAAATCACCGCCTTATGGAAATTTGAATTTGCGAGTAAGGTTCAAATGCATGAAATCACATTCTAAAATGACTAAGTTGCTCCTTCGATATATTAGTCATATGGAGTAATTCATCTGCCGACTCTAATAAGATTTTCATTACCCGTGCCTGACTAGTCATCGATTCAGATGCATAATTGGCATTCTCAGCTGATTGTTTGGCAATATCGGCTACTTCATGGACGGATGCAGTAACTTGTTCTGAACTCGCAGAGATCTGCTCGGTTAGATAAGATACCTGCTGTACTCGATCTACTAACTTCTGAGAAGATTCCAGTATTCTAGTGAATATGTCATTTGCATGATTGATGGTTACAATTCCTTTATCAACCTCTATTATCTCGTCATTCATAGATGTACTTAACATACTAATCCTATCCGTAATTGCTTCTAATTTTTCCGATATATCATCTGTAGACAGCTTAGACTGACTAGCTAGCTTCTGAACCTCAGTGGCTACTACTGCAAATCCTCTTCCGTGTTCTCCTGCACGTGCTGCTTCTATCGAAGCATTAAGCGCGAGTATGTTCGTTTGAGCTGTGATATGAGCTATAATCAGGAATGTGTTATTGCCTTCGATAAATCTGACGAAGATAAAGAGACTTTGCTACTGGTGGTTATACTTGCACTAATCATATTTCTAAACTCACTTATAACTGTATTTATGGGTTGTACAATGTCTCCAATCTCATCTTTTGAATAGGCAACAGGTCTATTGGCTAGATCTCCTTGGCTAACTTGTATAAGTGATGTGTTAATATAGGTAATCGATTTTTTGACTGAGATATAGAATCCTATAAAGATATATAACAAAATGATAAATCCAATAATAACTGCGATATTAAAAATCAGTGCCTGATATTCATAAGCATCTACTCTATTCTGGATCAACTTATCCAATAACTTTAATTCCAAATGATATAGCTCTGAATTATTCTGTATGAACGCTGAAGATATTTCAAAATATTCACTTCCTGGAAGTCCCAATGTTGATGAACTTAGTAGCTCTTTATTCACTAACTCAGCAAATTTGTTTCGCTCTTCTTCAAGCTGTATCCTAGATGCTTCAAGCTCCGGCTTTAAGGAGGGGTTTTGTTCGATTACCAAATTAATTCCGTTGCTAATATCATTCGTGGAATAATTCAATAAAGAGATCAATGCCAATAGTTGATCGCGTTGTCCATCAGTCATGGACTTAGCTTGCAAATATTCTGACCCTAAATCGCGGATCTGAGCAAGCTTTTCATTTGCGAATGGTATCTTGTTTACCACCCCATCCATAAGGTAGTAACTATCCAGGTCTGGGTCAAGAATTAAATTTGATGAATCCCCAACTATTGCAATTAGTTTGTTGCTTCGATCTATTAAATCAGTGTGGCTTGCAAAACTATCAGTTTCGCCCATTTTTTTCCAATCATCATATATCTCGTGTATCTTCCCTTCAATCTTTAATTCGTTTGCGAGCTTATCATCTACTGCAAAAGTTTCCTGAAATGCTTGTTCGATTTCAGTGTTATTGATGTCAATCTGTTCCTTTACAGCTGCATCATTGTTTGATGAATAGATATGATATAGACCTCGACTCTGCTGCATTGTCGTTATTAGAGTTTGCAATGGGGCAACATATTCTACGCCTAATCTCTCTTTAGCATTAAAAGTTATCAAATCACTTGATTGACCTTGATACATATATGACATGACTACCATTGGAATAAAAATTAATAATCCGATAACGATAAACTTATAAGCATACCTCAACCTTCGAATCAACTGCTCTGACAACCAGAATAAATTCATTGAACCTTACCCCCTATTTATAGATGGACCTTCTCCATTGTACTTCGATATTGTTCTAACCATAGTTCTTCAAACTCATAACTTCTACAAATTTCGCCAGAATCCTTTATATGGATGGCGGACTCATATAGACTATTTCGCCAATCTTCGGAAACACTAAGAGGAATCAATCATGTAATGAAAAAATATGAAGGAGTGTTGGTATGTCAACGATTACACAGAACAAGACGCAAACCTTTCCACCACAACATCAGAATCAACAACCCGGTGTGGAATCAAACATGAACCCGAAACCCCAATCCGAAGATTCGAACTACAAACCTGCAGGTAAGCTTACTGGGAAAACGGCAGTAATCACCGGTGGAGATAGTGGAATTGGCAAAGCGATTGCCATCACGTATGTACAAGAGGGTGCAGATGTGGTGATTGTTTACTTAAATGAGCATAAGGATGCGAAGGATACCCAACAAAGAGTCGAGCAATTAGGCAGAGCTTGTCATCTCATATCCGTCGATATTACAGATGAACGGAATTGCCAGCAGGTGATCGACGAAACGATACAACAGTTCGGGAAACTTGATATTCTAATTAATAATGCAGCAGAGCAGCACCCGCAGAACAGCATCATTGACATTACAGCTGAGCAACTGGAGCGGACATTCCGTACCAATGTGTTCTCCTGCTTCTATCTGATCAAAGCGGCATTGCCGCACATGAAGTCTGGAAGCTCAATTATCAATACAACGTCCATTACAGCCTATAAAGGGAGTAAACAGTTAATCGATTATTCAGCGACCAAGGGAGCGCTCGTTTCATTAACACGATCATTGTCCTTATCCCTGGCTCAACAAGGCATTCGTGTGAACGCCATTGCTCCAGGACCTATCTGGACACCATTAATACCTTCTACCTTTGATGCTGAGAAAGTCTCAACCTTTGGCTCAGATACACCGATGCAGCGAGCTGGTCAGCCAGAGGAATTAGCACCAAGCTATGTATTCCTAGCCAGTGACGATTCGTCCTATATGAGCGGACAAGTGCTTCACATTAACGGAGGAACTATTGTGAATGGTTAAGTATGATACTTATTTGATGTCACCTAAAAGTCATTGCGTAGCAATGGCTAGCATCGTAAGCATATGCTGTACTCGCCCCGCGACAGGCTCTTACTAAGGTCAGCCTGATTATCTTCCTCTAACCGACCCCAGGCGGAGACCGATCAGCGTATCCCACTATAGCCCACGCCCTTATCCCAATCACATGGGCGATGCTAGGAGCTCAATTAACGTAAGACTTCGACTGTCATATTTGTAATCCGAAAGACAATGCGAATTCCAGCATCCCTTAACTTAATCTCTTTACACCCTGCTAATTTAGTATTTGAATAATTGCTTAGATTCTTACCAACTTCATCCGCACGATACACCAACTCATCAATTGCTTTGTTTACAATACCAAGTACAGAATTGTCTAGCTTATTGTATTCTTTCTCTGCATCTTCATCAAAACGAATCTCGAATCGTTCATTCATGCGGTTCGCGGCGGATCTCATCCCAAGATTTTGTTGAAGTTGAATCCTTATCCAGCCGATCAATACGCTCATTTAGCATGCGAATTTCTTCTTGTTCTTCAAGTTGGGAGAGCCGTTCAAATAGTTGTTCATAATAACTATAACCAATCAATACGGTATCAACAGTTCCATTTTCTGTTATGAATTGAGGAAGCTGTTTAGCTTTATTACGTAGTTCACCAAATTTCTTGGAAGCTACCGAAGAGCTAACAAGCTGATCGGCTGTAAAAGTTGGTTTCATCTCAATTATCATCCCTTTTCTCTCTTACTTCAATCATCCGCCGAGTAGAAAACTACCTCAGAAGCATAAGCTTGTCCGCATTTGAATGACGTGTTCTCACCTTTACCTTTTGTTAAAAAGAACACGTCATTCAACGGCGGCTGGAAGCCATGGCACTCCCTGAAGCAACACCTAGTTTCTCATAACAAAAGGGGCTGCCCTAAGTCATTTAGACTTTTGGGACAGCCCCTTCCCATAATGATTTAAGCAGTAATTCTTTTACCTTCTTTATCGGTAAACTTCCCGATTGCGATCGTAATGAAATCTATCAATACCCATACTCCCAATCCGCCTAATGTAACCAACATTAATATACCGGTTCCAATTTTCCCTACATAAAACCGATGAACACCTAATGTCCCCAAAAAGAAAGCAAGAAGTAATGCTGCAATAAATGATTTTGAACTCTTTTCCAAGTTTCATTCCCCCAAGTAATATTTAACTACACTAACATTATCGGAGTCACACCAAATAAAGTAAAGGTCTATTTTACCATGTATAAGAAATCCTCTCAGGATTGGGGAATTCGATTATCACTTATGTATGATGATATGTCCTTGCTCTAATTCGATCTCAATGAATCCTGCCATAGCTCGCGGTTCAAACTCTATCATTTTGTTGCTACCAATAACAATAATATTCCGTACGTCAGAGGCATCCTCACCCGGCAGTGAAAAAGCTCTTGAGTATGTATATACTTCCTTAAGCGTAGTATAGATCGCACTAATTAACCTATCATTATTCGCCTTACCCGTAAGATTCAGTATGATTGAGCCTCTGGCATTGAGTTTATCTTTGGTCATCTGGAAAAATCGCAATGTTGTCAGATGATGCGGCGTGCCTGCCTTCGTAAAGGCGTCTAGAATAATATAATCAAGCCTATTCGCTTCTTCATTCATTAAAAGCTCGAACCCATCTCCAATCACAACATTATCCTTGTGGTATTCAAAATACAATCTGCTTAACTCCAATACTTTCTCATCGATTTCCGCTATACGAAATTGCTTATCCGGATAATGGCTGGCAATCGTTCCTATTCCATGCCCGATCATAAACACACGCTCGAAGAACGGCTCATTAATGTCCATTAAATGAATAATTGCCCTCGGATATTCCAGCACAATGTGCTTCGGGTCCTTCATATCGATTGCACCCTGCACCGCATGTTCTGAAAACTGCAGGAAGCGGTATTTTCCAGTTTTCCCATACAACTGATTAGCCTCTTGATACTGGCTATATTCCTTGGCTAGTTGGTGCAAGTCTTCGTGCTCCTTTATGATGTGAATCTTGTATAGTTTCACTGTACTACATGACTTGCTAACATTCACGTACTTTGATACTTTAAATATAAATCAACGTTGAAAAACTGATTTACTCTTAAAGGTATTCCATCAAATCACAGGAGGCTTAATCAGAATGCAAATTATGTATCACGGACACTCTTGCGTACAAATCACTACAGACAACAGGTCGCTGCTTATCGACCCTTTTCTCCGCGGCAATCCGATTGCGGTGACCAAGCCGGAATCCATCAAGACCGATTACATTCTGCTGACTCATGCCCACACAGACCATATTCTTGATGCTGAACCCATCGCTAAAGCTAATGATGCAACTGTGGTGGCCATATTCGAGCTGGCAACGTATTTGTCTTGGAAGAAGCTGAAGACAATCGAAATGAATATAGGTGGGAAAGTCGACCTAGGATTTGCTACGGTGAAAATGATCCAAGCGTTTCACAGCTCGAGCATCATGTTGGAGGAAGGAAAGATCATTTACGGCGGAATGCCTGCAGGATACCTGATCGAGGTCGAAGGCTTAACCGTACTGCATGCAGGAGATACTTCACTCTTCTCAGATATGAGAATGATCGGCGAGCGCCATCAGATAGACGTGGCCTTCATCCCGATTGGAGACCAATTCACGATGGGGCCCGACGATGCGCTTCAAGCGGCGGAATGGTACGGTGCCAAGCTGGTCATCCCTATTCACTACAATACATTCCCGCCTATCCGCCAGAACGCGGAAGCTTTAGTCCGTAGGCTTGAGACACAAGGGCAACAGGGCAAGGTCATGGCTCCAGGAGACCGATTCGAGCTTGCTTCTCGCCAAATGTAAATGCTATTTCATCTCTATATGTTATCCATTTTATTTGTTCTTCCTTTAATCTCTGGATCAAATTCAGGTGATTTTTTCTTTTTATTTCGAGTTTTTATGTGTTTTATTTTCTGACCATCAATTTCAAATACTTTAAAACTTGCGATTAGTGGTTTAAGCCTCGGGTATCCGTAGTCTCGTGAATCAAAGTCATTTTTTTTCTTTAGTATCATATTTCCTACCTCGCCTAAAAAGGCCCATCCCGTTTCATCTGCGACATCATCTATTGAGCTTGCGATAAGAGCGACAATATCATCATTAATCTGGTTTTGAGAGTTATTATTGTTTGCATCCATCGCGGTTGCATCTTTGGGGATTCCAATTATGTCAATATACGTAAATTTGTTGCATGCTACGATAAATGGACTCGGGGTTTTCCGTTCTCCAAAACCAAATACCTTCATCCCCGCTTCGCGTAAACGTGTAGCTAATCTTGTGAAGTCGCTATCGCTTGATAAAATACAAAAACCTTCTACTTTCTGTGCATATAAAATGTCCATAGCATCTATTATCATAGCTGAATCTGTAGAATTTTTCCCCGCTGAATAGCTATATTGCTGAATTGGTTGTATAGCATTTTCTAGAAGAACAGTCTTCCATCCCGAAACAGTAGGTTGTGTCCAATCGGCATAAATCCTTTTTATAGTCGGAGTGCCATGTATAGCAATCTCCTCTAAAATACCTTTGATATTTCGATATGGAACATTATCAGCATCAATTAGAACTGCAAGTCTCATTTCATCATAATTCGGCATAATGTTTTCAACCCCTTTTATCCCAAGGTTTTCCATCATTTTTCATTTTTATTCTAGTAATCTATTAAATGTGAGTAAAATATAAAAGGAATTCCCTTTCGGACAATCCCTTAGTAGCAATTTAACTCATCCTATTTTCTGACTGCTTTTGTCTTTTCTTATCCGATTCAATTATATCACGTACTTGGCTATGACAACACCAAGTATTTCTTCAGGATTTTTAAGAAGTTGACTGGGTATACACCCGAGGAGTATCGTCATCGGCTGTAAAAAGTTCTTCAAGATAGATAACGCCCATGCTGGGCGACACCATAAGAAGAAACCGTTCGGAAAATCATCCGAACGGTACTTTTATGTGCTAACCCATACTATTGTGGTGTAGGGCGGGAGTTGGTATAGGAACATATACCTACAAATCGTTGAAGTGAGCAATTTAGCTGCGATATTACAACTGTTTACTAC
>JBBDIY010000058.1:0-4715 GCA_040880185.1 Paenibacillaceae bacterium
GGCAAGAAAAAACCGCCCGTTCCCCGACATGGGAACTGAGCGGTAACAGAATGAATGGGGTTGCTTTTATTATGAGGAATCGTGATGGTATAATGAAATGAACTGACGTTTAGGAGTTATTGTATATGGGATTGATGGATGGTTATGCTTATTATTTGTTGGCAGGTAGTGGGGTTGGTCTTCTCCTCAGTCTGCTTTCTTATCAATATCGAAGGTTGCCAGGAAGGCGCTACTTCTGGGTATTAAGTTTGATCGCTGTTCTGCTCATATTGACTACAGCACTCGAATTGTTGTCACATACATTTCAGGCTAAATTATGGCTAAGGAATATTCAGCAAATCCCCTTATCCTTGAACGGGCTTATGATCGTAGGCTTTGTATTGGACTATGTCGGTAAATCGAAGATAAGCATTAACAAACTGCTCAAGCTACTGTCCATTCCATTCGGCGTGTATGTGTTGCTTATATTCACAGATCAGCTCCATCATCTGATGCGCCATGATATTGCTCTCCAAACCGTAGGTTCATATAGCGAAATTATCGTTCAACCGACGATTCTGAATGTTCTGTTCATTACATATAATCAAATCCTGAGTTTTATAGCGATCCTCATCTTAGTGATCAGCTTGAAGAATACGCCCAAGCATTATCTTAGGCAACATCTCCTATTGGTAATCGGTGTCTTCTGTCCGATCATACTCTTACTGCTCCGCAATTTTCTTCCTTTCGACATTCTCGGATTTACGGCGTTAACTTTTATTCCAACCTATATGATCATTTATTATGCATTACTCCGCAATCAGATAGTGTCCATCTGGCCTATCGCCAAGGATAAAATTTTCACGAACATGAAGGATGGCGTTATTCTAACAGATCGTTCTGATCTGATCGTGGATGTGAATCCAACAGCAGGACACTTATTGTCGATTCTGAGTGGAGATGCGGGCAAAGTGTGGATTGGCCAGCCCTTGATCCGATATTTTCACGATTATGATAAGCTTGTGGATGCTTTTATCAACAAAGTCGAAACAATCCTAGAAATCGCATTGCCAGGAACAGATGACATTAGCTATAGCGCAACATTAATTCCAATAGGTAATAAAGCAAAATACAATAAAGGTATGCTACTCATCCTCTCAGATATCAGTGATAAGAAACGGTATGAGCGCGAATTATTCATTCAAGCAACGACGGATGAATTAACCGGACTTTATAATCGCAGATATTTCCTGAGCGAAGTTAGAGCGAAGCTTGTAGCAACAAGCTCTCAGTTCGTCACATTAATACTATTGGATATCGACGATTTCAAGCAGCTTAACGACACAAACGGCCATATCGCGGGTGATCATATTCTAACTCAGTTCTCAGACATATTGAAGAAACCCTATACAAGCTCGGGCATTGCCGGAAGAGTGGGAGGCGAAGAATTTGCTGTATTCCTAGACGGTTTCGATGTTAATGAGAGTTTGAAGGAAGCCGAAAGATTGCGATTGAGAATTGAAAATCAATTATTCTATATCGATGAAAGTGATCCGATCCAGATCACCATTAGCATCGGTGTTGCATACTCTCAGAAGGTTGGCGTGACCTTCGAACAATTGTATCTATACGCCGATAAAGTGTTATATACCTCGAAGGAATCAGGGAAGAACAAGGTAACGTTAGTGGAAGTGGGTTGAGGTCCAGGCATTGTTATTATGGCGGTCTGTACGAGGATAACGTAAATATGCGTATCGCCGAACTAGTGGGGGATCGTGTATAATAGTAAGGGGTTGAAGATTATTCCAATTTATCAAGGATTAAAATGATTAGGGGGTTTTACTAGGATGTTAATAAAACCGATGGGCATCGGGCAACTGATTGATCGGAGTTTTCAATTGTATCGGAGACATTTTGTTAAGCTGATGTTGCTTATGCTCATTCTGTTCGGACCGATTTATTTACTACAGAGCTTATTACTATCAGACGGACAATCAACAGGGACAGATAGCTTATTCACGCAGCTTCAGGATGGATACTCGTATGAGGAGATGTTAACAAGCTTAGAGGACAATTCGAATTCGATGGACATATGGCAGATGGTGTTACTTATTCTCGTTGTTATACCGATATTAATGATCATCGTCGCACCTATTGCTATCTCAACGATTGTACATATGGTAAGGGCATTCCTGTATGGAGAACCTATACCTGAGGTAGGCAAATTGTTAAGTAAAGCTTTTCGAAGACTAGGGCCATTAGCAGGTAGTACGGTTTTAGTCGGACTTATACTATTCGGCATATACATTGTCACGGTTATCGCGGTCGTATTGCTTATTGTGTTGGGTGCTGTCATTGTTGGAGCCGCGAATGGGTTTGGAGATTCGAGTCCTGGTATAGGTATGATTCTATTCATGGTGTTCGGGGGAATTGCTTTATTGTTCGGTATGATGTTCCTGCTATCTTACTTTGTCATTCGTTTCTTTTATTACCTTCCCTTTGTTGCTCTAGGAGAGGAATCGATTGGAATTGGTAGAAGCTGGGCCATTACTCGCAAGAGCTTCTGGCGACTATTCTTGATGTACGTGGTCATATCCATTATTCTATACATTATCATTGCGGTAGTGTCGCTGCTGTTGACGTTCTTCACCGGAGGGTTAGTTAGCCAGTTGCTGCAAAGCATGGTGAGTATTGTTCTCATGCCTCTATGGTTCATCCCATATGTATTAAGCTTCTTCGACTTGAGGGCGCGTAATGAAGGTGATGGACTTGAGGATCTGATCCAGAGCACGATTCAAGAGAACGGGTTCCAAACAGCTCAAGAGTAAGGGGCTCTAAGCGATGGAAGACAAAGATGTACTACAAGAGATCCTGTCTCAGGAAGAATATACGGATTATCACCACGCAAGTGGGGGTGGGTTCTGGGAATGGCTGGATCCAGTGTTTCGCTGGGTGAAAGGCTTATTCCCGAATTTCGATGCACCCTCAGATGGCGTGGTTTCTTTGTTCACTTATACACTTATTGCGATATTGTTAGGGTTGTTATCCTTTGCTATTTATTGGTTTGTGAAACAGCTTGTCCGACAGGATCGAGTTCGACTCCATACCTATTTGCCTGTGGATGGCGTTATTCAATCCTACACCTATTATTGGAAGCAAGTATCAGAGTTTGATGCGTTGGGGGATTGGAGAGAAGGCGTACGAGCTGTATTCCTCTCACTAGTATTCTACTTGGACGATCAACAACGGATTAAAGTGGAAAAGTGGAAAACAAATTGGGAATACGCCAGTGAGCTTGCTAATTCCGATAAAGCTTTGGTTTCTCTTTTTCATGATTGCTCTATGCTGTTCGAACGAACTTGGTATGGGAATGAAGCTGTGGATCAGGATGAATTTCATGCGATCTATGCCCGCGTAGAGCAGGTAGTCGTGAAGGGGGATTCATTCCGATATGCCAAGGTTGAATAAGCTTCACTTCGGATTAGTGCTAACGATCATTTGCTTCCTCCTTATCGGATATTGGATTGTGAAACCGGATTTGGAACGTTATCCCGCTTATCTCTCCTTCTCCCCTGATGTGGATGGGACGAAGGCTTGGCGGCAGCTCTTGGAGCAACGTCAAAGTCAGGTTCGAGAATGGAAACTGACATGGAGGGACTTGCCACAGCATGAAAACCAGCTATTAGTGGTCATAGAACCCATTGGTGTCACAGACGACGAACGGGCAGAGCTACGGAGTTGGCTCACGCAAGGCAATGATCTGATTCTATTCCATCATGCGCCTATCGGCTGGGACGAGTTCTCGTTGGTGGAGCAGGAGGAAGCTAACTCTAACTCTAACTCTAACTCTGTACATACGATTTACACAGGTGGCAGCATAGAAGGTGAAGGATTATCTGCCCTTGTGGTAACATCTAACCGACTTGCTGATAGTACTGAGCAACAGGATGTGTTGTTTACGGATTCTGAGGGTATATTGGGAAGCCGTGTGGCGGTTGGTGCGGGGAGCTTGACGGTTGTCCTAGCTCCCGACTGGCTGACGAATGATGCGATTCTCGAACATTCGCACTTCGAGCTTGTGTGGCCGCTATTCCACAAGCGTTGGGATGCGGTGTGGATCGATGAGACACACCATGGGTACCAGCAGAAGCCCGGTCTGCTGGCGGTTTATCCGGCTTGGCTCGTCATAGCCTGCATCCAGCTGAGCGCAGCGCTGCTGTTCTGGCTATGGCTGCGAGGCAAGCGCTTCGGCCCCGTCTACACGCCGCGGGCGTGGACGGTGCGTCGTGGCGACGAGACGCTGCAAGCCGTCGCCGGTTGGTATGAGCGCCTCGGGCTCCGCGGCGAGGCGCTCATCCACCAGCAGCAGCTCCTGCGGCAGCTGCTGTATGAGCACTGGGGGCTTAGCCCCAGTGCCAGCACGGCGCAGGCGGCTGCGCTTGCGCGAGGCCGCTGGCCGGAGGCGCAGGTCGCGCGGCTCGTGCGCCTGCTCGAGCTTGGCCCGCCGGCGCAGCCGGGCGGCGTCCAATCACCACCGGGTGCGCCTGTGGTTCACCCGCACCCGCAATCGCCTGTACATGCGAAGGCGTTCATGGCGCATACGCGTGAGATGAGCGAAATAATCGCTCTAATTGAGCAGCATAAGCTCCCCAAATAGAATTCACGGTTTAGAATGAATGAGGAGCAGTAGCAGTTGAATAGCGGAAGAAACTTCCGCTACAGAGAGAAAACGAGGT
>JBBDIY010000058.1:4815-85308 GCA_040880185.1 Paenibacillaceae bacterium
TACTTATGGACGATAGCGGAACTTTTTTCCGTTAGAGTGTGGTTTTGAGAGTAATAAGGAGCTGTAGCGGTTGAATAGCGGAAGAAACTTCCGCTACAGAGAGAAAACAAGGTTACTTATGGACGATAGCGGAACTTTTTTCCGTTAGAGTGTGGTTTTGAGAGTAATGAGGAGCAGTAGCAGTTGAATAGCGGAACAAAACTTCCGCTACAGAGAGAAAACGAGGTTACTTATGGACGATAGCGGAACTTCTTTTTTCCGCTAGAATGGTGTTTGGAGTGGAATGAGTGGTGTTTGGAATGGAATGAGTGGTGTTTGGAATGGAATGATGGATGGAGAGAAAATCCAAAATCAATTGTAGATAGGAGTGAGCCCATGCAACAGTGGCTTGAAGCGATGGAACAGAGGCTGTATGGACAGAAGTTCAATATTCGGTTGCTGTTAACAGCCATGCTCGCGGGTGGACATGTTCTACTCGAAGGCGTCCCTGGCCTGGGCAAGACGAAGATGGCGAGAACTATTGCCGCATTGAGTAGTGGCGAATATCGGCGGGTGCAATTTACGCCTGACTTAATGCCGAGTGATATTACAGGTAGTGTCATATTCAATATGAAGGACAATGTGTTCACGATGATCCAAGGTCCTGTGTTCGCGAATGTATTACTGGCAGACGAGATCAATCGCTCCGGTCCGAAGACACAAGCCGCACTCTTAGAGGCGATGGAGGAGCGACAAGTAACGATTCAAGGTACTACTCACCTGCTGCCCGATCCATTCTTCGTCATTGCGACACAGAATCCGATAGAATACGAGGGAACATATCCCCTTCCTGAAGCACAGCTCGATCGCTTCTTATTCAAGCTGGTGCTTGACTATCCGAGTGAAGAAGCGGAGCAACAAATTCTCCGCAGTCATCGACCACCTCTAGAAGAACGGGAACAACCACTCACACCAGTTATAACGACAGAGCAAATTAAGCAACTCCAAAGGCAGCTATCACAAGTTGTTATAGAAGAAACATTAATCGCTTATATTACAACACTAATTCGTAAGACGAGGGAGTCGAAGCGTGTCCAACTCGGCGCAAGTCCGCGTGCAGGAATTGCCATTATGATGGCGAGTAAAGCTTGGGCGATGTTAGATGGGAGAAACTATGTGACACCCGATGATATTAAGCTCGTAGCTCGACCTGCCTTAAGACACAGGCTGTTGTTAACGCCACAAGCGGAATTGGAGGGCGGAACAAGTGACCAAGTTATCCAAGACACGCTGGCCTCTATTCCGGTTCCTCGGTAAGCTGCTGCTACATGATTTTGTTGTGCCAACACGAAGACTTATTATCCTTATCTCATTAGGAAGCATCGTCATTATACTCGGCTACTTACTCGAGCTCGGCATGTACGCCTTCTGGGCGTATAATAGTCTGCTGCTCATATTCAGTCTGATTGACTTACTGCTACTTCCACGGAGAGGGGAATGGTCAATTGAACGGCTACTCCCAGAACGTGTAGATGTACGGCAGAATTTCGAGGTGCAGTTTCGACTAACGACGCGACAACCGCATATCGTTCGAATCGAGCTTGTGGACGATCTTCCGAGTAGCTTCAGAACCAGACAACAAAGTTACACAACAACATCTCAAAAAAGAGCAAAATCCGCACCGACCGCATCTACCGCACCAATAGCACCAGCAACAACATCAGGCATGTTCCAAGGAACATCGGGAATCTTCACCTACCCAACTTGCGCCGAGGAGCGAGGAAGATATACGTTCCATCATGTATTCCTACGATATTATGGTGGACTCGGGTTATGGAAGAAGCAGATTCGAATCGAGCTGCCCCAAGAAATCCGCGTATACCCCGATCTATCAGCCGCTCGCGGTATACTCGGTTCCTTACAGAATGCACTCATCCTTGACGGGAATCGGATTTATCGCAAGCAAAGAAGCGGCTCGGATTTCCATTATGTCCGTGATTACACGGAAGGTGATGAGCCTAGACACATGAACTGGAAAGCTTCCGCACGAACAGCGAAGCTGATGACGAACGAATATCGACCAGAAAAGGGCAAGGTCGTAACCTTGCTGCTCGATTGTGGTCGGATGATGGGCATTGAATTGGATGGACAGGTGAAGCTGGATCGTTGCTTGGAGGCGGCTTTGGCGCTGGCGAGTGTGGCGTTGAAGCAAGGGGATCAAGTATCTCTATTAGCATTTTCCAATCGGGTCAAGGTGTATGTACCACCTGGTAAGGGAATCACTCATCTACACGCGCTTACGGAAGCTGTATTCGATCTGAAGCATGACTTCGTGGAGCCTAGCTACAGCACGGCCCTTGTTTATTTGCAACGAATGCTCAAGAAACGTTCGTTCATCGTGCTCTTCTCCGATATGGAGAGTTGCCTATATGACAGTGGGCTATTACCTTATATGCAACGGATCCGTAGAGGAAATCCCACGCTCCTGTTATCGTTAGGGGATCCACTCTTACATGATTGGGTAAGAATCCAAGCGAACAACTCTCATCAAGCATACATTCAGAGCATTGCCCATAAATTCACGATGGATCGGAAGCGGTACATCCACAGCATGACCGGTCAAGGCATTCCCGTTCTGGATGTGCCTGCCGACCAGCTGACGCTCAGCGCGGTGAACGCCTACTTGGAGCTGAAATCTAGAGACGCTTTATAAGCTTCCGCACCCGCACGTACACTATTGCTTCAGTCTCCTTAAACCATAAACACCATACACATAGTAGACCATGAGCAGAAGTAAAGTGGCTGCGGCGACGACATATTTTAGGTCCAGAGAAAGGGTTGAAGGCGTTATGTAGCCCTCGATGATCCCAGCAATGATGAACAAGGGAATCGTTCCGAGCATGAGCTGGGCGGATTCCTTGGCGGTTTCGAGTAATCGATGTCTCCGCGTGTATATCCCTGGGACGAATATCCGATAGCCCATATACAAGCCAGCGCCGCCGGCGATGAAGATCGCAGACAGCTCGATGACACCATGAGGCAGAATATAAGCCCAGAATACATAGCTCTTACCGGCTTGCATGAATACTGCGGCCAAGGCACCAGTCATCAGTCCATTCATAATTAACAAATAAACCGTGCCAATTCCCAAGGTGATTCCGCTAATAAATGCAAGAACAGCAACTTTGATGTTGTTCGTCATGATCGTTGTTGACATAATGGGACTATGTATATCCTCGCGAGGAAGCTCGGTGGCCGTAGGGTCAATGCCTTCCGCGATGTTCGCAGGTACGATCAAAGTGAGATTTAATGGGTCCGCTCTGACAGCGAGGAAGCCGGACAATCCGCCAATTCCGAACAGCAGCAGGGCGAAGATAATGAACAAGGCTCTAGCCCCAATCAATGCTGGAAAATAGTGCAGGAAAAACGTCCTCAGCTGCTGAGAACTCTTATTGCTTTCCCGATACATCATATTATGGGCGCGGGCAATGAGATGGTTGAGCATCACGGTTGTCTCATTCGCAGGATCGTGGGTTTGCATGGATGCCAAGTGGGCGGACACAGTCTTGTATAATTCGGTGAAACGATCGAGCTGGATCGCGGTGAGCTTGGACTTCTTCTTATTCATCTGCCCTAGCAACCATTCAAGCTCCGTCCACACGGTCTTATTGTCTCGAATAAAACGATTCATTTCCAATGTAGGTCCTCCACGTGTTCTTTTTGTCCATGTTATCATAATTTGATTCGCTCAAGGAGGCGCTATGTACGATTCTCTAGAAAAAAACTTGACCGTCGTCACCCCCGAGCAAGTTCAGCTCCAATTCCAAACCGCAGGGATCGGCAGTCGAGCGATGGCGCAACTATTGGATTTACTCATCTTGGTGCTTCTCAACACAGGTATCTTCTTCGCCTTGTTCGGACTTGCATCCCTATCCGATGGTGAACCGCAATCCTCCACGGGTAGTGATTATGCGGCAGCGATATTCATTATATTCTTAATCTTGATCAATGTAGGCTACTTCATATGCACCGAGTATTACATGGGTGGGCAAACACCAGGCAAGCGCATATTTGGCCTGCGCGTCATTCAAGATAACGGTCAATCCGCCACCTTCCTCGCTGTTATTATCCGCAATTTTTTTCGATTGCTGGATGTGCTGCCTTCGTTTTATTTTCTGGGTGTAGTTGTGATGCTCTTCAGTAAGAAGGATAAACGAATTGGGGATATGGTCGCAGGAACGATTGTGGTAGTTGAGCTACAGCGAGAGCGGTTGAAGCGACGCAAGACGATGAATAAAGCCATCGTCAGCTGGCAAAACCGTTTACCTGAACTCCATCTGGAGGATACGGGCAAGCGGGTGTTCACCGCGAAAGATTGGTTGATCCTCAGCTCATGGGTGGAGAGGTTGCCGAATATGCATAGCATTAGACTTGAAGAGCTAGGGAAGCCAATCGCTGAATACTTGGCGGCTAAGCTACAGCATCCACCCGAGGTCACAACGAACACGCAGGCGTATTTGATCGCCCTGTATGTGGCATTACGAGAAGATTGGGAAGTGTAAATGAAGTCATGAACGGAACGATCATTCTCATCATTCTATTGAATCGATGGAGCAGCTAGAGATCGATTCATGCAAACGGGTTACCATCTACCTACGCTACTCGGCGACTATGCAAGTACATGGTTTAGGTTGGAAGTGGTGGAGTAGTGACAATGGTACTAGTTACAGCGATTTAGTTGTAATGGACAGGTGAAAGATGAGCGGAATGTTAATAAGTTACGACTAGACTCCTTTGGGAGTCTTTCTATTGGGTGTCACCTTCTACTTTACATTTATAAAGCGGAGTGATATTCTAAAGACAAGAAAGACACAGGCGTTAGGTACCTGTGCCGAGTGTAACAGTGGACACCCACAGCTCACCGTTATGTTACAAACACACGATAAAGCCACCATCCGGGTCCTCTAACCTTTAGGTGGTTTTTTTCTGCCCAAGAGATATTTGACGAACTTAACGACATTTAACAATATATTAATAATTGCGTTAAGCAGTTGAATAATCACTATGATAGCAGCAACAACGGTCATATAACACCCCCTTTCGGGTTAGCTATGAGCCCGTCCACCGTTCCACTAATTTACATTATATCAGAGGCACCCTTCGAGTGTCTATTTTGTTGTCGAAAGAAGGCGAATTGATAGTATTCCAGCTATACATCAAGCCAAATTGAGCAAAAGGATATATAATCAAGAAGTCGAACATATGCGACAGAAAAGTCTGTTTAATAAGTGAATATGCTCACAAAGGATGTGCACACATGTATAAAGAATTACAGCATGTTGCCCTTGTTGTTCAGGATTTGGAGAAGGAAAGGCACTTTTATGAAGAGATTCTTGGGTTTCAAGTAAGCAAGGACCGACCGGATTTCGATTTCGATGGAATCTGGTATCACATGGGCAGCTCGGAGCTGCATCTGGTTGTTCCGAATGTCCCCAGTGTCGGTGTGGAAAGTGAGCTTGGCAAAGGGAGCCTGTTTTACTGTACACTTCCTATTTATTATGGAGATAATTGACCAGCTTCGCTGCAACCTCGATGGGAAGAAAATATTGACCCTTCATGGCGTCACGAATGCTCTGAAGGAGCAGAGTATATTCGGCTCTCTTTAATAAATACCCATTCGCTCCATTCGCAAGTCCCTCAATAACATATTCATCCTCATTGAATGTGGTTAGTATAAGAATAATGACCTTAGAATTACGCTCTCTGATCTTCTTAATGGCTTCTATACCATTCATGATGGGTAACTGGATATCCATAAGAACTAAATCAGGCTTGTACTGCTCTGTTTTCTTAATGGCATCAAGACCGTCTTGCGAGGTGGCCACAACTTCCATATCTGCTTCCGGATTGATCACTAGTTCAAGCCCATTGCGAATTAATGTCTCATCATCAACGACAAGCACTTTAATATGTGTAGTCATATAGGGTCCTTTCTAACCAAGTTGTACCACTCCAGTTTATACGATATCATTAGTTTATCGTATTTCTGCTTTTTCTGCTATTCAAGCTAATACAAGGAGGGTTTATGATGCTAAGAAGAACGATTGGTCGTCTTGGTTATGAAGGCTCGGTGGTCATGTTCGGTGCTGCAAGTCTAGGCGGTGTAACCCAGTTAGAAGCTGATCAGTCTATTGCCTACGCATTAGAGCATGGTGTTAATCATTTCGATACGGCAGCAGGTTATGGTGATGCTGAACTCCGAATGGCACCGACGATTAGCAAGGTTCGCAAAGATATATTCTTAGCGACCAAGACGGGACAGAGGTCGAAGAAAGAAGCTAAGGAAGAAATCTATCGCTCCTTGAAGCGGATGCAAGTAGATTCCGTTGATTTGCTTCAATTGCATGCAGTCGGCACGATGGAGGAATTGGATCTCTGTACGGAGCGAGGTGGAGCACTAGAGGCAGCAATTGAAGCTAAAGAAGAAGGCATTGTGAAGGCGATTGGAATTACGGGTCATGGACATCAAGCTCCTCTTGTGCACTTGGAGGCACTTCGTCGTTATCCATTCGAGACCGTATTGTTTCCACTCAATTACTATATGTATTCCATACCCGAATATCGGGAAGCGGTCGATGCATTGATGGAAGAGGCTCATCGACAAACCGTAGCGGTTCGTGTTATTAAGGCGATTGCCAAAGGTCCGTGGGGTGTGGAGCAGAAACGGAATTATGCAACTTGGTATGAGCCGTTTGATCAACAGGAGATTATTGATGCTTGTGTACATTTTGTGCTTTCCTTCCCTGGGGTGGTTGGGTTCGCTAGTGCGGGTGATATTCATCTATTCCCACTCATCGTTCAAGCGGTTCAGACATACGGTTCGATGAACGAAGATCAAGTGAAGCATATTCTAGGCTCGCTTACTGAGTACAAATCTGTATTCGGAGCACCAACATCGATCGCATAAATTAAGCAGAGACACGACTATCTATGTTCTTTCCTTCCGAATATGATCCAAACTCCGACAAGGATGAGGAGAATGGCGAGTATAGGTTGACCTAAGATCAAGGAATTGAAAAGTGAGCCTAGGGTGAAGATGGCAAAGAACAAGATCGATAGTACGGTCAGAATATTAATCGGGATAAGCAACCATTTGTTACGGCTACCGAACCAATAGAATTCGAAGAGACCAACAACAACGGCGAATATAAATCCGGGCCATGTCACACTCCAATTACCGAACAGCATAGAAACCTGACAAACAGCACCCACTGTTAACAAGATTCCACCGGGAATAAGCAGACCGACACCCTTGCGATCCGTCATTCTGAAGAATAGCCAGTGGAAGAACAAGCCCAATGGGATGACGAATATACTCGGCCAGAAGTAGCCTATGAGATCTCCTGCTCCGAATGATTCGCCTCGATTGAGTAATAAGAAAACGCCTAGCAGGATAATGATGGGTCCCATAATTGTTCGTATATTCATTGATAATTGCTCCTTTAATTAGGATTGATGGTGTTGGTTTCATGAGTTCAATACATGTAGTGTACTATTAGGCAAGCAGCTCTGTCATCGTTCCGAGGTTGGAAGTTACTCAGTCTGAGGTCTTACACCTCACAAAACTACAGACAGCAATATTCGAGGCACAGGACAAGTATCCCGAAGCTAAATTCGTTCATATTTGAGTCGTATTACGTGTTGAAAGAGGATTAGTCTATGAAGTTGGATCGTGAACAACCTATGAATTGGCGTCTTCTCGATGGAAGTAAAAGCCCCCTAGATGGGAAGGCACTTCTCCCATTTGCTGTTGATGAGTTGGAGTGCCGACTCGTAGGTAAGGGTGCTCAGCCATTCGTTCATATATGGCGACACGAGAAGGCTTTCATCCTTGGATTGCGTGATCGTAAGCTGGAGATGGCCGCTGATGGAATGGAATCGCTGAACCATCAAGGGTATGCGGTTGCTGTGAGGAATTCTGGCGGGGCTGCAGTTCCGTTAGATGAAGGAGTATTGAATATATCATTAATCTTACCTAATCCGACGGGAATAACGAATTTGCATGAGGATTTTGCAATCATGGCGGATTTGATTCGCGAGACGATCCATGAGTTAACAGGGACGATTGAAGTAAGTGTGGGTGAGGTCGTAGGGGCCTATTGTCCAGGTGCTTTCGATCTGGCAATAGGAGGTCGTAAATTTTGTGGGATCGCTCAACGCCGGCAGACCGGCGCTTATATTGTTCAGGCGTTCATTGTGATTGAAGGTGTTGGAGCAGAACGTGCCCGATTGGTTGCTGACTTCTACCGCGATGCTGCTGGGGATAACGATAAGGGATTCCCAACCATCTTGGAGCAGGCAACAGCTAGTGTTCAGGAGTCAATCGATGCGACCTCGGTCTTGGCTTCGGATTTGGCTGCGGTTTCGAACTCGATTTCGATTGTACATTTTGTACAGAAATTTAAGGAGATTCTCTTAAGGGGAAACGCACCACTGCAGCTATCTAACCACTATGATCATTATGATCAAGAAGAGCTGAATCAACTGATTACGCAGATGGAGAGTAGATATAGTACAGATTAGAAGCTGAATAATGGTTTGCTCAAGCTAAGAAGCATATGCCCCCGAAGCGAGTTTTCTCCGAAAACTTTTACTTGGTTTAAGTTCCTTGACGTCTCAACCAGTTTGTTAATGTGTTTACTGGGATGTTAAATTCCTCAGCAATGTCTGGAAGAGATTTTTTGTTCGAATTTGAACATATAGGATTTGGGGGAATGAATAGCGCAAATATACACTTAATCCACTTAGAATAGGGCGAAGTGAAGAAATAGTAACGATATACAACAAAAGATCGAAATACCAAGAAATTCTCATGGAAATTCGAATTCAGTTGTAAAATCGCACTAATTATTGGTTAATGATCACATTACGTAGTAAACAGTTGTAATATCGCAGCTAAATTGCTCACTTCAACGATTTGTAGGTGTATGTTCCTATACCAACTCCCGTCCAACAATACAATATTATGTGTTATCACATCAAAGGACGCCGCAAGGCGTTTTTCTTATCTTGGATGTACTTCACCGTTTGTTCTTTAAACTCTTTACTGTGATGCGTACGTTGTTGTCCCATCTTACACACTCCGCTCCCATGTCACTCTCCAAGGTAGATTATAATCTCCCCCAAAAGTCAATTAGGGTTTTTCCCATGTGCGAGTCATAAATTTCAAGGGTTTTCCCTAATTGTATGCTTTAACGAATGCCCTTATTGTGTAAATACATCATGATTTCAATACATTAGATGGCTCCCCCAAGATAAATCTGAAAACGAGAACCATGTTTAGGAGGTGAAGTACAATGCCCGTTCATTCCAGCAGTAGCGAAGCATTTCGCGAGATGTTTATTTTTGAAACGATTCAACTCATTGGGAAGCTTGAACAAATCATATTGAATAGTGAAAAGTGTAACAATCTAGACACGCATGCTATTGATGAAATATTTAGGATTATGCATACAATTAAAGGCTCCTCCTCGATGATGTTCTATAAGCATATTGCGTTAGTTACTCATTCGGTTGAAGATGTGTTCTTCTATTTGCGCGATGAAAGAGAGAAAGAGTTTGATTGTGCCAAGCTAACAGATATCGTGTTAGAAGTAATTGACTTCATCAAGGTTGAAATAACAAAGCTTCAGGATGGACAAGATTTGGAAGGCGATCCATCTATACTGATCCAGGATATCCATGGATTCTTAGAACGTCTGAAGAACCCATCGACAGCAGGAACAATGTTAAATCCATATGAAGCTGTATTTAATTTTGTAGATGGCTGTGAGATGGAGAACATTAGAGCATTCGGCATCATCCATAAACTGAAAGATAGGGCAGAGAACATCCGACATGTGCCAGAAGATCTGATTGATGATGAGAGCAGCATCGGGATCATTCGAAAAGATGGGTTTAAGATTCTATTCCATTCGGAAGGACCTCAGGAGGAAATGTATGGTTTCCTCCAGGAAACGCTCTTTATTAAAGATTTTACATTGCGAGTCATAGAGAAGAAGGTCATAAGCTTAGAGGAACCCATAATCGATCTGCTTGAGAAGACACCTGAGAAAGAATTGCGACCGGACAATCAAATTTCCACGAATAAGCAAAGTATCATCAGTGTGAGCGTTACAAAATTGGACAAGCTGATGGACCTTGTTGGCGAGATGGTCATTTCCGAAGCGATGGTTACACAAAACCCTGAATTAGCTGACTTGGAGTTAGATAGCTTCCATAAAGCATCAAGGCAGTTAAAGAAGATTACGAATGAGCTGCAGGACATGGTCATGTCGATCCGCATGGTGGAGATTTCCACGACCTTTCACAAATTAAACCGAATTGTAAGAGATATGTCTAGAAAACTAAATAAAGAGGTTCAATTGCAAGTCATCGGTGAGGAAACAGAGGTAGATAAGAACATTATTGACCATATCTCAGATCCATTAATGCACCTAATTCGCAATGCTATAGATCATGGCTTGGAGCATGCCGAGGAACGCAAGGAGCAGGGCAAATCGGAGATCGGGACGATCACGCTTGAGGCGAAGAATGCTGGAAGTGAAGTATGGATTACGGTCAGGGATGATGGCAGGGGTCTTGATAAGCAGAAAATATTAAAAAGGGCAAGGGAGAACGGCCTGATTGTCCGACCAGAAAGCGAATTGACCGACAAAGAAATATACGCATTCATTTTCTTTGCAGGATTCTCCACGAACGAACAAGTCACGGAGTATTCAGGCCGTGGTGTAGGTATGGATGTAGTTACAAAGAATATTGAAGCTTTAGGCGGAGCCGTTTCTGTGGATAGCGTGCAATATAAAGGAACCGTTATCACGATAAAAATTCCGCTCACCTTAGCAATTATTGACGGAATGACCATCACAGTAGGAGGACTGAAGTATACGGTACCAACGACCTCCATTAAGCAGTCCTTTAGAATAACACCCGCCGAAGTGATTCGAGATCCGAATAATAACGAGATGATCCTGGTTCGCGGGCAATGCCACCCGATCATAAGATTGCATGAATTATTCAAGGTTCAAACCAGAATCACAAACTTACATGAAGGCATCATTATGATGGTGGAGAATGACGATAATATCGTTTGTCTGTTCGCAGATGAGCTGATCGATAAACAGCAGGTCGTTGTCAAGACAATGCCAAGCTACTTCAAGAAGATGAATGGAATAGCAGGTTGCACCATATTAGGCGATGGGAGTATTAGCTTAATACTAAATACATCAGATTTTTTCACATAGTCACGATGGTTTTCAAGGTAGATCAGAAAGTATAAAGAGGAGCTGAACAATATGTCGGAGGCAATCAGTGAAGTGTTCGTGGAAGAGGATACATTAAAGGGAAAGTTCCTTACATTCCCTCTCGGGACAGAGGATTACGGTATTGAAATCAAATTCGTTACAGAAATCGTCGGGATCCAAGCGATCACCCCAATTCCGGGAATTCCCGAGTACATCAAAGGGATCATTAACTTAAGAGGCAAGATCATCCCGGTCATGGATGTGCGATTGCGTTTCAAGAAAGAACCTAAAGCGTACAACGATCGAACCTGCATTGTTGTTATTGATATCAAGGAGGTGACTATTGGGCTCATCGTCGACAGCGTTTCGGAAGTTATATCGATCCCAGATGAGAACATCATTGAACCGCCCCATGTTAATAAAAATATTAACAATAGATTCATAGAAAGTATTGCCAAGATCAACAGTGCTGTGAAGTTAATATTGGATTGCGACAAACTGTTGAACGAAGAGGATTTGGCGGAACTAGAATTATTATCGTAAAAAATTTAGCTTATGCTTACATCAGAAACTTTCAGGAGGAATTAACTATGAAATGGTTTATTAATTTAAAAATTGGTGTAAAACTTATCATCGGCTTTATCACGGTAGCGATTATTGCTGGAGTAGTTGGAGTAACAGGAATATTAAATTTAAATACGATCAATTCTTCGTATAGCGAGATGTCGGAGAATAATATTAATGCTTCAAAATCGATAGGAAATGTAGCTGTGGGTTTCCAGAACTTTAAAGTATATGTGCGGGATATTATGGTAGATAAAGGTAGCAATGACCGTGGTAAATATGTAACTAAGGTTGAAGAGTATGACGTTATCCTGGAAGATAATATGAAACTATTCGAAACAACCATAAGATCGGAGGAAATAAAGGCAGAATATAAAAATCTCCAAGAATTGATTGAGAAATGGATACCTATTCGAGAAGAAATGATTAGTCTCTCTTTATCTAATAAAGAGGATCAAGCGGTGCAAATATTGCGTGCGGAAGGAGTTCCACTCACATTAGCGGTTCAAAGTTCGATTGACAAATTAATAGAGTTAAACGAAGTTTATTCCGCCCATGCAAGCGATACAAATTCATCATCTGCCAACAGAAGTATTCTCATCATGGCCATTCTAGTTGTTCTCGGTATGGTTGTAGCTATTACTCTGGGGATCTATATTTCCAGAATCATAAGTAAGCCTGTTAGGGATCTGGTTGCAGTTTCGGAGAAAATGGCGTCAGGCGATTTGAATGTAGATGTCCAGATTAATTCTAAAGATGAGATAGGCGCTCTGAGCGTTGCATTCAGTACGATGGTGGACAGTATCAATGAGGTGCTTACCAATATCAATGTGTCCTCCGAACAGGTTGCTGCAGGTTCCAGACAAGTATCGGATTCAAGCCAGGCTCTATCTCATGGGACTACTGAGCAAGCCAGCTCCATAGAGCAATTAACGGCATCGATGGAAGAGATATCAGCTCAGACCAAGCAGAATGCGATCAACGCCAACCAAGCTAATGAGATATCGATTGCTGCGGTTGAGAATGCCACCCAAGGCAACAATCAAATGAAGGAAATGCTGAAAGCGATGGAAGAGATCAATGATTCCTCAGCGAATATATCCAAAATTATTAAAGTCATTGATGAAATCGCTTTTCAAACCAATATCTTAGCATTGAATGCAGCCGTCGAAGCAGCGAGGGCAGGCCAGCACGGTAAGGGCTTCGCCGTAGTCGCTGAGGAGGTTAGAAACTTAGCAGCACGCAGCGCCAATGCCGCCAAGGAAACAACCGATATGATCGAAGGTTCCATCAAGAAGGTGGATGCAGGTACGAAGATTGCTACTGCCACAGCAGACGCTCTGAATAAAATCGTTGAAGGTGTAGCTAAGGCGAGCACGCTTGTTGCTAATATTGCGAATGCATCCAACGAGCAGGCAACAGGAATCTCACAGGTCAATCAAGGGATTGCGCTCGTATCCGAGGTAACTCAAACCAACTCAGCGACTTCTGAAGAGAGTGCTGCTGCAAGCGAAGAGCTGTCCAGTCAAGCCGAATTATTGAAAGAAATGGTTGGGAAATTCAAGCTCAGACAGGGCGGACCAGCACCATCAATGTATGGTGGAGGACATGTAAGTACTGAAGCTGGAAAACATAGTTATTCGCAAGCTGCTGTCACAAAACCGAAAATTAAAATCGCCCTGGATGATATGGAATTTGGGAAGTATTAGATGATTGCCATCACGGATTATGAATTTTCAAGGTTAGCGGAGTTAGTCAAGAGAAATTACGGGATTAACTTGGGGAAAGAGAAGAAGTCCCTGATGGTCGGCAGGCTGCATAACGTTCTAGTGCATAAGAACTTTGACAATTTCTCGGAATATTATGATTACATCGTAACCGATAACACGGGGGACGCTCTTACGACACTGGTTGAGAAGCTTACGACGAATCACACGTATTTTATGCGTGAAGTTGAACATTTTAATTTTTTTCGAGATAAGGTATTACCTAATATAATGAGAATAGAGACAAGCAGGGATTTGCGTATTTGGAGCGCTGGATGTTCTACGGGTGAAGAACCGTACACACTAGCCATGATTATCGCAGATATGTTCGGGTCCAATCAGGACGGATGGGAAACCAAAATTCTAGCAACCGATATATCCTCCAAAGTACTCGAAGCAGCTGCAAAAGGGGTATATCAAGATGAACAAATCACATCAATTCCAGTTGCTTGGAGGAATAAATATCTCAGAAAAGTCGATCATGACAAAAGTATGTTTATCGATCAGATGAGGAACCAAGTCATATTCAGACTATTTAATCTCATGAAGCCGACGTTCCCTTTCAAACGCAAATTTCATGCCATCTTCTGCCGGAATGTCATGATCTACTTCGACGCAGCAACAAAAAGGGCTTTAATTAACCGGTTTTATGAATGCATGGAACCCGGTGGATATTTATTCATTGGGCATTCAGAGTCAATAAGTCGCGATGATTCCAATTATAAATATGTAATGCCATCGGTTTATAGAAAGGAGTAAACCTGAAGTGAATCCACGAAGAAAAATTAGAGTGTTGGTTGTGGATGATTCACTACTGTTTAGAGAATCGTTGGCAATAGGTATCTCAGCAGATCCAACTATCGAAGTGATTGCCACGGCCGCAGACCCTTTCATCGCGAGAGACCGAATTATTGAATATGAGCCGGACGTTATGACGCTAGATGTGGAGATGCCCAAGATGAATGGGATTGAGTTTTTGCGCAGGCTGATGCCCCAATACCCCATTCCTGTAGTTGTAGTAAGCTCACTTAGTGAGAATGTATTTGACGCTTTGAATGCGGGTGCGGTCGAGTTCGTCACCAAGCCCGATTCAAGGACTGAGCGTGGGATGGCCTATTTCATCAATGAACTAACGATTAAGATTAAAGTTGCATCAGTAGCGAATGTGTCAGAATGGAAAGCGAATGTAACCAGCAGCAGCTTGGGTGGAGAAAGGGTTAATTCGGATTCGAACATCAAGGTGATCGCCATGGGTGCCTCTACTGGGGGAACGGAAGCTACATACCAACTCTTAAAATCTTTCTCCAGAGATATACCGGGTATCGTTATTGTGCAGCACATGCCTCCCATATTCACGAGAATGTTCGCTGAACGGTTAAATAATAAAACGCTATTAGAGGTCAAGGAAGCTGAGGATGGGGATAAGCTTTATCCGGGTCGCGTGCTAATCGCTGCAGGTAATACTCATATGAAACTTAGGAAAACAGGGGGCACTTATGCTGTTGAATGTTACCCGGGTGAGAAAGTAAGCGGGCATTGCCCTTCAGTGGATGTGCTTTTCGAATCCGTTGCTGAGGCAGCCGGTACGAATGGGATGGGTGTAATCCTGACGGGTATGGGCAGCGATGGTGCCAAAGGGCTTCTCTCAATGAGGAGAAGAGGGGCGAGGACGATTGGACAGGATGAAGGTTCATCGATCGTGTATGGTATGCCCAAGGCTGCTTATACATTAGGTGCAGTTGAGATACAAGCTTCATTGGGTACGATGCCACAAGTTATATATTCTATTGTCAATGGACGATAAGGTGATGAACCGAATAGTTGGCATTGGACAATTTATAATCTCTAACCAGCAGACGGATGTATTGAAAACATATGCACTTGCTTCATGTATAGGAATAACGATGTATAGTCCTTCCAACAAAGTCTTAGGGATGGCACATATCGCTCTCCCTTTTTCTTCTATACATGATAGAGGTAACCAAGACCAACCTGCTTACTTTGCAGATAAAGCCATCCCATTGCTACTAATGGGGATGGAGACAGATTACGGATGCACAAGAAGCGAATGGATCATCAATCTTTATGGAGGTGCACAATCCATTCGAACAACGGACTTTTTTCAGATTGGTTCGAGAAATCTTGACGCCGTTAAATCAATCCTGATCGCAAACCAGCTCTCATTCGATGCATCCGAAACGGAAGGTACAAGGAGTAGAACGATTGAAATGGATGTCTTAACAGGTAAGGCCAGAATAATTCCACATCCATTAATTATCTAGTAGATATTAATCTAAGTTACTAGGAAAGCAAACTTTGAAGCTTAACTTGAACTTCGATGCGAGTTCCTTTACCGATTTCCGATAGGATGGAGAAGGTCCCGCCTATAGATTCAGCTCTCTCTTTCATATCGTACAATCCCAATCCTGATGTTTTGCTTTTCGTCCCGGTTTGGAACCCAGTACCTTCATCTGCCACAATAAGTAGAAGCTGATCTGGCAAATTTGTGATTTGAACGTCCACCCGACTCGTTTCTGCATATTTCGCAGTATTAGTAAGCGCCTCCTGAGTAATCCGGTAGAGAGCCGTTTCGATGTTCTGCGGATAGCGATTATGTTTACCAATTATCTGGAAATTGGTGTGTATACCGAACGTTCGCTCATACTTGTCCAGATAGGAACGGATCGCAGGGATTAGACCCAAGTTATCCAATGTCGCGGGTCGCAGCTCAGTTGCCAGCCGTTTCACTTCATCCAGGGCTTTGTCAGTCATTTTCTCCATTTCTAGCAAATGATCTCGGAATGAATGTTCTATCTTCAGGTTTTTCATAATTTTCAACCCAACAAGTACACTGTAAAGCGCCTGACCAATGCTATCGTGTAATTCGTGGGATATGCGTTTGCGTTCTTCCTCTTGGGCCTCAATCAGCTTATTCCTCGTTGATTGTTGCATCTTCTGAAAATTCATATATTGCTTCCTGGAATAAAGGAGATAGGTTATAAAAACGATTAAAAAGATTAATAAATTTAGGAGACATAGTACAAATACTTGATCCAATAGATCATATCTCCTTTCTATGATTAAGAGTCCAGATAGCCTTGTTTAATAGCATAACTGACCAGCTCAGCACGAGTTCTCAGCTCAAGCTTTTCCATAATCTTCGATTTGTGAGCTTCGACGGTTTTAATGGATATGAACAGAAGATCAGCAATTTCCTTGTTGGAGTGCCCTTTTGCGATAAGCGGTACAACCTCACACTCACGCGTGGTCAATCCATTCAGTAGCTCCGCGCCCTTTGGAGTGGCAGTACTTGGGTGGAGTAATTCCTGGATGATCATTTTGGTGGCTTGAGGAGATAAATAGGCTTCCTTTTTGGAAACTATTCGGATAGCATCAATGATTTCTGCTTCTTGAGAATTTTTCAATATGTATCCTGAAGCCCCTGCTTTTAAGAAGCTAAACAAATATTCCTGATCTTCATGCATCGTAAGCACCAGAATTTCCACATCAGGTAAGGCTTTCTTGAGCCGGGTAGTAGCACTAAGGCCGTCCTCGCCTGGCGGCATGTTCAGATCCATAATAACGATATCAGGCTTTAATTCCAAGGATTTGTCATAAGCTTCCTTGCCATCATTGGCGGTTGCGACTACTTCCATATCTTTCTCAGCATTGATGAGCATAGACAGCCCTGCACGAATGACGGCATGATCGTCTGCAATTAGGACTTTACTCTTCAAGGTTCTCTCCCACCTCACATCTACATATAGCATTCATACATAAATCACAAATTTGAATATGATGCAATAGTACTATATATACAGTACATTATATAGTGAAATATGACCATTACCAAATGCATAATATTCATGATTCTGTGTATTTACATACTTTATGCTTAAATAATGGACGGTGCTACAGAATGCTGATTATACCTTCACAATGGTTTTTACCGGCACATACTTCTTTGGAAATTCTCTCTGTATTTTTTTCGTTTATTGTATTTCTGCTCGGTTGGAGTGCCTATACGCCGGACCGCCCCCGCAATATGATCTTCTTGTCCTGTTCTTTCCTAAGCGTGGGATTGCTTGACTTTCTTCACACGATGTCCTATGAAGGAATGCCCCTGTTCGTTACCTCAAACAACACACATAAGGCGATTGTTTTCTGGCTTGCTGCTCGGCTTGTTGCTACATTCACGTTGCTTATAGTTGTGTTATTATCTTGGAAGCGGTTCCAACACAGTCATTCGCGTTACTACAGCTTGTTTGCTAGTCTTAGTTTGTGTGTGTTGTTGGCATGGGTCGGTCTCTTCCGAGCGGATTGGATACCTAAGACCTACATTGTGGGGTACGGACTGACTCCCTTCAAGATTGGAATGGAAGTGGCTATCTTAGTTGTACTCCTGTTTATTATGGCTATCCTCCTTACTGGTTTTCGGATCATCGAGGGTATCCATAAGTGGAGTTTGATTATTGCGATATGCTTTATGATCCTAAGTGGGCCGTGTTTTATTTTCTATAATCACATTACAGATCTAATGAATTTCGTAGGGCATCTGCTCAAGGCTATCGCTTACTATTTCATCTATCAGGCTATATTGAAGGATAGCGTGCACGTTCCCTACGCTAAATTGGTGCAAACAGATAAGGAACTGATCGAAACTAGGGAGAAATTCGCCGCAACGATTCATTGTATGCAAGAGGCTGTTATTATCTCCGGTGTATCGGGTCAGATAGAGCTTATCAACCCCAGTGCTCAGCGGATAACACAATGGTCTGAAGCAGAAGCGCTTGGGAAGAAATCAGAAATGGTCGTGCAGGTAGCGAAACCCGATGGAGAAACTGATCTTATATTGACGACCAGGCAGGGTATCAGAGTGCCAATCGAGTTTTCCACATCTCCAATCATTGACGACAATGGATATCATTTAGGGATTACTTACATGATTCGCGATATTACTGAACAAATTGAATCGGGGAAAATACAAGCTCGAATGAATGCCATCCTTGAGCAGGCGACCAACTTTATATCGATCACAAATTCGAGAGGGGAAATCCTTTATTGCAACGAGGCTGCCCGCAACATTCTTGGAATTGAATCGCAACGCCCGCTTTACAGTACTGCCGTACAAGCCTATCCCGAATGGGCTTGGGATCTTGTGCTAAACCAAGCTGTGCCTACGGCTGTTCAAGATGGTTTGTGGCATGGTGAGACCGTATTGTTGGACAAGAATGGAAAGCAATTCCCTGTGTCACAAACGATTGTGACTCACAAAAATAGAGATGGACAAGTCGAATTTTTCTCCACAATTAGTCATGATATTACAGAGCACAAGCAGGCCGAACAACGGGATAAGCTCTCCGCTAAATTATTCGAGTCCGCAAGCGAAGGATTTATGATCACTGATGCCCAACATATCATTCTTCAAGTCAACCCTGCCTTTGTTACTATAACGGGATATGAGGAAGACGAGGTGCTGGGGAATACTCCACGAATTCTGAGCTCAGGCTGGCATAAGCAGGAGTTTTACGCAGGGATGTGGAAAAGTATTCAGGAGACGAGTCGTTGGTCTGGACAGATATGGAATAAACATAAGAACGGCGAATATTATCTCGAAGAAATTACGATCAGTGAAGTGAATGACCAAACATCTGATTATGCGTATTATGTTGCTGTTTTTAAAGATATTACTGAGGAGAAGCAACTTGAAGCTAAACTGTTTCATCAAGCATCGCATGACATTCTGACCGATCTGCCGAACCGATCAACACTTTCCGAACGTTTCGAGCAAGCCATGCAATACGTGCAACATCACAAGCTTATCATCTGTGTTCTATATCTCAATATAGATAATTTGAAGCTGATTAACGAAACATTCGGACACAGTGTAGGTGATCAGCTGTTGAAATCGATTGCAGAACAACTGAAATTTAATGCACGCGCTAGCAGCACGGTTGCTCGAATCGGCGGGGACGAATTTGTGATCCTTCTGCCCGACCTGCGTCACCAAGAAGACTATATGCGAGTCGCTGACAAGACTTGTGAGGTCATGTCAGTGCCATTTGACATAGTCAGTCCGCCAATAGATGTCGCATTCAGCATCGGTATCTGCTTCTACCCCGACCATGGTGATACGCTGGATGCCTTGATTAAGAATGCCAATCATGCCATGCAAAAGGCGAAACAAATAGGACCGAATCAATATCAGCTATTCCATACGACGTAATCAGTTTTATCCACTAATCCTACAAATTCTGCCACTAAATCCTTACCAGTTAATTAGATATTTCACTGCGCCACAAGCACTCGTAAACGTGAGCTCGATGTACCGATCATAGGAAGGCTCGTCCCAATAGGCAGGTGCTTCGAGCTCATGCTTACGAATAAACTTCTGGATAGCATCTGTTAGTGACGAACCCAGTATAATATGGTCCTTCTCTCTATAGCCTGTTATCGTACAATGGATAAGATCGAATTTATATTTAATCAAAGTTTAATTCTCCTATTAGCCTGTTCTTAAGCATCGAGATTTGATAGATCAGTAATCAATAGATCAAAGCTGAAGTCAGGTCCAATTACTTGGATAACCGACTTGACGGTTGAGCTTGTTCCGAATTCAGAACCACGCTTGACCTTCTGTGGAAGCAAATTGAGTTCCACACCCTGATTCGAACGATTGACCAAATATATACCGTTGTTTAAATTGAGGAATTCGCCAATCGCGGCTTCCATCATTTCCCCTGGAGCGTCCACGTTCTCTTGTGCATATATGGAAGCAAATCGGAGGAAGGCTTGCTCTGTGCCGGCCATAGCAGTTATTCGCTCTACCGTATAGTCTTCGCTTTGAATCGATTGCAGGGCAACCCAATCATAAGCCTGTGAATCACTAGTCTGTCCAATCTCCATCCGAATATCACTATCGATGAATCGAATCAAATTCTTAGCGAACAGACTCATGTAATCCACGAGTACGGAATCCGCCGAAATGCCAGCCTTTAATAATTCAGCCTCTAGTAGTGCCTCGATATCGCCATTCACAATCGCTTGGAACTGCTCGTTGGATAAGCTATTCTCTTGCTTGTATTGAGACAATGCCCTTGAGAAGGCTTCGTATCTCATGATTTCATGATCAATTAGTGCTTGTCCGAGTGCAAGATGTGCGCTTGGTTGTGCGGATAATAGTTCATCTATGATATCTTCTTGAATAAACCCGAGATCTACAGCAATTTCACCGAATCGTTTATCCATTCGAGTCTGAGCTTGGTGAACAGCCTCAACCTGCTCAGCAGTCATGAATCCACGGTTAATCGCAAGCACACCGAGCTTAACTCGAGTATCCTTCTGGGCGATTAAAGCTTTCTCAAGCTCGTTAGATGTAATTAAGTCTTGATTGAGCAGGAATTGGCCAAAGTATTGTGCGAACATTAGCAGTCACCTCGTAGATTGTGGATTTTGTTCATGATATCCAAGATAGCATCAATCTGTACCGGTTTTTGTAGAAAATTCTCCGCACCAAGCTTGATCGCCTTCATTAAGTTACCTTGTGTACCTACTGAAGATGCGATAACCACATGGATGTTGGGGTTATTCTGTTTGATTTCCTGAAGAGCCTCTAGACCATCCTTCTTCGGCATCGTGATATCGAGCAATACAAGATCAGGATTCTCCTTTAAACAAAGAGCAACTGCTTCTTCTCCATCGGCTGCCTCGTACAATAACTCACGTAGTAGCCGCTTCACGGCCAATGTGTTGCATTGTATCCTCATTCTACCATATCCCCCCGTCATTATTCGACAATTACCAGGTTATAATCTTGAATTGACATTAAATTACGTAACGAATATATTTAGGTTACCTAATTAATAGGTATCCAATCTAATTTAGAGCATATATTTTAAGGAAATTGAGATTTCTCGATACGGATCGACTTCCAATTAAACACACTTGCTACTCGATACGGATCGACTTCCAATTAAACTCCCTTGTTAGTCACGACAGTTTAATTTCCAGAGGAGGTAGTTAACCATGAATTCAGCTGTGGCTCAGAAGCTACTTAAATCCTTCATGCATTTCAATAGAGCTTATTGGCAGCAGAAGGAAGTGCTGGAATACAAGAATAGCGAAGTAATGATGCTCATGTGCATTAAGAAGAATGATAAAATCGATTCCCCAGGGTTAATGGTATCGGAAATTAGTCACCTTCTCCAAGTGACTTCTCCCACGGTTACTCAATTACTCAAAGGTATGGAGAAGAAAGAATTAATCGAGCGTAATCTGGATCAGGTGGATCGACGTGTAGTTCGCATTAAGCTCACAGATCAAGGAAAGCTTATAACCGAACAAGCAGAAGCGGCGTTCCGTGCATCATTCAGTGGGTTGATAGAGCATTTAGGTGAGGAAGAGAGCAATCAGTTAGCTGATTTATTAGCTAAAGCGTATTTATTCTTTAAAGAATCGAGCAGATAATAAGGAAGATGGAGATGAATAACAAATGATCCGACTATTCAGATTTCTGAAGCCATTCCGTGTTCAGATAGGGTTTGTCTTAATACTGGTGTTCCTGCAATGTCTTGCAGAGCTATACTTACCAACCTTAATGAAGGACATTGTTAATGTAGGCATCGTGGAAGGTGATGTCTCTTATATTATGAAGATTGGCGGATTTATGCTGTTAGTCACACTCGCAGGGACCTTTTTTACCGTCTTAGCAAGCTTCTATTCGGCCAAGGTGGCTATGGGCTTCGGGCGAATCGTCAGAGGTAAGGTGTTCACTCATGTAGAGAACTTCTCCTTACAGGAATTTGATAAGATCGGTACAGCTTCTTTAATTACAAGAACGACCAATGATATTACCCAAGTGCAGCAAGTGTTGATCATGATCATGAGAATGATGATTATGGCACCGATGATGTGTATTGGCGGCATTATCATGTCAATTTATGTAGATGCCAAGCTTTCATTGGTGCTCATCGTAGTTATTCCTTTTCTTGCACTTGTAATTTGGTTAATTGCTAGCAAAGGTATTCCCTTATTCAGAGCGATGCAGATAAAGCTAGATAAGCTGAATCTAGTGCTCCGTGAAAGCCTCACAGGTATCCGTGTACTCCGTTCGTTCAATCGGATCGATCATGAGAAACAACGATTTGATAAGGCGAACTTGGATTTGACCGACACAGCCATTAAGGTGAATAAGATTATGGCCTTCATGATGCCTGCTATGATATTAACACTCAACCTTACATCGATTGCGATTATTTGGTTTGGCGCGCTACGGATTGATAGTGGACATATGTTCGTAGGTGATTTGATGGCGTTCATTCAATATGCCATGCAAATTCTATTCTCCTTAATCATGGTATCTATGATGTTCGTTATGATTCCAAGAGCAACCGTATCATCAGTTCGAATTAATGAAGTATTAGATATGCATCCAGATATTATTGATCCTATTCAGGCAAGGTCACTCGGTACACAGCGTGGGTATGTCGAATTCCGCGATGTAAGCTTCAGCTATCCTGGAGCAGAGCAACCGGCGATTTCTAATATTTCATTCAGCCTAGTGCCTGGCGAAGTGACAGCGATTATAGGCGGTACAGGGTCGGGTAAATCAACTATGCTGAATTTGATCGTCCGTTTCTATGATGTGAACCAGGGTAGCATCTTGGTAGATGGTATAGATGTGCGAGAGATGTCTCAGGAGACGCTCAGAGCTAAGATCGGCTATGTCTCACAGACGTCACTGCTATTCACGGGGACGATCGCTGAGAATATTCGTTACGGCAAAGCTGATGCCACAGACGAAGAGGTGCAACGCGCTGCAGAGACAGCTCAAGCTACCGAGTTCATTACGGGAATGAACGAAGGCTTTGAAGCCGTAATCGCACAGGGGGGGACGAATGTATCGGGCGGACAGAAGCAGCGGCTCTCTATTGCGCGTGCGTTAGTTAGGAAACCGGAAATCTACTTGTTTGATGATAGCTTCTCTGCGCTCGACTTCAAAACCGATGCGAAGCTTCGCGCAGCACTTCACCAAGAAACCGCACAGTCGACGATGCTCATTGTTGCTCAACGAGTAAGTACCGTTATGACAGCAGATCGTATTATCGTCATGGACGAGGGACAATTGGTCGGTATGGGGAATCATCGAGAGCTTATGAGTTCCTGCGAAGTATATCGCGAAATTGTATTCTCGCAATTGTCTGAGGAAGAGGAGGAGTCCGCATGAGTGAACAACGAAGGGATACCAAGCCGCCCATGGGTGGACCTCGACCAGGGGGATTCGGTGGTGGTCCATTCTCCGCCTTACCACCGCAGAAAGCGAAGAATTTCAAGGGCACGCTCAGAAGACTGATTGGTTATCTGAGACCTCATCGTATTAACCTGCTAGCTGTCTTCTTGACAGCCATCATCAGTACCGTGTTCGCTATCGTAAGTCCGAAGATCATGGGGAATATTACGACGAAGATATTCGAGGGGATCATGACCAAGGGCCAGCCTGGTGGTGGAATTGATTTCGAGTATATCATTCGGATCGTTCTAATCTTAATCGGATTGTATTTACTCAGTGCGTTATTCGGTTATATCCAACAATATCTGATGGCCGGAGTAGCACAGAAAACGGTATATGATCTACGTAAAGAGGTCAATAATAAATTGTCACGGCTTCCACTAAAATTCTATGATTCACGTACACACGGAGAAATCCTCAGTCGTGTTGTGAATGATGTAGATAACATCAGTAATACACTACAGCAAAGTCTTACCCAACTCATTACATCGGTCGTAACCCTGATTGGTGTGGTCGTTATGATGCTAACGATTAGCCCGTTGCTTACCTTGATTCTGATCCTGACTTTGCCTGCTAGCTTCATGGTGATTAAGGCGATTACGAAGCGATCACAGAAATTCTTCATGGGACAGCAGAAGGAATTAGGCAAGCTAAGCGGACATGTCGAAGAGATGTACACAGGACACAAAATCATTAAAGCTTACGGCCGTGAGCACAGATCCATCGCAACATTCGCTGATATCAATGATGAATTGTATGTATCCGGTTGGAAAGCGCAATTCATCTCCGGCATTATTATGCCACTCATGACCTTCATTGGTAACATCGGTTATGTATTGATCTGTGTAGTTGGTGGTGTGCTCGTTACGAGGAATGCGATTCATATCGGCGATATTCAAGCATTCATTCAATATGCTCGTCAATTTACGATGCCCATTGTACAGACTGCGAATATCGCGAATATCATTCAATCGACCATCGCTTCCGCTGAGCGAGTATTCGAAATTCTCGATGAAGAAGAGGAAGTGCCAGAGGCTGTCGATGGCATTGCTAAGATGATTACTGAGCCAAAAGGTGATGTGCGATTCGAGAATGTCAACTTTGGATATAAGGAAGAAGAGACACTTATAGACAACATGAACATCGATATCCATCAAGGCCAGACGATTGCCATTGTAGGCCCAACGGGTGCAGGGAAAACAACATTGATCAACCTATTAATGAGGTTCTACGAAATTAATAAGGGCTCCATACGAATCGATGGGATCGACATCACAGAGCTGAAGCGCAGCAATCTGCGAAGTCTGTTCGGTATGGTGCTACAGGATACGTGGCTGTTCAACGGTACCATCAGAGATAATATTGCCTATGGTCGTGAAGGTGCGTCGGAAGAGGATGTTGTTCAGGTAGCCGTAGCCGCACACGCCGATCACTTCATTCGAACACTTCCTGATGGCTATGATACGGTTCTGAATGAAGAAGCTTCGAATATCTCCCAAGGCCAGAAGCAGCTACTGACGATCGCTCGGGCCATTCTGGCAGATCCGGCCATTCTTATTCTGGATGAAGCGACCAGCAGTGTAGATACGAGAACGGAGATTTATATTCAGAAAGCAATGCATGAGCTCATGAAAGGTAGAACAAGCTTCGTGATTGCCCATCGACTTTCTACCATTAAGAATGCAGATCTCATCTTGGTCATGGACCATGGAGCCGTCATTGAGATGGGAACCCACGATCAGCTACTTACTGAGAATGGCTTCTATGCAGAGCTGTACAACAGTCAATTTGCGAACAAAATAGAGCAAGTATCCTAACGAATTGCTTAACGAAATTATCGTTTGACAAAGCTAGGGAAATCATTTAGTATAATCTCATAAGTAACTTTAGTTTTTATATTAGATTTTATTAAGTAAGTGAATATGAGGAGGAGAAAGTAAATGGCACAAACCAAATGGGCAGTAGATGTATCACACAGCAGTATTGATTTTTCGATTAGACACATGATGATCGCGAAGGTAAAGGGTACATTCCATACCTTTGAAGCAGAGATTGAAGCTAATCCTGCAGACTTAACGACAGCCAAGATAAAATTCAGTATTGACGTAGCAAGCGTGGATACTCGTAACACAGATCGAGATAATCATCTCCGTTCTGCTGATTTCTTCGATGTTGAGAATATGCCGAAGATGACCTTTGAAGCCAAGCAAATTACGAGATCTGATAGCAATGAGTATGATGTTGTGGGAGATCTCACACTGCATGGTGTTACTCGATCAGAGAAATTTGCTGTAATCTTCGAAGGATCAGGTACAGATCCTTGGGGTAATGAGAAGGTTGGTTTCAGTGCAACTGGAGCGCTCAACCGAAGTGACTATGGATTAACTTATAATGCAGCGCTCGAGACAGGCGGAATCCTAATCGGTGATGAAGTTAAGATTACGATTGAGATCGAAGCAGCGAAACAAGCATAAGGACTTAATAGGTCTATAAAAACAAGCGTCTCTGGGGGATTCCCGAAGACGCTTGTTTATTGAGCACTTCCTACCTTGCTTCTTAGATGACGCTTCTCCAGACGTTGCTTCCGATACCAATTCATCAGGATAAACACAATCCAGTAGCTAATAAAGGCAAATACGATTCCGGTAATGCCGCTTCCAATAAGGAAGGCAACCGCTCTTCCGCCGATCATCACACTATGAAACAGATCATGAACTACATAGTATCCAATACTGTAATTCATATATAGAAAAGGGGCGGCAATCAGTTTCCCTGCGACAAAACCGATTAATGCTGCACTGAATCGGCCGCGTACTAGTCTTGTAAGTGGGTAGAGAAGCAAGAACGCTGCACCGAGAGTGGGCAAAGTAATGAATTCAATAAACAACCCGGCAGCAAAGCTGCGAGCAACTATGGATGCGGCACCGTGGATTCGCAATAGCTTCAAGTAATAAAATTTTACGTATCTTTTGTATTGTCGACCTTTAGTACGTATAAATAATTTCATATATGCACTTCCTCATCTTCTCCTTCTTCATTATACTTGCATAAAACAATAAAACCAAATACGCTTATTCGCTGGTGGCTCACAGGAGCTTAAGCCAGATAGCGCGATTATTCATATTGCTTTCCGTACAGATGATGTGGATGCAGCGATTGAGGTTGCTCGTGCTGCGGGTGCTGAGATTACTGTAGAACCGAAGGATGGGGCATTCAACACGAATCCGCCAACACCAATTCGAATTGCCTTCTTCAAGGGTCCAGATGGAGAGGTCATCGAATTTTTCCAGAGCACGGGTGAGCGAAAGCTGTAAACTGTGTGCTTGGCATGCGATTAGATTATATAGATTATAGTTTTATATACATTCTTATTATCCATCAGATGTTCATGATTGGGATGTCACTTTTGTATTGACTTGATAATCATTCTCAAGTAGACTAGAAACAGCGTGAAGATGATAATGATTATCAATAAAGGTTTGGTAGGAGAGGTACTATGGGTCGGGTGTTAGTTATTGTAACTGTGATAATGTATGTTAACTTGATGTTCCTCCCAGGTTATGTAAGGGCGGCAAGTGAAGGTATAGAGAATATGAACCATGCGAAGACATTGGTTGCCCAATCACTGGACGCAGCAAATCAGGACCTAGCTAAATCGAAGGACATATTCGAACAATTTCATATTCAGTGGTTGGATCAAGAAGCAACAGTCAAGATTGACTCGAAAGATGCATACCATGATATCGAAACCGAGATGGGACAAGTCGATTACAGCTTCCTGATTAATAAACAAGATGAGGTAATCGTGGCGCTTCAGAATTTACAGGAAGTGCTTAATCAGTACACCAATGGGCAGTATGGAACAGGGTCTACTACTGAAGAAGATGTCAGTATGACACTTTCGGATTTTGTTAACCTTCTAGTTGAAGTCAAAGAGGAAGTGGTTAATCACGACCAAGAGAAAGCCTCCGATGGAATTAGCAAAGCTCGGGCTAACTGGCTTTCTGTTGAAGGAAGTGTGGTTGCTCAATCTGCTTCCATCTACAGTGATTCCGAACGCGATTTGGTCATCGTTCATGCCCTGATTACCGATAAGAATTATGACGAAGCGGCACAATTATTAACGAAGATGGTCTCTTATTTATCGCCACTCGCGCAGAAGTCCTCGTATACGATGTGGGATGCTGCTATGATTCCGATTCGTGAGGGTATGGAGGCTTTGTTAGTAGTCGGTTCGTTGCTTGCTTTTGTTAAGAAATCCAACAACGTCAAGGGTAAGATATGGATCTGGTCTGGCGTATTAGCAGGCCTTCTGATCAGTGCAATACTGGCCGTCGTGGTAAAGTTTGTATTCTCTTTGGGGGCATTTGGGACGAACAACTTTCTAATTGCCGGATGGACTGGGGTATTTGCGGCTATAATGCTCTTGTACATGAGCTATTGGCTGCATAATAAATCGAATGTAAAGCAATGGAACCAATACATTCAAGACAAGACTCACGCAGCCTTAAGTACAGGAAGAATTATTACCTTGGGTGCACTCTCGTTTCTAGCTGTATTCCGGGAAGGAACAGAAACCATATTATTCATTATTGGTATGGCGAATCAAATTAGTAATCAACAGCTACTACTGGGAATCTTGACTGGGTTTGGTATTCTAGCACTGATTGCTGTTCTCATGCTATATGTCGGTATGAAATTACCAATACGTCCATTCTTTCTTGTATCCAGTCTGATCATATTCTATCTTTGCATCAAATTTACGGGGTTAGGAATCCATAGCTTGCAGCTCGCAGGTCTGGTGCCGAATTCGAACAGCGCCATACTGCCAAGCATAAGTTCCCTAGCATTCTTCCCGTCTTGGCAGAGCACTGTACCACAGATTGTCATAGCCTTTAGTGCTATTGTATTTCTTATTTGGAGTAAGGTTAGTAAGAAAGAAAGTTCGGAAATTACAAGTTAACACAACTATTTGGAGGTATTCAATTTATGAGAACGAAATATGGAATTCCATTCACTCTTCTAATCATCGTTACTATAGTCCTTTCCGCTTGCGGTGCAAAGGATAATGCGGTCGACAATAAAGAAACTATTACCGTTGATCAAATCAAATCAGGGACGACGAATATGCTGGCAACGACAAGCGAACTGAAGAAGGAAATTGAGGCAGGCAACGAGAGCAAAGTGAAAGAGCTCGGACCTAAGCTTGAGGATGATTGGATTGCGTTCGAAGAGGGTGTTGAATCTAACTACGCTGATCTATACGCAAAGGTAGAGAAAAGCTTAGATCCCGAAATTGCTGGTTCACAGAAGAGTCCAATTGACAAACAGGTATTGTCGCAATTAAATGAAGAGCTTACTCAATCATTAAACGAACTGCTGCAAACGATTGAATAAACGATAACCACTCATTACAAAGACTCCTCCGGGTTGGTATTCATAAACCCGCGAGGAGTCTTTGCACGTGGATCATTTCCTTATAATCAATTAATCCATTGACCTATGGAAAATGGGGGTGTTATATTTTGATTCACATATTGTTGTGTTAAGGAGGTTTCCGTCTGCATGTTTATCGTACTCGTTAAGTTAAGATGGTTTTTCAAATTACATTGGAAGCGATATACATCGGCTTTATTGCTCCTTACGGTGGCAGGTATCTTTGATGTGATTCCGGCGAAGCTGATCGGATTTCTTATAGATGGAATTAGTCGTGAAGAATTTAGCAGCTCAGAATTATTCAAGTGGATCATGTTTTGGTTTGCTGTGACGGTGCTCAGTTATTTCATATCATATGTATGGTTTTATCAATTGTTCGGAGGGGCATTCGTGCTTGAGCGGACACTTCGTACGAAGCTGATGAAGCACTTTCTGCGGATGACACCGACGTTCTATGAGCGGAATCGAACCGGAAATTTGATGGCACGAGCAACGAATGACTTGGGAGCGGTTTCCACAACCGCGGGCTTCGGCATTCTGACTTTGATCGACTCGACGCTATTCCTGTTGACGATTCTGATTACAATGGCGGTGTTCATTAATTGGCAGCTCACGTTGGTTGCAGTGCTTCCACTCCCGATGATCGCCTTTATTATTGCCCGCTATGGCAAGCTCATCCACGAACGCTTTATCCATGCTCAGGATGCCTTCGGCGATATGAATGATCAGGTGCTCGAGACCATCTCTGGCGTCCGTGTCATTCGTGCTTTCGTTCAGGAGGAAGCAAGTGGGAAGAAGTTCGACGACCTAACCCAGGATGTATTACGTAAGAATATTGCCGTAGCCCGCATCGATGCCCTCTTTGATCCAACGATCAAAATTGTGGTGGGACTTAGTTACTTAATTGGGCTATGTTATGGCGGTTACATGGTGTTTCACAGTGTGATTGCGATTGGAGAGCTCGTTTCCTTTAATATTTTCCTAGGGATGCTCATATGGCCGATGTTTGCGATGGGGGAACTGATCAATATCATGCAACGGGGTAATGCCTCGCTCGATCGGGTGCAGGAGACGCTTGGCTATAAGCCTGATGTCGTAGATGTGTTGGCACCGATTAAGCCGGATTTCCCAGACCATATCGCTTTCGAGCATGTTACCTTCCGTTATCCATCCTCTTCAATTGATAATCTGATGGATATATCCTTCCAGCTCATGAAGGGGCAGACGTTAGGCATTGTCGGTCGAACAGGGAGTGGCAAGACCACGATATTGAAGCAATTATTACGCGAATATCCGGCGGGTACGGGTCATGTTCGCATGGCGGGCGTACCTATCGATCAATTGGAAAGAGACCAACTCCATAGCTGGATGGGCTATGTACCTCAGCAGCCGGTGTTATTCTCTCGTACGATTCGTGAGAATATTGCCTTCGGACTCGCAGGAGAACAAGGCGACGATCAGGATAGCGTAAGTAATCTTGAAAGTGATCGTGATCGTGATCGTGATCGTGATCGTGAAAGGCTCGACAAATCGTTACAGCTTGCTTCCTTCAGCAAGGATATCCAATTCCTGCCGAATGGCTTGGATACCCTTGTTGGAGAGAAGGGGGTTGCCCTATCGGGTGGGCAGAAGCAGCGCATTTCTATTGCTCGTGCGATGTACATAGATCCCGAAATCCTTATTCTCGACGATGCCTTATCAGCTGTAGATGCGAAGACCGAGGTGGAGATTATCGAGCGAATCCGCGAGGAACGTGCAGGTAAGACCACGCTAATCACCACCCACCGCTTGTCGGCTGTACAGCATGCGAGTTGGATTGTCGTCCTCGATGCTGGCGCGATTGTCGAAGAAGGAACACACGAGCAGCTGCTCGAACATGGTGGTTGGTACAAGGAGCAATATGATCGTCAGCAGATCGAGGCTTGGATAGAGAAGCAAGCGTAACCGCAGACCGATACCGCAGACCGATAATGCAGATTGGAAACCGCAGACTGCGACGAATATACATGAGAAGATTGTAGGTGTGTCGAATGGGACGGACAGGACAACGATTATTCCGGTATGCTGGATACTATAGGAAGTCGATCATACTAGCCCTGATACTATTATCGATTGCTGTTTGCGCTGAGCTAGTAGGACCACTGATTGCCAGACAAGTGATCGATAACAACATCACCGGTATTGAGAAGGAGTGGAAAGTCACTACCTCTCGTGATCATTACGCAGTGCTCTATAACGGGCAATGGTACAAACGAGCTGATCACTTTGCAACAGGGGAGCTGCAAGGGAAAACGGTACGTATATTACAGGTAGCAAAAGCTTTCTACTATATAGAAGACACTGTACCTGATCATGGTCTTAGAAGTGTGAAGAACAATCAGCTAACGCTTACCATCAATGGTAAGCAGGCGATATATCCCGCACAGAAGATCAGTGCTCGTGAGCTCTATGCCTTCTATAAACCTGAGTTAGGTAGCATGTTGAGATTAGCTTTTTTCTACTTCGCCCTGCTTATTGTGAGTGCAATATTCACTTATGGTCAGAGGTATTTACTACAAGTATCTGCGAATAAGATAATAAGGCGTATACGTAATGACGTATTCAGACAAATCCAGCGACTTCCGGTCCGTTACTTCGATAATCTACCAGCTGGCAAAGTCGTATCGCGGATAACGAATGATACAGAAGCGATTCGTGAGCTGTATGTATCGGTACTGGCTAATTTTTTCTCGGGAATCATTTATATAACAGCTATTTATGGTGCATTGATCTTACTCGATCCGAAGCTAGCACTTATTGCATCTCCGCTCATACCTATTCTGGTGGTCTGGATTATCGTCTATCGCAAATTCGCTTCTCGCTATAATCATCGGATCCGCACGAGGCTCAGTGATATTAATGGAATGATCAATGAATCGATCCAAGGTATGCCGATTATTCAAGCGTTTCGACGTCAGAAGTCGACAATGAAAGAGTTTGAGGAGATTAATGATGACTATTTCAAATACCAGAATAAGCTGCTCAGCTTAAATTCGCTCACGTCGCATAACTTACTTAATGTGATCAGAAATCTGATATTTCTTGTTGTCATCTGGTTTTTTGCTGGAGATTGGCTGGGCACAGTTGTGACGATCGGTGTATTATTCGCCTTTATCGATTACATGAATCGCATGTTCCAGCCCATCGTGAACATCGTCAATCAACTGTCGAATCTGGAGACAGCACGCGTATCGGCGGAGCGTGTGTTCGAGCTGCTGGATGCAGATGGCGTTGATGTCGCATCAGGTGACTCCGTTCGCTACAAGGGACACGTTCGATTCGAGGATGTATCCTTCGCGTATATCCCGGAGGAGGATGTATTGAAGCACATTACATTCGAAGCTAATCATGGAGAGACGGTTGCCCTTGTAGGGCACACAGGATCTGGTAAGAGCTCAATCCTCAATTTATTGTTCCGTTTCTATGATGTCGAACGAGGTAGAATTATTGTGGCTGGGCAAGATATCCTCAGTATCCCGAAGCAGCAATTGCGCCATCATATGGGCATTGTGCTACAGGACCCGTTCTTGTTCACCGGAACGATTGCCTCGAATGTGAGTTTAGATGATCCAACGATCAGTCGCGAGCGAGTAGAGCAGGCTCTGCGGGATGTCGGCGCGTACGAGATGTTTATGAGCTTGCCGCAAGGAATCGATGAACCCGTCATCGAGAAGGGGAGTACGTTGTCGGGTGGACAACGTCAACTGATTTCTTTTGCCCGGGCATTGGCATTCGATCCTGTGATCTTGATCTTGGATGAGGCGACTGCGAGTATTGATTCGGAGACTGAGTCGATCATTCAGCGTGCCTTGGACGTATTGAAGCAGGGTAGGACGACATTCATTATTGCCCACAGACTATCAACGATTCGGAATGCCGATCAAATTCTTGTCATGGACCATGGGCGCATTATGGAGCGTGGCAACCACGATCAACTCATGGGAGCTGAGGGATTATATTATCAGATGCATAAGCTCCAATCGACATGAATCTTGGAGGTGTTTTGAAATTTCTGTCGAAAGAATAAATAGTAAGAAAATTCGTATAATTCTAGGATAAACATCTTAGCCGTCCTTTAAGGACGAACAAGTTTACCGTTGACGACATAAAGAAAGTTAAGTGAAAACTTATACTTTCTTATTCGTTAGAATGAGCTAGACCTAGAGAGAGAAAATAATCGGATGAGGTGAGTGGATGGAGCCTACGGCGAAGCGCAAGTGGATGGATTTCCTACCTCAAGAGATTAGCAGACTAAGTGATTTGGCGTACAATCTGTGGTTTGGTGGAAGTGAGAACGCGAAGCAATTGTTCCAGATGATCGATGAGGTCAAGTGGGATGAGATGAAGAATAACCCAGTTCGACTTCTCATTGACACGCCATTAGATCGTTGGTCACAGCTGTTGAAGGACGCTGTTTTCATGGAGAAATATGCGTTGGTCATACAGAAGTTTGATGACTACATGAGCGCATCAACGTGGTTTCAACAGCAATATCCGAACTTCGAAGGAAAGTGTGCCTACTTCTCCGCGGAATTTGGCTTTCATGAGTCATTACCGATCTATTCGGGTGGCTTAGGCATCCTGGCGGGGGATCATTGTAAGTCGGCTAGTGATTTAGGTGTTCCATTAATTGGTGTTGGATTGTTGTATAAGAAGGGATACTTTCGCCAGAAGTTTAATAGCGAGGGCAGACAGCATGCTGACTTCTTTGAATATATTTTTGAGAAATTGCCGATTCAGCCTGTTGAAGTTGATGGCCAAGAGCTCGTCATTCAGGTAACCTTACCCGGGCGGGATATTCAGCTTAAGGTATGGCAGGTGCAGGTCGGTCGAATGGTCGTATACTTGCTGGATTCCGATGTGCAGACCAATTCTCTGCAAGATCGCGAGTTAACAGCTCAATTATACGGCGGGAACCATGAGACACGGATTCAGCAGGAAATCTTATTAGGTGTCGGTGGAATACGGATGCTCCGCGGTCTCGGTATCTTCCCGAAATCTTATCATATCAACGAAGGACACGCAGCATTCATCTCATTGGAACGTCTAAGAGAATATATTCATCAGGGGATTCGCTACCCGAATGCACTCGAATTAATTCGCTCGAGCACGATCTTCACAACGCATACACCTGTTCCTGCAGGGCATGATGTGTTCCCAATGAGTACCTTTGAGTATCATATGGGTCCATTGCTCAGTAAGATGGAAGCCGAGCGAGATCGGATCATTAAGTTTGTTCATGACCCCGAGAAGGATCAATATAATATGACGTTCCTAGGCTTGAACACATCGGTTTATCGTAATGGTGTGAGCAAGTTACACGGCCATGTTTCCCGGGAAATGTTCCACGGCTTTCATGGGAGTATGCTACTAGATGAAGTGCCCATCGAGTCGATTACGAATGGTGTCCATCTGAAAACTTGGATTTCCAAGGAATTGAAGGACCTGTTCTCAAGCTATCTGCCTGACAATTGGCAGCTGAGTCAAACCGATCCCGAAGTCTGGAAAGCATTGGATCAATTACCGAACGAATTACTATGGAATGAACATATGAACTTGAAGGGAAAGCTAATTGACCATGCCCGAGCTAATATCGAGCTACAACGCAGACGCAATGGGGAATCGGATGATCGTATTCAAGAGGTTCAGTCGTTCCTGGATCCGAAGGTACTGACGATCGGATTTGCTCGTCGATTCGCCACGTATAAGCGTTCTACGATGATATTCAGTGATCTCGATCGGCTTAGTAGGATGGTCAATGACCCTGTGCGACCGGTGCAGTTCGTGTTCGCGGGCAAGTCGCATCCTGCCGATCATCCCGGGCAAGAGCTCATACGGGAAATCTATCAGATTTCTCAGCAAGAGCAGTTCAAGGGGAAAATTGTCATACTAGAAAATTATGATATCAAGCTCGCCCGTTCACTCGTGCAAGGTGTCGATGTGTGGCTGAATAACCCAAAGCGTCCTCTCGAAGCCAGTGGAACGAGCGGTATGAAGGCGGCCTTCAACGGCGTTATTAACTTCAGCGTGCTCGATGGCTGGTGGGAGGAAGGGTATAACGGCGAGAACGGCTGGGAAATCACCTCGAATTATAATGCACCGGCGGATGTACAGGAGCATGAGAATACGATTTCGCTCTACGATACATTAGAGAATCAGATCGTTCCGATGTATTATAATCAGCATAATGGTCTGTCCGAACAGTGGGTAGGCCGCATGAAGAATTCGATCCAATCGCTAGCTCCCGTGTACAATACGGATCGAATGGTACAAGATTATACGAATCATTATTATGTCCCTACAGCTGAACGATTTGATCGATTTAATAGCAATGAAGCGGAGATTGCACTCCGATTTGCTGATTATAAAGCGAATATCTCAGAGCACTGGCATTTGGTACGATTCGTCTGGATTAACGATCAAGTCGAGCATCTAGGCAATGGGATGAAGACCATTGGCGCCGTCATTCATATGGGTGCCATCCCAGCCTATCATGTGAAGGTAGAAGCGATCTATCACGAGGAGCGGGAGGGCAAGTGGACTCCAGTTGTGGTACCACTGGAATTTCACCACGGCGCTACTAACGATGACCTAGAATATCGCGGAACCATCCCGGATAATCTGAGCCATGCTTCACATTATACCGTGCGTATTCGACCTCATCATCCAGAGTTTGCACATCCATTTGATCTCCCACTCATGGTTCGATCCTGGGTGTAGGGAGCAAGTAAGAAGCATGCGTGAGTTATTCACGCATGCTTCTTGCTTGCTTTTCAAGAAATTAATTCCCAGTTTACTCCTCAAGCTAGCTGTTCAACTAATCGGCTCACAAATTAAGGGATTTTCTGCACCTAATTCTACTCAACTTTCCTTATTCTCCCGATCTAAGTGCATTTCTGCACCTAATATCATTTTTTACCTTCTCACCACTGAAATAGGTGCATTTCCGCTCTTAGTTCATTAGTGAACGATCTTTAATAGCAATTCAATCCGATTACCCAATCTTTAAATCGATTATGTTACGAATATAAGCATCCAAGTAGTTTCACCAGAAAATTAATCGAATACCCCCGAGAGCAGCGAACATAAGGATAATCAATTGAAAATACTTCTGAGGAATTAACGGGAGTATTCGGATTCCGAGAAATGCACCCACGACAATGGTAGGCACCATCCAAGAGTTAAACCATAAGGATTGAGGGGTTATAAGCCCTAATCCGACACTAAAGGGAACCTTGATAAGGTTAACTGAAAGGAAGAACCACGCATTCGTGCCAATGAAGTCTTGTTTATTCGACCCTTTGGAGAACAAGTATATGGCCATGATCGCTCCCGCTGCGTTACCGACCATGGTGGTGAAGCCAAGCACTATACCAATGAGTACCCAAGGGATGAGTGAAATCAGATGCTTCCAGATAACCGTTTTCCTATAATAAATAACGGCAATAATGTCCGCGGTAATTAGCATGGGTAGGACGATACCGGTTGACTCCTTGGTGGGGAAAATCGATGCCATCAGGACGATAACGAAGATGCCTGCGCTCGGAAATCCAGCCTTCGAAAATCCAATCAATACGGAAGCTATTAGGGCAATTACAATCTGAATCCATTCAAACTCCATTATGAATTCTCCGTTGTCTTAGGTATGTAAAGAAGGAGAGGTGCCAATAGAGCAACTCCCCCATTCATCTTCTATTCAAACAAGCTTATATATTGCTCGTAGCCTTTGGCCTTAAGCTCAGCTTTCGGTATAAAGAGCATCGATGCAGAATTCATACAATATCGTAAGCCTCCCGCAGACTTAGGTCCATCATTGAACACATGACCTAGGTGAGAGTCAGCACGTTTACTGCGCACTTCCGTACGCACCGCGAACAGGCTCCGATCCTCGATTAAGGTGATATTATTGCTATTCAACGGTTTCGTGTAGCTGGGCCATCCTGTACCGGAGTCGAATTTGTCGTGGGAGCTGAATAGAGGCTCTCCCGAGACAACATCTACGTAAATTCCTTCCTCCTTGAGATCCCAATACTCATTGTGAAAAGGTCGCTCTGTTCCTTCATTCTGGGTTACCTCAAATTGCTCCTTACTAAGTTCCTTTAGCTTATTTTGCTTATTGAAATTACTGTATTCACCCATTCGAGATTCCACCTTTCTTGAATGACTCTCTAGTCCTTGTGATACCAACTATACATGAGATTGACCTGAATACCAAAGATGACAATAGATTATGCCATCATTACTAATCTATTCATACTCTTCTAACCTTCACCTCTTTCCAAACTACTAGATTTTATGATAAGTTGGAATATATTAACTAACAAATGGGGGGTTATTTAGTGATTCTTAGCTTAGACGAGCTAAAAAAGATTAGAACTTTAACTGTTATTGCACTTTTCTCAGATGATGACCTTATGGATACACTAGTACTAAAGGGTGGTAATGCTTTAGAACTGGCTTATGGTTTTAACTCGCGTTCTTCAGTGGACATAGACCTTTCTATGAGACAAGACTTCTCGGAAATTGGATTAATTGATAACGAACAAATACAGTTAAAACTACAAACTGTATTGACGAGAACCTTTACTGAATTCAATTATCAAGTATTTGATGTTCATTTAAAAGTAAAGCCAAAAAAAGCAATTCCAACTACTGAAGACTTTTGGGGTGGCTATGAAGTTAACTTTAAGATTATAGAAATAAATAAATATGATGAATACAAAGGTAATCCTATCAAATTGGCAGCCAAGTCAATCCCAGTTAACTCAGAAAAGAAAAACATTAAAATTGACTTTGGCAGATTTGAGTATTGTGGTGACACAACAACTGTAGATTTAGAAGGGTTTACCGTCCCGATTTATTCGCCCACGCTCATTATTCTGGAAAAAATAAGAGCCATTTGTCAGCAAATGGGGGAATATCTTGAATACATTGGAAAAGATGAACAATTTGGTAGACCAAGGCCCAGGGACTTTTATGATATCTATACTATTCTAGAACATCCGGATGTAACAGAAATAAATTTTGAGGATTTGGAAACATTAAGACATTTGAAGGAATGTTTTAAGGCAAAAAAAGTCCCGCTTGATCTAATTTCCAAAATAAAAGATACATATGAATTCCATAACCAGGATGAATATAAATTAAGAGATAGTGTAATGAACAAACGTCAATTTAAAGGATTTGATTTCTATTTTTCATATGTGATTAATTTGCTTACAGAAAAGAAATTGATAGAACTTACAGATGTTGCCTGATAATTCTTTCCCGTCAAGAATTACAAGTTTTCCGGAACATATAAATGCCACCTATCCGAATATTCCTTTTTTTGAATATTGTATGTTAAATAAAAATTATATTTGATCGGAATGGTTTCGATTAATTTCAAAACAGAGTCTTTGTAACCTGCTCTCTCTAAGTAGAATCCAATGGCCTGATGATACGGATACAAATAATTTAGTTTCTGTAAATAAGCTTTGATTTTATTTACAGATACATCTCCTTTGGCTCTTTCGTATATGTTCAGTACCTCACGCACCCCACCACAATATTCAGGTCTTACTGTGATATCAATTAAAGTCCGTTCTAGGTTTGTTACTCGAATGCCGTTATGCTCAATAACACCTAAGTAATTCGCGAACTTTCCATTTAATACGTAGATACGTTGTTCATTGTAATCAAAGTATTGGTTAGTTTGCCTCATCGGCTTTGAAAAAGCCTCATCTATATTTTTTTGGATTAGTTCCGAAACTCTTCCTTCTTTTTTCTCCAATTGTTCTTTATTTACATATATTGATTTTACAATTTCATCAGTGAGGTCATGAATCGTAGCGGCTGAATAATGACTCAGGTAAATATTGGGATAAAGTGCTATAGCCAGTTCCTGAGGAGAAATAATAATGGTTTTTAGATGATAGCGAATTATTGACCTTTTTTCGGATTTCAAATGTATGACTTTAATTATTTTTTTTTGTTTAATTAAAAAATCTAAAAAATCATTAACTGTGGTTGCTTCCGGTAATCTCCATTCTTTTTTATACAAAAAAAACGTAGAATTAATATCTGCGTTAGATAAAAGTAACCCCTTCGTTTTAATTGCTGCTATAATATCATTTTTGTATAATTCCATAATTTGAAACCGATTTGGGCGTCCCATTAGATCCCCCTGTCAAGGTAATAAGTATCGTACCATACGGTGTATACACCGTATGGTATCATACAATTAACAAATATACAAGTGTTTCATTGCGATGGAAAGTGAAAAGCTAAGAATTTTTCTAAAAAACGATATTATGTGGTGTATACACCACATAATACAGCCAAATATAAGCAAATGTCAATAGCGTAGTAAAGAAAGAAGGAACTTAATCATTCTTAGAATAGCAGTTACATACGAACCCAAGCTCTGGCTGAGTAAAAAAGATACAACTCTAAAGACGATAAAAAAAGTACATGACCAGACTAACGTTGAGCTGAAATCTAGCTTACAAATCTATACAAGATGTTGTATGATCATCCCAAGAGGATACGATCGATAAAGGTAGAAGTAGATGGGAGAATCGATGGCTAGCATTCAGTTATTCAAAGGTTTAACCACAATAGAACAAGCGAGACTTCTAGGCAAGATGGAGAGAATGCAGCTTCCACAGCATAGCTTCGTCTTCATGCAGAATGACCCCGGTGATTGTATGTATGTACTCGCCAAAGGTCGCGTTGAGGTATTCGCACAATCGTCTCAAGGCAATCAATCTGTAGGTGAGATCGAAGAAGGCGAAACCTTCGGGGAGATCAATCTTCTGCTTGGCCAGCCTAGATCAGCGACCGTCATGGCGATGACCGACTTGGAGCTTTACATCATTCGTCAGGATGTATTCGATCAATTAATTAATGAGCACGCGTCGATTGCTAATTACTTCACTCGATTACTGAGCAATCGCCTACTCAAGACGAACGATGCGTTAATTGAATATAAGAATGTACAACAGAATCTGGCTATGGATGCACTCGAGAGGCTGCCACAAGAGCTGAGGAACATTTTCTTATTAGCATACGATTTGCCTAAGCCGTATTTTCCTTATATAGAGGATTATTGTGGGATTGAATCTCTTGAACAGAAATTCGCAGAGCAAGAGAATATGAAACAGTTGTATACGATAGATGAGCAGCATCTAATCGTGAATTCAAGCTCTCTGGAAACGTTGAAGCAAACAGCTGCTGCAGAGGTCGATAGCATGGAGCTGGAGCACTTCGTATTAACATTCGTCGATCTTTACATGCAGAATGAGCTGATGGACGAGGCCGTAGCTTTATTGCTACAGCATCAGTTATGGAACGAAGCCTGTTTCCTCATTAATAGTCGTTTGGTAGTGGTAGAGGATGCGGATCAATTGAAATTTAATACGGATTTGTTAGATATATGTCCCAATGAGGTATTATTCTCCACAGAGCAGACGAAGGTGTTATTCTTCTACCTAGATGCGAAGCTACAGGTTAGCCCTTATCAAGGATTTTCACGGGTGGAAGAGATGATTCAGCGAAATGATGGTGAAATTTCCCCGCAGGTGAAGATCAAGCTATATGAGTATATGATCGCCTTCTGTGATAAACTCGGCTTCGAGCAGAAAGCTTTGGAATATTATCAGTTTCTGATGAGTGCAAGTCAGGTCGCTGTATCACAGCAGAATTTGTCCACTGGTGCTGATCCTGAGCATCGCAAACGTGCTTTTGCCCTTGCCAAATTGAATTACGAGAGCACGAAAAACCTGAAGCAGCTTGGAGCAGCCCATTCATTCATTCGCAATGAGAAGTGGACTTCTATATGGTGTTTGGCGTTTGTGTTAGCTGCACTCACGTTCTTCTACTTATCCCCACCATTCGCTGGCCTAGATCGAGACGGGATGATATTCATCGGGATTACGTTGTCTGCGGTTGTCCTATGGATGGTCAATATTATCCCTGATTACTTAGTATCTCTACTCATGTGCATGAGCTGGGTGTTATTCGGACTTGTTGAACCACCGATTGCCTTATCGGGATTCTCGAATGCGGTGTGGCTGTATATCATATTCGCACTGCTCCTGGGTGCAGCGATAACAACCTCGGGACTCATGTATAGAGTGTCCCTTCATTTGCTGCGTATATTCCCTAAGAGCTATCGGGGGCAGTTGCTTGGGTTGTCAGTGGCCGGTCTAGCCTTGAATCCAATTATTCCTTCAGGTATGACCAAGGTTGTCTTATCCACGCCAATCTCCATGAGTATAACGGAATCGCTTGGATTCCATGATCGCAGCAAGGGATCCGCAGGGTTGGTGTTATCTGGCTTTATTTTCTTCGGATATGCAACACCCTTCTTACTCACATCCGGTCTTGGCAACTTTCTAGCGCTAGGACTTGTACCTGGTTATCATATATCGTTCTTAGCTTGGGCTTGGTATGCATTGCCCGCCTTCCTTCTATTCTCAGTGCTCATGATCATGGGTATTCTATATCTGTATAAACCCGAACCGGTCAAAAGTCGACTATCCAATGAACTCATACACCAGCAGTTAGGCACACTTGGGAGATTGACGAAATCGGAGAAGGTGTTAATCCTGACCCTAGTTTTCGTCATTGTGATGCAGATCCTCCAGCCGATTCATCAGGTATCCGGCGTGTGGATTATGCTCTGTGGTATCGCCTTCTTAATCATCAACAAAGTGTTGGATAAGAATGCAATTCGCAGCTTGGTCGATTTCACGGTGCTGCTGCATCTGGGCATTGCGATTGGCTTCTCTAAGGTAGCCTCTGAGCTAGGTGTTGCTGCTTGGTTCTCAGATAGCTTATTGGTAGGCTTAAGTCCATTCACATTCTCGCCCTATGTATTCCTTCCTGTGCTGATCCTGTTCATTTACATACTGTGCTTCTTTATTTACTCAACACCGGCCATTATTCTACTTATTGTAGCCTTACTTCCTCTATTCCAGAGCTTAGGCATCGATCCTTGGATTCTCATATTCATTGTGCTGTTATCGGCAGATCCTTTCATCGTTCCCTATCAATCTGAAGTCTACTTGGCGGCGTATTATTCGTCGAATGAGAAGGGCTTTACTCATCGTCAAGGGCGCAAGTTAGCATTCTTATATTGTGGAGCCGTTATCGTGATTGTATTCGCAAGTATTCCCTTCTGGACAATGATTGGACTACTTGGATAACTTGAATGCCTGATATATAATAGCGATTATAGTTATTCTTACCATACATAAAAGAGGTGTTCAATGGATCACAAAATTTCAAAGACTACGCCAGCAGTTATCGGATTATTGCTGGGTATGTTCGTAGCGGCATTGGATCAGACCATTGTTGCTACTGCAATGCCAACCGTTGTTAAGGAACTCGGTGGATTCGAATTGTTCGTCTGGGTATTCTCAGCCTATATGATCGCTTCTGTAGTGGCGACTCCGATATTCGGTAAGCTCTCCGATATTTATGGACGCAAACGATTTTTCTTGCTAGGTCTCGCTGTATTCCTAATAGGTTCAATCCTCTGCGGAATATCCACATCGATGGCACAGTTGATTATCTTCCGATCGATTCAAGGGATTGGGGCAGGAGCTCTAATGCCGATCACCTTTGCGATCATCTTCGATATCTTCCCTCCAGAGAAAAGGGGCAAGATGAATGGCTTGTTCGGAGCCGTATTCGGTCTATCTAGTGTGTTCGGACCACTTCTCGGTGCGTTCTTCACGGATTACATCGATTGGCGTTGGGTATTCTATATTAACTTACCACTGGGTATTGTTTCCTTCGTCTTAATTTATACGGCTTATCACGAAAACTTGCATAAGAGGAAGCAACAAATCGACTGGACCGGTATATCGTTCTTCATCATCGCTATACTAGGTTTGATGTTCGCTATTGAATTTGGCGGGTCGAATACATATGCTTGGCTTTCCGCGCAAATTATCGGTCTATTCATCATCTTCGTCGTATTCCTTATCGCCTTCTTATGGGTAGAAACGAAGGTAGCTAATCCGATGGTCGAGCTTAGTTTATTCAAGAATAGGGTATTCTCGGCTAGTCAGACTGTGAGTTTCTTCTATGGAGCAATTATGGTTACAGGAGCCACCTTTATCCCATTATTCGTTCAAGGTGTGTATGGAGAATCAGCGAGTGCGGCTGGACAGACATTGACACCGATGATGCTGGGTGTAGTAGTCAGTAGTATGCTGGGTGGGATGTTCATTAATAAGACATCATATCGTTCGATCATGATTGTCTCCACGATCATTCTAATTGGTTCCATGTTCCTTTTAAGTACAATGACCGTGGATACACCGAGATGGACCGTTACGGTTTATATGGTATTCGTTGGTCTGGGCATCGGAATGAATTTCTCTGTACTGAACGTATCTACACTGCACGGAATTGGCAATGAGCATAAGGGTGCTGCTGTATCCCTCATCGCCTTCTCTAGAACAATTGGTTCTGCTCTGGGTGTAACCATTCTCGGTGCATTCCAGAAAACAAATTTCACGGAGCACATCGACGAATCATTCTCAGATCCAGCAATTCGAGCGCAGTTTCCGAATCCAAGGGATTTATTAGATCCTATGATTCGAACCAATTTAACCTCGGATGTGTTGCAGAAGGCGACTTCGGCACTGGCAGATTCTATCGCATATTTATTCGTTGTTGGTTTAATCATTAGTGGGCTCGCTTTAATCTGCGTGTTCTTCTTAGGTAAAGCTAAGATTGAGCTCTCACCCAAGCAACAAGAAAAAGTCGTCGAATAGGAAGCTTTCTTACGAACCGATCGGAGTTTTTCTTATAATGATCATGCATTTGGTGTATACTGGTGAACAAAGATTTCTAATCCTTATAAAGGGCTGATTTGAATTGGAAACGAAAGTACCTTCATCTCATTTTATACGTAACATTGTTATTGAGGATCTTAAAGCTGGTAAAGTGAAGGATATTGTAACGAGATTCCCCCCAGAGCCGAACGGTTATTTGCATATTGGCCATGCGAAGTCGATTTGTCTAAACTTCGAGCTTGCTGATGAATTTAACGGTAAAACTAATCTACGCTTCGACGATACGAATCCGGAGAAGGAAGACACCGAGTTTGTCGAGTCCATTCAGGAGGATGTTCGTTGGTTAGGCTTCGAGTGGGACAATCTGTTCTTCGCCTCAGACTATTTCGAATATATGTACGACCGTGCCGAGTTGCTCATTCGTAAAGGTAAGGCTTATGTATGCGAACTTACTGCTGATCAGATGAGAGAGACGCGTGGGACATTAACTCAGCCAGGTACAGACAGTCCATATCGGAACCGTTCGGTGGAGGACAATCTTGATCTGTTCAGTCGGATGCGTCAAGGTGAGTTCAAGGATGGGGAGAAGGTACTGCGCGCCAAGATTGACATGAGCTCTCCGAATATCAACTTGCGTGATCCTGTCTTGTATCGTATATCCCATACGACTCACCACAGAACGGGGGATAAGTGGTGCATTTATCCGATGTATACTTACGCCCATCCGCTTGAGGATGCGATAGAGGGTGTAACCCACTCGATCTGTACATTGGAGTTTGAGGATCAACGGCCATTCTATGATTGGGTTATTGCCGAATGTGAGACCGAGCATCAGCCGAAGCAATATGAATTTGCTAGATTGAACATGACGAATACGGTTATGAGCAAAAGATTATTTAAACAGCTCGTCGATGAACACATCGTGGACGGCTGGGACGACCCGCGGATGCCGACGATATCCGGTTTACGGCGCAAGGGCTTCACGCCGGAATCGATTCGCGCTTTCGCAAGAGAAATTGGTGTCGCGAAGAGCAATAGCACCGTGGACGAGCGATTGCTCGAGCACTTTATCCGCGAAGATTTGAAGCTAAAGGCACTGCGAACAATGGCTGTCTTAAAGCCGCTGAAGGTCGTTATTACGAACTATCCAGAAGGGCAGACGGAGCAGCTAGAGGCGGAGAACAATTCGGAGAATCCCGAGATGGGCAATCGGCTCATTCCATTCTCCCGCGAAATTTATATTGAGCAGGACGACTTTATGGAAGAACCTCCCAATAAGTATTTCCGTCTGTTCCCGGGCAACGAAGTACGTTTAAAGAATGCCTACTTTATCAAATGTAATGAGTTTATCAAGGATGATCAGGGCAATGTTATCGAACTTCATTGCACGTACGATCCAGAGACGAAGAGCGGCTCTGGCTTTACAGGCCGCAAGGTGAAGGGAACGATCCATTGGGTCGACGCACAACTTGCACTTCCTGCGGAATTCCGCTTGTACGAGCCCTTGATTATGGATGCAGAGAAAGAGGATGGTGACTCCTTCCTCGAGCATATTAACCCGAACTCCATTGAGATCATTGAAGGGTTTGTAGAGCCAACGCTCAAGGACTCCGTCGCGCAGGATAAATTCCAATTTTTCCGCCATGGTTACTTCAACGTAGACCCGAAAAATTCTACGAATCAACGCTTAGTATTCAATCGGATCGTATCATTGAAGAGCTCGTTTGATGCTCGCACATAATATATTGTGCGCTTAATATTGCACGACACATAGACATGGAGAGCGTTATACATCTCCGTGTCTTTTTGTCATAAATCGACCAAATTATTGTCACGAATTAGCCTATTCTTCTTTTGTTAGCTTATTAATATTTGGGATAGAATAGAATCGAATGGGTGTGATAGCAATGCGAATTAACATGAAGACAATTTATGTAGTCTTGGTCTTAGTATTCTTGCTCACCGCTTGCTCAAGTGGAGAGAACACGACTTGGGATCCGGCTGAAGTGGATGCGATTCTTTCAGCAGATCCATCTCCTGTTAAAGCTGGGGTAGAAGTGAAGTTGATCGCCCAGATGACAGGGATACCTGATAAGAAGGGTGCAGATATGAAATTTGACATCATCATTGACGGGAAATCAAATCTGAGTGGTAGTCATGAGGAGGGAGCAGGAGTTTACTCATTATTGTTTGTATTTCCGCGACCGGATACCTATGACGTCTATCTTCATTATTATCTAGATGGCGAGCATATTACTAAGCTGAAACGAATGGAAGTATTATGAGCTTCTCACGCATGCTCGGCTTATTTGTAAGCATAATCTTCCTGATCAATTTACTGTTGCCTGGTTATCACGTATCAGGTCAATCGCCCTCGGACCTGCAAGTCATGATTGATGATGCCATGCCAGAAGAGACGATTGTCATTCCGACAGGTAGTTATGAGGGGCCGCTTGTGATCAATAAGCCCTTGACGATTGTAGTAGACGGTGACGTGAACCTTGTAAACAAGAGCAAGGACCCGGCAATCCGGATAACAGCGGACAGCGTTCATATAAAGGGGCTATCGATTGTCGATATATCTGCGAAGGAGTCCGCATCCATTCTTATAGAAGCAGATCACGTTGTGATTGAAAACTTGAACATTCGAACCGCTTCATACGGCATTCGGCTTGATGATGCAAGTTTTAATGAGATTCTAAATTCGGAGATTGTTTGGGAGTCTGCGGTGACTCGTGATGCGAAACTGTCCGCTAAACGTAACGGAATTGATTTGTTTGAATCACATGACAATCGCTTGTTCGGCAATACCATCTCGGATTTGCATGACGGAATATATTTGGAAAGCAGTGATCGTAATCTCGTGGAGGACAATCAAATTTACCGGTCCCGGTACGGGGTGCACTGCATGTACACGGACGGCACGATCATCCGAAACAACGTCGGTTCATTCAATATTACAGGTGCAATGGTGATGGCCGTCCGAGACGTGGAGGTCGCTAACAATTACTTTTATAAGCAGAACGAGAGTGTAAACTCACAGGGCATCCTGCTGTTTGATGCGCATTCGTCACATTTTTACGATAACAAAGTGGAAGGCAACCGAGTTGGATTTTATATCGAATTATCTTCAGATAATATGATCATGCACAATCAAGTTAAGCAGAATTTCATCGGCATCCAATTAATCGAGGCGAGTACCAATCATCTAAGTGATAATCTATTCAGTGGGAATGTAATTGAAGCGGAAGCAAGGTCAAGTGCCAACAATAATGTGGACGGTAACTTCTGGGATTCATTTCGCGGAATTGATCTGAATGGAGATGGAAGAAGCGAGATAACAAACGCAATTAACCCCTTTTTTCAAACGATAGTTAAGGCTCGTCCGGCGTTTCAACTGTTTTTTCAATCACCAGGAATGATTTTCCTGCAAGAGATGTTTCAATCTGATCGGCAACAATGGATGACAGACCATAGTTCGTTAATGGAACCGCCTGCGGATATTCAAGACGAGCTGTCTAGTCATGCTGACGCAGGTACGGGAATTATGGGAGTATTCATGCTTATGGTGGCAATCACGACAATATTCTATTTGGGGGTAAGACGATCATGAAAAGTAAATATGTAAGGATGATGATTGCATTTAGTCTGGTAACTGTCCTCTTAGTCGGGTGCGGAGAGAAAAAGTATGAAGCAGTTGCGGTGAATGAAGCAGTGGACAAATGTGATATTTGCAACATGCAGGTAAACGATGACGGCTTTGCAACGCAATTGATTACAGAGGAAGGAAAGGTGTATAAGTTCGACGATTTGGGCTGTATGAATGAGTGGAAGAAGAAAAATGGCACAGACGAGATCATAAACGAATTTGTGCGTGATCAAGAAACTAGAGAATGGATACATGCGGACAAAGCGTATTATGCATACGATCCTTCCTTCAAGTCACCGATGGCGTACGGGATTATTTCTTTTAAGGACAAGCAATCAGCTGAGCAATTTATAGGTGAGCAGGGCGTAGGTGATCTCATGAGCTGGTCTGACTTGTCTTCTCACACGTGGCTTAGAAACAAGGACAATATGCATATGCCAATGGGGAATCACGAAGAGAAAGCTCATGAAGAGTATAAGGCATTGGATAAACATTCGTAATGCTTGTCCTTCATGTTGCGTTACGCGAGGTGAAGATTGGCTTCCGCAATCCATGGGCTTACTCCTTCTTAGGTCTTTTCAGTATATTTAGTCTCACATTGCTGCTCATACAGGCGCAGAATGTTGTAGAGGGTTACTCTGGTTTAACCGGCTCGATGTTGAATTTGATTTTGTATCTCCTGCCATTAATGACTTTGCTGCTAGGCTCCTTCTCACTCACAGCAGAGAAGGAAGAAGGAAGCTGGGAGCTATTATCCACTTATCCGATTAGCACATTCGCGTTCATCTCCGGCAAATTTATAGGCATGGCCATTGTTTTGATAACCATCATAGCTTTTGGCTTCGGACTCACGGGATTGATCGGAGCAATTGGAGGTAGGGGATTTGAAGTCACTACATTCGGATTGTTCTTTGCCTTTTCCGTTGGCCTCGTCTTATTATTCCTTGCTGTTGCCCTTGGAATCGGCACAATCGCCCGCAATCGTTGGCAAGCGCTCACGATCGCGGTTGCGGTATGGTTTTTTGCGATTATCGGATGGCCTGCGCTCTTGATGGCCGGACTCGGACTGCTACCCTATCTCTGGATCAAGCTTGCTGTTGTTGGCTTTACCATACTCAATCCAGCCGAATTGGTGCGATTATTCATTATTGTTAAATTAGGTGGTGGATCCGTGCTTGGGCCGGAGTACTATCAGTGGGTAGACTGGATTAAACGTCCGCTAGGCACTATATCTTTCTTGCTGCTATGTACGCTCTGGGTCGGAACGGCGATTAGCTTCACCAATTTCATGTGGGAACGGGGGCGTTCCAAGTGAATGAACCTATTGTCGAGATGAGCGATGTTCTGAAATTGTTGAATAAACAAACCATAGTGGATCAAGTCAATTTGTCAGTGAAGCAAGGAGAGGTGTTAGCGCTGTGCGGTGCCAATGGAGCTGGGAAAAGCACACTACTCCGCCTGCTTGTGGGCATTATGCAACCTACGAAAGGAACGATTCGAATTAAGGGTTTGGAATGGAAGGGCCATCGAAGAGAATACGCGGGATTGATCGGTTATATGCCGGACGATTATCGATTCAGCAATGGCTTGACCGCGAGGGAGACATTGCAATTCTGGGCGTCCTTACGTGGTTTGCCTGCTAAGCGCGCGGATGAGGTGCTTGATGTTGTGGGTTTGGCAGATACGGGCAGGAAGCCGGTATCGTCTCTCTCCAAAGGTATGCGGCAACGTGTGTTGTTCGCCCAAGCGATGCTGGCTAAGCCGCCGGTTTTGGTGCTTGATGAGCCGACGAATGGCTTGGATCCGTTCTGGATGAACAGCTTTATCCAATTGATCCGTTCGGTGAAGGAGGAAGGGCACACCGTCATTTTCTCTACACACCAGCTTCAGATCGCTGAGGTGTTGGCGGATCATGCGGTGTTCATGAATAACGGTCGAATCGAACTGGACGATACGACTGAGAATATTCGGTCGCGGTTTGGCGCGAGAGGGCTGCATGATGCATTTGCAGGTTTATTCATGAATAAGAAATGAAACAGCCTTAGTCCAATTGAGTTGCGGACTAAGGCTGTTAAACATAGTTGTGAGTTGGTTACCTAGGCAGCGACATCTCTTCGAGTGAATACAGCCCAAGATAATACATTGAATATTACAAAGTAGACAATAAGTGTGCCGACAGAGAAACCCATCGTCATCTCATCCCTGAATGGAGATCCATTAATATGCTGGGTTAAGTCAATGTTGGCGAATATTGAATATTTGCTCCATGGATATTGTTGAAAAATAGCCGTTACGCCCAAGCCAGCGAACATGGCGAATATGGAAATCCCAATCGCCATGGCACTGCTTCTGAATACAGCGGAGATCATAAAGGCCAGAGTGACATACATGACGGTTGCTACAGATCCTAGGAAGTATGTTTGCCACAGATGGATCAATGTACTCTCTTCTTGAATAATTCCTTCTGCATTCACATTTAAGTAGGACTGGCTCCAGCCTGAAAATCCATACAGAGCTCCGTTGATCAGGAAGGATGAAACGAATAGAACGAGCAATAAGAAGAGGCCGAATATGATAAGTGCGAAATACTTGGACAGCATAATCTTCAATCGGGATGCGGGGCGGATGAGCAGCAGCTTAATCGTTCCTGTTGAGAATTCACCCGCTAAGCTATCTCCAGCAACAATAACGACGAACAATGTAATAAGGAAGACAAGTCCAGTCAGACCATTAATGGGCCCCCACATTGTAGCATCCAATGGAGGTATACTATTTTCTAGCTGATATTCGACTAAGGCGAGATCCTTAGTGAGTACTATCTCGTATTGTTTATTAAGCTCAGGTTGTGCCAATTGAGTCTTGTAGTCGGTTTGCTGTTGCTCTAGCTGTGTACGCCACTCCCCTGCTTTCATCTCTTGTCCGTTCTCAACGAAGAACGAGATCAGACTAGCTGCGATAACAATAAAGACTAACAATATAGCCATAATCCAGGTGCGGATTCTGCGATATATTTTCATATTCTCATTCTGAATTAAATTAACCAATTTGCTCACTCCCCGTCATTTGCAAGAATCGTTCTTCGAGTGTTTGGTGTTGGATAGTGATACCATATATACGAATATTGGCCTGTACCAATCGTGAGATGATGTCCGGAATTTGCTCGCGATCTGTCGAAATTTCCAATCCTTCTGATTTGCTGTTGATATGAGATACGGTATCCATCTCCTGAATAACGCTCCATGCATGTTCTGCTGCATCCACTTCAATGAGATAAGTCTGGGTTGTATCGTTACGACCTGTGAAATCCTGAATCAGTTTGATGTCTACAAGCTTACCTTGTTGAATGATCGCAACGCGGTCACACATAAGCTCCATCTCAGATAATAGATGACTTGATACAATGACGGTGATGCCTTCTTCCTTCGTCAGATAACGCAGGTAATCACGTAGCTCACGAATTCCAGCAGGATCTAGCCCATTAGTAGGTTCATCGAGAATTAATAGCGACGGTTTATGAAGAATGGCCTGTGCTACACCAAGTCGTTGCCGCATACCTAGTGAGTATTTGCTAACTTTGTCGTTAATCCGATTTTCCAGCTTGACCAGCTTGACTACCTCATCAATTCGGTGCTTCGTAATTCCGGGTATCATGCGTGCATAATGAACTAAGTTATTATAGCCGCTTAAATATTTGTAAAGCTCGGGGTTCTCGACGATTGCCCCGACATGACGAATGGCTTTCTCGAACTCGGTCTTCGTATTGTTGCCATCAATGTAGATCTCGCCCTCGGTTATGGACATAAGTCCGACCATCATGCGGATTGTTGTAGTTTTACCAGCACCATTAGGTCCTAGAAACCCGAAGATTTCTCCTCTTGGTACATCGAAGCTTAGCTTGTCGATAATTACCTTTCCGCCAATTCGCTTCGTGACATTGCGCAAACTGACGATCGGTTTGTTGCCCATGGAAAGTCCTCCCAATTTATAATCGTATTCCTACATAATAACCAATAAGAGTAAAAAGCAAAAGTAGCTTAAGAACTAGTTCAAACTAGACCTTAGTCTAGTTTGGTGTTGGATATGATATACTACAATTGCTTGCTCAATTAGATACTGAAGGAGTTTAGCTATGCTGTTCGTCTTAATTATTCTGTGGGGGATTACTAGTCTCCTTCTTATTCTGGATGCGAAGAATGTTACAACTCGCTGGTTGAGTGGTTTCGTATTCTGCGGTGGCGCCGGTGCGCTTGCCGTAGTTGTGGGGCAACAACTTATGCCCTATATGTTAGAGCAGCATACGAGTAGTGCATGGAATCAGCCCTTATCCCAAATTCGAATAACGGCTTCCTTGACATGCTATTATGGTCTGCCTTATACATTCCTGATGTTCGGCTTATATTATCGCCGCTTGAGAATGACAGGCATATGGCGTACAGCCGTTCCCTTCCTGCTCATTATTCCTGCACTCGTGTCCCTTTGGTTCACCCCAACATATACCGAGGAATATCCGGTTCACTTCCGTGCGATCATCTGGTGGGTCATCCCTTATATGACTGTAGGTACTGTGTTCGTGTTGGGTCGGAAGGAATGGACGCGCACAGCTCGGCACATTCACTGGATGACCAGCCTTGCGGTGCTGCCAGCCGCACTGTTCGTCACCGTGATGAACTATGTTCTTCCGAGCTTTGGACACATTCAGATGTGGAAATATAACACGGTCATTGTTGCTTTTGCATTCATCATATTTCTAATTACTATATTTAATTATGGTTTTATGGGCATTCGCGTGCTGATCCAGAAACGGCAATTGGACTCCACCTTGCGTGCAATCACCTCAGGTACGGCCATTCTTAATCATGGAATTAAGAACGATGTCGGTAAGATGACGCTTTTCTGTGAGAAAATGAAGGAATATGCGATTAGGACGGAGCAGCAGGAGTTAGCGGAGGACATCGAGGTCATTATGGCTTCGGCACGCCATATTCAAGAGATGATTCGTCGAGTTCATGAGCAAACACAGGATTTGATGCTGCGGACAGAGGATATCGAGCTGGCACAGATTGTAGATCAGGTGTTGAAGGGCTTGGAGCCGAGGATGACCGGTCAAGGGATTACGATTGAGAAGAGCTATTGCCCAAGCACCCTTCTTCGAGGGGATCCAATCCAATTAGGAGAAGCGATTACCAACGTGGTCGCGAATGCAGTAGAAGCGATGCCGACAGGTGGTTTACTTAAGGTTAATATTCGCCAGACAAAGAAGCATCTGGAGCTCAATATTATCGACAATGGCATGGGCATCGATCATAAAGAGCTTGCGTTAGTGATGGAACCCTTCTATACAACCAAAGCGGGTCGCAACAACAATTATGGGCTTGGATTAGCTTACAGTTATCAGGTCACAAAAAAACATAATGGAACATTGGATATGATGAGTAAGGTGGCACAAGGAACGACAGTGACATTTCGGCTTCCACGGATCGTATAGCAGGAATAGATTACATTTACGCAAAAAAAGTGCTGATCGGTGACTTTCCAAACGGTCCCTAATATGACTCGGAGGTATGGGCGTGGATCAAATTCGTTTACTCATTGTCGAGGATGATAAAGATTGGCTGCGGGGGTTAACCGCATTTATATCGAAACAACCAGACATTCAAGTGGTTGCTACGGCGGCTACAGGTGATGAGGCATTAGCTGCACTAGCTGACCATGAGCTGGATGTTGTTCTGATGGATATTATGCTGGCGAGCAGCATGGAGGGCATCTGGCTTACCGCACAGATGACTGCCTCGACCTCGGTTAGGGTCATTATGCTAACCTCAATGGAAGAGAAGGAACTGATCTTCGAGGCGTTCCAAGCGGGGGCTGTGGATTATCATATTAAATCCGAATATACAACCATACCCGCTGCGATTCGCGCAGCCTACCTCCATCGTTCACCGATTAATGAGGCAGTTGCCGAGCGCATGCGTGAGGAATTTCGACGTCTGAAGCGGATGGAGAAGGATGTGAAGATCAAGGAAATCAAGAATCTCATCACACCTACCGAGTTAGAGGTACTCAAGCTGATCGACAAAGGGTACACACAACCAGAGATTGCGAAGACATTCGTAGTCTCCATTCATACGATCAAGATCCATGTTGGCCACATCCTGCGCAAGCTTGGTGTCGGAAGCAGCCGTGAAGCCGCGGAGAAGGTCAGAGAAGTAGGTATATTGGACAAACAGGATGACGCTTAATAGGTAAGTAGTAAATTTACCACCCAATCGAGGTCCGAGCACCCAAAGTAGCTGATTATATAGTATATTTACTATCCAACGGGCTCCGAGCACCCAAAGTAGCTGATTATATAGTATATTTACTATCCAACGGGCTCCGAGCACCTAAAGTAACCGATTATATAGTAAATTTACCGCCTAATTTAGTCTCAATTTAATTATTATCCAGGGGGTACTAGGAAAAGTTAGTACTATTCTTTGGCATGGAATTATATGAATATATGTTTAAGACCTGGTCACAAATATGGTGATAATGGTTGGTCTTAAATTCATGTCTTGGAGGCGTATTCGAATGAGTGACTTTTTACGCAAGCAATGGACTTCACTTCTAGGCATACTACTGATGTTAGCTGCATTTATTTATTTGTTTAAGTATACGATAGGCCTTGGTTGGATCACGGATGCCGTGATTATTGCGATTGGCTTAATATTCGCGACCGGCTTCTCCGTATTAGGAATTACATTGGATAAGTATAAAGGACATAAGCTGATCGGAGAGATGTTCGCTGGGCTGGGTATGGCGCTGCTGTACACAACGTTCTCTTTTGCCGGGATTTATTATGGGCTTTGGGATTCGATGACCGTATTCATCTCGATGCTAGCGGTTACGGCAGCTTTCACGACCTATGCGTATCAAGGGAATGCGCGATTACTAATGAACATAGGGCTGATTGGTGCTCTTGCTGCTCCCTTGGTGTTGCGCCCCGAAACTGACCAAGTATTCACTCTATTCCTCTATATGCTCGTCATTAATGCGGCATTCTACTACATCAGTGTTCGCAAAAGCTGGCTTGAGCTAAGATTGATCGGCTTTATTGGCACATGGTTACTGTATATCGTGTATTACTTTCATTATGATCCTGCAATTGAAGGAATATGGAGCATGCCATATCGTTATGCGGTTACCGCATTCGGCTTCTATGTAGTTGCATTCATGCTCTCATCTTGGAAAGAGCGAAGCTTTAATGGGCTAAACTTATATTTAGGGTTAGTCAATGCATTGCTGTTCGGTACATGGTCCGTGTCTATATTGGATGGTGTGATCTCCGTTGCTGCACCACTTGCGGCTATGGGATTGCTGTTCATCATTATGGCCTTCATCGTATATCAACTGACAGGACAATTAACCTTGGCGGTATGGACTAAGCTTTCGGGCGGCGTGTTCCTCTTCCTTATCGCTGCTGCACAGTTCGGTCAGGGCTGGGAAAGTAAACCGCTGATTAATGTTTATATTTGGGCTGCTGTCATCGTGGTGCTGTTCATTATTGGCCGCTTAACAACATTAGAACTGTTCAAGTTCGCTTCTTATGCAGTTTGGTTAGTCATCGTCTTGTATTGGTTTATCGTGACATGGGATACGCCTCGCGGTGAATGGTTCGGTACCTATATCCCATTCTTAAATTCGGGGGCACTTGCATGGATCCTGCTCGCAGGGATTGGCTTCTATTACTCGACACATGTCATTTTTAATAGTCTCAAAGAGCGAGGAACCCTATGGTTTACCAGCATGAATGCTGTAGTAAGCCATCTGATTGTTGGTGGTTTGCTTACCGTGCAGGTGGAGAATTTGTTCGAAGAGTATGCAGTGCCGAATTTCTTTGACTATCAGATGACGTTATCCATGACTTGGGGTATATATGCCTTGTTATTATTCCTCTGGGGTGCATATTCGAGACAACGGGTTTTCCGTATATTCGGATCCATCGTCCTTCTGTTGGTTACCGGCAAAACCTTGTTCTTCGACCTTGCAGGTGAAGATACGATTTATAAAGTAATTATTTTATTTGCTCTAGGAGTTATCTCGTTCTTCATTACTTGGATTAACAATAGATGGAATCACAAAACCGAAGTGCTCTAACACACTGCCTTCTGCGACAATTATTATTCAGATGTGAACAAGCGTTGTTGACGTCAAGAACGAGAGGAGCGTAAAATAACATGTATAGATAACTAGGTGGTGGAAGATCGGATGAGACTTAAACATATTGATTCAATTGTAGATGGAGATATTGTCGGGAAACCGATTCTTCTAGCAAATGGTAATGTGCTTATTGGTGTGGGACTTAAGCTAAATGCAAAGTTTGTTGAGCGATTACGTAATTTGGGTATTGATCGCGTGTATGTCGAGGATACACATACATTGGACATTATACCAGAAGATGTGATCCAGGATGAGACACGTAAGGAAGCTGTCACTGCAGTTCATAAGACAATGACGGACTTAATAGATATTACGGTAACAAAAGGCAGATCCATTGATCGAGATATCGGCTCAACATTCCGTAACATATTCAGTTCAATCCTAGCTGATTTAAGCCACAAGAAGAACGTTATGATCAATCTGACGAACCTGCATACGACAGAAGGTTATCTATTTCACCATAGCGTGAATGTGGCTATATTAGCTGGCATTCTAGGGTTGTCTAAGGGGTATAATCGGCAACAGATGGAAGAGCTTGGTGTTGGGGCTTTATTATTCGATATCGGTATGACACAAATTCCCGCTGAGGTATGGAACAAGAAAGGGACACTGAACGAGGCCGAGAGAGCTGTCATGAGAACACACACGGAGAAAGGCTTCGACCTACTGCGTGGTCGTTTCGATATCTCGTTATTATCCGCTCATTGCGCCTATCAGCACCATGAGCGATACGATGGGCTCGGTTATCCCCGCGAATTAAAGGCGAATGAGATTCACGAATACGCCCAGATCGTAGCGATCGCAGATGTGTTCGATGCCTTAACCTCTAATCGACCTTATCGTAATCGCTTCAAGCCGAACGATGCGATTGAGCTGTTATTTGCTTCCGGTAATAGTATGTTCGATTTGGATCTTGTCCGTTTATTCTGCCAGCATATATGTATATATCCAGTTTCCACGACCGTCATGCTCAGCTCTGGACAGATCGGGGTTGTATCGGCCAATCATGCAGGCAGTATTCAACGGCCGGTCCTGCGAATTTTGCGCGAATCGGATGGGAAGGAAGCTCATTCACCTTACGAGCTAGATATGCGCAAAGAATTGAATGTCACCATCATCAGCTCTTTGTAGCGCGCGAGAAAGGCCAGCGAAAGCCGAAGGATTTACCTTCGGTTTTTTCTTTGCCCTCTCTGCTGCATGTAAGAGAAGCATTAATTTCCCCGCCGAGTAGAATAAGAATACTGCTGAGATATAGCCAGACCAGTAAGATGATAATCCCACCAAGACTGCCGTACGTCCTCGTATAGCTGTTAAAGTGATTGACATAATAGGAAAAAGATAAAGAGATCACAACCCAGCCAACCGTAGTGAACAGCGCCCCAGGTAATGCGTCATAGTAGCGAATATTTCGGTTTGGAGCCGTATAATATAACAAAGAGAAGATCATACACATGATAATCAGTGTTAATATATTCTTGAGGGGTCCCCATAACAATTCGAATGAATCAGGGATTTCTAGTATGCCGAATGTATATTGTCCAATTATATGTCCGAATACGAGCAATACGAACGCAAGACATATGAGCAGGGACAGACACAATGTGTATATAATCGATATCACTTTGACCTTCCAATAAGCGCGACGCTCGGGCACGTCATAAGCCTTATTCAACGCCCTGATCATTGCCATCATTCCACTCGATGCCGTCCAGATGGCTGCTATCATCCCGATGGATAATAGGGCTCCGCTCCGCTCTTGTATAATCTCCTTGAACAGATCACCGACCAATGGGCCAACAGCAGTAGGCATCACTGAAATGAGATCAGCTAGAATATCCTCTTGGCTGAGCGGAGTGTATGCACTGAGTGTAATCAGGAAGATGACGAAAGGGAAGAAGGAGAGGATCAGATAGTAGGTTAATTGAGCGCCGAGTGCGGGCACTTCATCATCTTGGACGCGACCATATATATCCTGTAGGAAGCTCGTAAATCGTTTGAACATTGGAGTTCCTCCAATCGAAGATAAGGTTGGAATTCAATACAAGTATCACTTATTATATTAATATACACAATATGAAGGAGGTTGACCCGATTGAACGCACATCAGATTGATTATGAGATTGTGGGCGAAGAGATGCAGTTCGTCGATATCGAATTGGATCCGAACGAGAGTGTGGTAGCTGAGGCCGGCAACATGATGATGATGGATGACTCGATATCGATGGAAACCATATTCGGAGATGGCACTAACCCTAACCAAGGGATGATGGGCAAGCTCATGGGAGCAGGCAAACGATTGTTGACTGGAGAAAGCTTGTTCATGACCGTGTTCACGAATAAGGGTCAGGGTAAGCGACGTGTGTCCTTCGCATCTCCTTATCCAGGGAGAATCATCCCGATGGACTTGAGTGAATTACAAGGCCAGCTCATCTGTCAGAAGGATTCCTTCTTATGCGCGGCCAAGGGTGTATCCGTCAGTATCGCCTTTCAGAGGAAGCTAGGAGCGGGTCTGTTCGGTGGAGAAGGCTTCATCATGCAGAAGCTAGAAGGTGATGGATTAGCGTTCGTCCATGCAGGTGGCGCGATTTGCGAGCGTGTGCTTCAGCCAGGTGAAATTCTGCGCGTAGATACTGGCTGTCTGGTCGCGATGACGCAAGATGTTGACTATGATATCGAGTTTGTTAAGGGAATTAAGACGGCAATATTCGGTGGCGAAGGTTTATTCTTCGCTCGCTTAAGCGGTCCTGGCAAGGTTTGGATCCAGTCCCTACCATTCAGTCGGTTAGCTGATCGGATTGTATCTGCTTCAGGGAATGCTGGTCGCAAGGAAGAAGGCAGCGTACTGGGCGGACTAGGACGATTGTTGGATGGTCGATAACGAACTCGATTAAGAACAATTCACGATCCAGAGGGAATTGCTTCCTCTGGATATATTTATCGTAGGTGAAAACAATGATTGAGGAAACTTCCAAGTGGTTCTATAATAGTCTTGAAAGAGAGTTATTACCTTCCATACCATTTGATAGGGGGGAATTCATGTTTGATGGTGGATTGAAAAGTCAAAGTGGGCGTTATGAGGTAGATCATTCAAAAGCACGTTACCCGGATGTACTATTACAATGTCGAACCGTTGTTGAGAAGCAGCACTATGTTGCCACAGGTCTTCTGACTTTTGCTGAAGGTGACGTTGTAGAAGTTGAATTGGACGAGCACGGTAAGTTTAGGCTAGGTGAAGCGGTTAAAATCACGATTTACTCACCTGTTGGTATTCTCGTATTTCAGTCCACGGTCATTGCCAAAGGTACGGAAAGTATTATGATCCTCAACTCTCGAGAAATTAGTAACAAATTTGGTGAAGCACGACAATTCCCCAGAGTCATGGTTAATGCGTCAGCGACCATATCAGGAGTGCTGGATGAGGGTGATGTTGCTATACCATTGCTCATGTCAGATCCGAACTGTAAAGTTGATAATATTAGCATGGGCGGAATAGGGCTTCTATTCCCTAGGAACGATGAATTAAAGCCGAAAATTAAGTTACAGATGAGTATCCAATTACAGTTCGAATTCTCCTGTACGGTCGAGATTGTCCGTGTTGAGGACGCTGATCAATTCCAATACTTCGGAACTAAGTTTGTAGAATTCCCCAATCAGATTGTTAATCCCTTGCGCTCGTTTATTCTCAAACAACAGTTGGATTCTTATTATCAGAATAAGAATAAGAATAAATACAAGTAAATAAGAAGGCGATATCAGTTCAATAACCATATCATTTGTAGAAGGATTATATGGATAGATCGATTTGTTGAATCGTACCCATCTCCAGTCAATGCTCCGAACAGTTCGGAGCCATTATTGATCATGCCATCCTCGTTTAAATCTAGCGCTAAGAATCCACTTTGATTATTCGCGAATGATATTTGGTCTTCTTGTCCATCTGAATCAAGATCGAAGGCATACTTGGTCGCTGTTAGGGCAACGTTAGTATTACCGAAATTTAGTACAAGCGGATCCTTCAAGGCATCGCCGGTTCGGATGTTAAGATTAGTTTCTGAAGTAAAGCTACGCGTCATACTTATGTTGAGATTAAGTTCGATTTCACGAGTCCGCAGTTCTTATGATGCCTTGCGCCTCGAAAGAGGTATGTTCAAATTCACTGTAAGTCTCATGTCGGTCGTAAGCAAACCCCCAGCCTAATGGTTGGGGCTGAGACTGGTTCAGGTTAGGATCAAGCTTGATATTATTTGCTTCAGTCTTGTTCATACGAGGAAGAATAAATTTAAATTTCTTGCCCGACAAGCTCTCTAACGTAGGTATGTTCACTCTTCATGAATAATTCCGAGCTTTCAATCCGCACGAAGATCACTCCTTTTGTCCATGGGGTATATACGATATATCGGAGAAAAAAGCTATTCCTATGAATGATTATTATAGAAAAGGGCCAGCGGGAAAACTGTTATACAATAGTGTTAAGTCTGTTATATAACGAACATAACAGCTGCATTGTAGCATGAATAGGTAAGTTTGCTATTTTTCAGGAAGTTGTTGTAATACTATTTGCATGCTGTTATTATTGAACTATGTGTAAATTGTGACGAAATATTTACGTTGATACAAGCGGAAAGGGGTTATTAAATGACAACACTCCCAAAGGTTAATGAACTTGGATTCTTTGAGATTCGTCTTGAAGCTATAGGAGGACTAGGTGCGAACCTAGCAGGTAAGATGCTAGCAGAGGCCGGAGTTATCGGCGCTGGTTTGAATGGCGTTAGCTTCTCATCCTATGGTTCTGAGAAGAAAGGTTCACCGGTTAAAGCTCATATTCGTTTCTGCGAACCAGGTACGAATATCAGAGACACCACGCCAGTTGAACGACCGCATGTGGTTGGTATTTTTCATGAAAACCTGTATAAGACTGTGAACGTAGTTAGTGGTACTTATGCAGATAGTATTATTCTAGTGAATTCCAGCAAGACACCAGAGCAACTGAAGGATAAGCTGAAGCTGGTTGGTGGTACGATTGCTGTTGTTGATGCGATGGAAATCGCCTTAGAAGAGAATAATCGTGCGAATATGGCTATGATGGGCGGCTTGTTCCGTCTTTGTGACTTTTTAGATAAACAAATTATGTATGATATTATTCAGAAATCGTTAGGTAAGAAGTACCCAGCCGCTGTTGCACCGGCAATTCGCACTTTCGACCGTGGCTATAATGAGGTCAAGTTCCAAACCTTTGAATTAGCTGATGGTGTGAGCATGCCAGAATTCAAGCGTTGGGATATTCCAACACTGGGATATGAAACTCAGCCAATGGGCGGTATCATTACCAATCCAGGTAATAGTGTACTGAAGGATATCAGTATCTCGCGTTCGGGTATGATGCCACATTTTCATGAAGACAAATGTATTCACTGTGCAGCGTGCGACACGGCTTGTCCGGATTTCTGCTTCGTATGGGAAGAGCAAGAGGATAAGAAGGGTCGTCCACAGATGTTCCTTCAAGGTATCGATTATCAATATTGTAAGGGCTGCCTGAAATGTGTTGTGGCCTGTCCAACAGAAGCCTTATCGGATGCAAGGGAGAAAGACGGTTACGCCGACGAGCATCGTGTTCCGCATAAATGGGATTTTGTTACTAACTAATTTCGAACGAAAGGGGTCTCCTATATGTCAATTGAGATTAAAGACGAAATAAGCACAGGCACCGTTGAACAACGGATGGTTTATGAATCGGGTAACGAAATGGCAGCCTACGCCGCACACCAAATCAACTATCACGTTATGGGGTATTTCCCTATATCTCCTTCTACAGAGGTCGCTCAGTTTCTTGATTTAATGAAAGCAAGCGGCAAGCATGATATCGTCTTGATTCCTGCTGATGGCGAGCATGGTTCCGCAGGAATTTGCTACGGTGCTTCGGCAGCGGGCGGGCGCGTATTCAATGCAACAAGCTCAAATGGTTACTTGTATATGCTTGAGCAGATGCCTGTACAATCGGGAACTCGTTTCCCTATGGTGTTAAATCTCGTCTGTCGTGCTGTATCCGGTCCATTGGATATTCACGGAGATCATTCCGATTTGTATTACGCATTGAACACAGGCTGGCCGATTCTGATGTGTCGTGATCCGCAAGCTGTGTATGATATGAACATCATGGCTATTAAGCTTGCTGAAGATCCAGAAGTTAGACTACCGGTCATGGTAGCTCAAGATGGATATTTCACTTCTCACCAGAAGCGCCGTGTTATGACAATGGCTACTCGTGAGGATGTGCATGCATTTGTAGGTGCTACACCTGCTGAATACCAACATGTACTCGATCGTAACAACCCGATAACGGTTGGTCCTTATATGAACGAACCGGACTATATTAATAACTGCTATCAGCAATCCCAAGCTATGTATCGTGCTGGTGAAGTGTTCGATCGCATTCGTAAGGAATATGAAGTATTAACAGGTCGGGATTATCCGATTCTGGATTTGTATCGTATGGAAGATGCAGAAGTTGTTGTATTCTTGATGAACTCTGCTTCTGAGATTATTAGAGACGTTGTAGATGAGCTTCGACTGAAGGGCATCAAAGCGGGATCGCTTGCACCGAATATGATTCGCCCATTCCCACAGAAGGAAATTGCTGAAGCATTGAAGAATGTAAAGGCGATTACGATTGGCGACCGCGCTGATTCATTCGGCGCACATGGCGGTAACATGACGAATGAGATTAAAGCAGCTCTTCATACGTATGGTAATAGCACAACGAAAGTTGTTAGTCGTGTTTATGGACTTGGTGGTAAGGATTTCTATGCCGAAGATGGTCATGCCTTGTTCCAATTCGCACTAGATGCAATTGAGAAAGGCAGGGTCGAGAAAGCGTTCGATTATCACGGAATTACGAAGGGCGATAAAGAAAAGGCTCCAGAGCGCGTTCTTAACCCTATGAAATACGAAGATTTAGTGTCTGGCTTAATCAAGGTAACTCCTGATGAAGAAACAGGGATGTTGAGCGTTCGCGTTCCTCCTATGCGTCAATTGATGAAGAAACCAAAGCGTCTTGCTTCTGGTCATGGTGCTTGTCCGGGCTGTGGAATTTTCTCTGGTCTAGAGATATTCTTCAAGGGAATCGAAGGCGACATCATTGCCTTGTATCACACAGGCTGTGCGATGGTTGTTACAACAGGCTATCCTTACTCAGCGCACAAAGCGACGTATATTCATAACCTGTTCCAGAATGGTGCTGCTACACTTTCCGGTGTTGTTGAGATGTTCTGGGAGCGTAAGCGTCGCGGAGAGCTGGATCAATACGGTCTGAAGGATGACTTTACCTTCGTTATGATTACTGGTGATGGCGGTATGGATATTGGTATGGGACCAGCGATTGGTGCTGCACTACGTAATCACAAGATGATCATTGTCGAGTACGATAATGAAGGATATATGAACACAGGTGCGCAACAGTCCTATTCAACGCCGATGGGTCACCGTACATCTACATCCAATATAGGTACACATCAAGTCGGTAAAGTATTCCATCACAAGGATACAGCACAGATTATGGCTGCCACGAATATCTCCTATGTATTCACTGGTTCTGAAGCTCATCCACAGGATTTGCTAAAGAAAGGTGCCAAGGCACAATGGTATGCTCAGAATGTTGGCCTGGTATATGGCAAGATTCTGATTGCTTGTCCATTGAACTGGCTATCCGAGGATAAAGATGGTCAAACGATTATTGGTGATGCGGTAGATTGCTGCTTCTTCCCACTCTATGAGATCGAGCAAGGTGTAACGACCATTACTCACGATCCAGAGGAAAAGGGCAAACGTGTTCCAGCTTCAGATTGGCTGAAGACGATGGGTAAGACGAAGCATCTTACGAAACCTGAGAATGCGGGTATTCTCCAAGAATTCGAGAAAGAAATCGAGCGTCGCTGGCGTCGATTGAAAGCGAAGCACGAGAATCCGTTACTATAGGAGCATGAATGAAATAATACGAGTTCGCTGAAATATGGATGAGTAATGCAAAGTGATATCAAGCTTTGTGTTACTCATCTTTTGTTTGTCAACTGCTGCGGAAAGTAGTAATTCGTTGTAACTATTTTTCTTGGATAATCGTCTGAAGTTAGATAAAGATACCGAATGCTTTGTTTTTATCAATATGTATAATGGGGGTCCCTAAATGAGAAATGTACTTGCAAATATTTTATAGCTATGCTTCTTTCAAGTTTTTCTGCCTTTGCTGCAGATGGAGGCGATAAGGTGCCAACAAAGACAGAAATGTAGCGGAGTATGTCGAACAAATAGCGCATATGTACAACTATTCGGTGCCAATGTAGAGTGGTTGGGGGGAATAGTAACATAGTGCAATTAAATGTTCGCAATACCATGGATTAATTATAGGGATCAAGATTTAATTGTATGATTACAACAATATTAAGTTGGAAGTAAGATATTTATGGAATAGTTGCACATTCGCAATTATTTAGACCATGGAGCCTAGAATAGGCTTCACTCCAAGAATTCGAGAAAGAAATCGAGCGTCGCTGGCGTCAATTGAAAGCGAAGCACGAGTCCGTTTTTATAAGCACATCCAATAATGATGATTTTTAGGAGTTAAAGAACTAGTATTACACGTGTATTAACTCCCAATTATTTTATTATTTTATTTGCTATGTAGTTGTTGACAAAACGTATTAAACATTGCAATGTAATGTCATATTATAGAAATTTGAAGAAGAAGGGGTTTGGTTGGTATTAATGTTGATAGTATGAAATTAGAAATGTATAAACAAACTCTCAACAACCTGCCCAATTCAAGTGTACAACTTGAAACCGATAAACGAGCCTTGGAAGCTGAAATAGGGAATCTAACCTTTGAAAGAGATGTTATCCACCAAGCATTAGCTTTGGTGAATAAGGGGACCCCGACTTGTATGAGCGAGTAAAGCGACACATTCATCAGTATGTGAAAGAATCCTCTGCGTAATCCGTAGCGCGTTACTTGATATTGAGTATGAGCACTCAATATGTTATACTTAATTTACTGAAGGGCCCTAGCGCCATCCATCACACACCTAGTGTGATATCACCGTACTTGAAAAGAGCTTGGTATATACCAGGTTCTTTTCTATGCGAACTTATCTTATCCCTCTGAACGGTTCATCCAGAACTCCTCACACTTTGTCGAACAGAAGAGGTTATACTTCACTTCACAAGATGAGCAGCATATGTGCTGCTTGTGGCAGAAGTCATTCGCGCAATTGATGTAGCGATCCTCTGCTGTGCCGCAATGATAACAGGTGCCAACGACTACAGGCTCGACCTGATTGACGGGGACAGAGATGCGTTCGTCGAATACATACATCTTACCGTCGAAAAGCTGCCCTTTAACCTCAGTATCCTTACTGTAGGTTACAATCCCACCGTCAAGCTGGTACACATTCGAGAAGCCCTCCTTCAGCAGAAAGCCAGACAGCTTCTCGCATCGAATCCCACCTGTGCAATAAGTCAATATAGGCCTGTCCTTGAAGTCTTGCATGTTCTCTCTAATCCATTCTGGAAACTCGCGGAACGATTCGACCTCGGGGCGTATCGCATTGCGGAAGTGACCGATATCGTATTCATAATCATTCCGTCCATCTAATACGATGACATCTTCTTGCTGCAGCATCTCATAGAATTGCTTGGGCTTCAGATGGGTACCCGTTATTTCATTCGGATCAACATCGTCTTCGAGTCGGAATGTGACTAATTCCTTTCTTGGACGAACGAATATTTTCTGAAAGGCATGCTCTTCCGCATCGTCAATCTTGAACACAAGATCTAAGAATAATGGATGATTATGCATGTAAGAGATATATTGGTTTGTCTGCTCGATTGTTCCAGATACAGTTCCGTTAATTCCCTCATGCGCAACGAGGATTCGACCCTTGAGTCCAACTTCCTTGCAGAAAGCAAGATGCGCACTGGCAAACTCCTCAACATCCCCAATTGCCACATATTTATAATACAGCAGCACCCGAAAAGGCTTGTTCGAACCATCTGCCGGACTGTAGATGAATCTTGAATCGCCCTGTGGATATTCGTTTTTCATTGATTAAAGTCACCCGTTTCTGTCAATATGATCTGCGAATCCATTTCACACTTGCTTATAAAGTATAACCGAATCTCAAGCGGATTTCACTTGGTTCACCCTATTCATCTCTACTCTGAATAACTAACAATAAACCAGTACTGACTTGCACATGGCCTATTGTGGCAGATAGTACATTGCTGATCGCTAGTGATTGACCCATAATGAGTGTAGCTTCATGCAAAGGGTATTGAAAGCCGGTGAGCGTTACGCCGGATACTTCAAGGGTGAGCGGCAGCAGGGATATATGGGTGAATCCTTCCACTGCGGCAACCTCAAGGGAGCGATCTGTGGCATGAATAATATTGAATTCATCAACGATACAACAGGCTATGCCGAGCGCAATTGCTTTACGTAGTAGGTGGACATTGGCCAGAGAATGATCGAATCGGGTACCAAGTGCACCGAACAGAACGATTTCTGCGGGCTTCATATTCATCGCGTGTAGAAAGGCGAGCTCCGTGTCGGATTCGTCTTTAAGAATAGCATCACAGGATAAGAATTCACTCGAGTTCATCTGAATGATGGTCTTCTCTTGCTCAGTCACCGAATCGAAGTCACCTACGCTTAAGTCCGGACGATAGCCCTGCTGAATGAGGAACCATGCGCCGCGGTCTGCACCGATTAGAATATCATCTGGTTTGATTGTATCAAGCACCCAAGAGCCTAAGCGACCTCCACTGACAATGAGCACGCGCTTCTGACTGTTGTTCATAGGTTTTCCGCCTTCCCAACATAGATCTATTGTTACTTATTGTATGCTTTAAGGGATTCATAGGACAAGTAATAAGTAGGATAAAATACTGTTGCGTGGGTACTGAACTTTTTGCCTAGGCTAATCGTATTATAGCTGAAGTCCAAATTAGATTGTTTATCGAGAGGGAGGATTGTGTGAATGGAGGAACAGGCGACGATTAAGCTTGCGCAACAAGGCGATACGGCTGCTCTAGCCCGATTACTTCAGGAGCATTACCCTTATGTGCTGAGATATTTAATTAAGATCACCTTCGATCCCCAATGGGCTGAGGACTTAGCTCAAGAGACGATGTTGAAATGTATACATAAGATTAAACTTTATCATGATAAATCCAAATTTTCCTCATGGCTTATTACGATCGCAACGCGCATTCATATCGATCACTTGCGAAAACGACAACGCGAACGGAATTGGCAAGATATGGAACGTTGGGAGCAAGATCTACATCGAGGATTGGAACAATTGGATGCTTGGGTGACACCTTCGGTTACCGATGTTCATGTATGGGAGCGGTTGATCGTGGAAGAACGGCACATACAGCGCAAGAAGCTGAGGCGTGAACTGACTATTTTCTGGATTGTTGCTACTGTTGTATGGATCTTAGGACTGCTTAGCTTTACCCAATTGCCAATTGCCTTTGTCGCGGCACAAGTAGGCGCCTTGTTCGGTTTCCCCTTGTTCTGGGCGTTCAAAGTAAGGAAGAGGGTGACGCACCCATGATGCGGGACGTTGATGGACTTCCTCTCTTTGCTGTAATTCTCATTGTGATTGCGGTTGTTATTATATTGTTGGTGCAGGGAACCTGGCTGTTCCTCGATGCGAGAAAGCGGGAAGCAAACGCTTGGTTCTGGGGAATATGGGGCTGTATTCAGGCGCCGCTGCCATTTATTATTTATTGGATTGTAGTTAGAAGGAAGAAAGGGTGATCTCGAATGGAAAATATACTTAATGACATACCGTGGGCGATTATTGCGCCAATTCTCGTGCTCCAATTTATCCTGATGATCGTAGCGCTCATATCGTGTATCCGCGAAGAAGCGACCAATGGACCTAAATGGTTGTGGATCTTAGTGATTGTGTTCGTCAATTTATTGGGGCCTGTTCTCTACTTCGTTATTGGCAGGAGGCAGAATTAAGGTGGCGCTCTTAGAGGTTCGGCAGCTCACGAAGGTTTTTGGTACCACTCAAGCAGTCAAGAATATTACCTTCAGCATCGAGGAAGGTCGTTGTATGACATTACTCGGACCAAATGGCGCTGGCAAAACAACTACACTCCGCATGCTCTCCGGTCTCCTCACGCCGAGCGGAGGCTCGATTCGTTTCGCGGGAGTAGCGCAAGGAGAAGACATCCGCAAGCTCATTGGCTATCTCCCTCAATATCCGGTGTTCTACAACTGGATGACGGGCGTTGAATACTTAGTGTACGTGGGACAGCTATCGTTAATGAGTAAGAAGGCTGCTCAGAATCGAGCAATTGCCATGTTATCGAGAGTCGGACTTGCGGATGCTGCAAGACGAAAGATCGGCGGCTATTCGGGTGGCATGAGGCAACGATTAGGACTAGCCCAAGCGATGATGCATAACCCGAAGCTGGTCATACTGGATGAGCCTGTGTCCGCACTGGATCCGATTGGGCGTCGCGAGGTACTGGATATGATGCGTGATATCAAGCAGGAGACGACGATTCTGTTCTCCACTCATGTTCTGCCGGACGCTGAGGAGATTAGTGATGATCTGCTGATCATGAACGGAGGTCAGATTGTGGTAGCAGGAAGCATGAGTTCCGTGATGGAACAATATCGACAACCGATTATTCGCTTGCGTGGCGAGACTTCCTTGGACATATGGCTGCCGAGCTTCACTGCTCTAGAAGGTGTTGAGAGCGTGATAGGCAATGGCGAGTATGCTGAGCTGCAAGTTACGGATCTGACACAGGGGCGGCTGGCATTAATAAAGCTCATAGCAGATATGGATATCCCGATTCGCAAGCTAGAGGTCGCTGAATTATCGCTGGAGGATATATTCATGAAGGCGGTGCAAGCTTAATGCGACAATGGATCGTCATGTATAACAAAGAAATGTTAGAAATGTGGCGTAGTTTTAAGTGGCTGTGGGTTCCGCTAGTATTCATTCTGCTAGGTATTATGCAACCGGTGACAACCTATTATCTTCCGCAAATCCTTGAGCGTGCAGGTGGTTTGCCAGAGGGGGCTGTCATTGAGATACCGCTACCAACGGGCGCGCAGGTTATGGCTGAGGTCGTCAGTCAATATAGCACAATGGGTATATTGATATTGGTGCTGGCGGGTATGGCTATCGTAGCTGGGGAGAAGCAAAGTCGGTCGATTGGCTTGATCTTAGTTCGTCCTGTACCACATGCAACCTTCATAACAGCTAAGTGGGCAGGACTCGTTACATTGACGATTAGCTCTTTGTTATTAGGCTGCTTAGCAGGTTGGTATTACACGGAGCTATTATTTGATCATGTGAATGTAGGTCATTTGATGAGTGGAGTGTTGGTATATGGGTTTTGGCTCATCTTTGTGATTACCATACTTGTTCTGATGAGTACGCTGTTGCGGGGGAATAGTGCTGTAGCGTTCGTTACTGTATTGATTGCTGTAAGTGTCTCGGTTCTAACAGGCGTATTCGAGCGATGGATGCTGTGGAGTCCCGCTAGGCTTACGCATCACACCTCGAGTTTACTCGTGAATGGTGCGACTGGTGAGGGGTTCCTGCTCAGTATGGGTGTGACTTTTATGATGATCATTGCTATATTGATGGCTGCTGTATTGGCTTTGAAACGGCAAGAGCTTGGTGATTAAGATGAGAACCCCCTACATTGTTTATATTGGCTCTAAACAATCTCTTGATAATGTACCTAAGAAAAGTGTGAATCCATCACTATCACAAATTTCCACCTCAAAGTGATAGTCGTTGTGAACTTCCAATATGGTTCCGACTTGTCCTTTAATAATTCCTATTTCAGAGTCACCTTTGGAGATCCTGACCACATCATATTGTTTTATTACTACCTGAGAGACGATAATGCTCAATATGGCAGGTAGCACCTCTAATGTAACGGGGGATGTGCCTGCCATTTCGCCGTCCATATGGATATCCAGAGGGCGTTCGGCATCGATTTCTATGATTCGACCTTGGTAGAAGGAGATAGCTTTATGGTGAATATGTGTCCCTTTGTACACTTTGGGGAATACACGAAGAAGTTCTATACGATGAATAGAACTGACGATGCATATCTCAGCTTGTCCAGACTCAGGATCAGCTTGGGGACAAATCTTCATCCCGCCACCGTAGAAGGGTATATTCGCTGTTGCGATAAACCAAACCTTACTCGCTGAAGACCGCTTGCCATCTATGGCCAAGGTTGCGGAACACGTTCGATAAGTGAGAAGGACGCGAACCAAGGATAGAACATAGGAGAGCCTGCCGAGTTTTAATTGATTGAACAGCTTCTTATAGCTGGCCTCGTTCGTTACACGAGCAATTCGTCCATCAAACCCAACTCCAATCGAATTCACTGCGATTCGATCATTCATCTTGATCAGATCAATACAACGAATGTTAAGGGTTCGGGAAAGTATAACCTCAAGTGCGAGTAAAGGCTGTAATGGAATTTGGTGTCCGCGGGCATAATCATTGCCCGAACCAGCAGGAATGTGGCCTAGAGGTTTATTGAGAAGTGCTGGATTTGCAGAAGTAGCAGAAGTAGCAGAGTTAACTGAAGTTACCGAAGTAGCTTGAGCAACCGCCTTAACTCGGTATAATCCGTTAGCAACCTCATGTACAGTCCCATCTCCGCCGACCGCAACAATAATAGTAACTTCACTCGAATCAATAGCCCACTCCATCGCGAACTGCTCGGCGTCTTGTCGTCCCGTGGTGAATCGGACTAAGTAAGGAACTTCGCGATTTTGCAATACCTCTTCGAGTTGCCTCCAAACATAACGCCCGCGTCCATTACCCGAAGCTGGATTTACCACAAATCCGATCATACAAATTACTCCCCCATCCATTTCTTGCGCGACAACTCCCTTCAACAAGTAAACTTGATTCGTAGTGGATTGACAAGCTTTCTTTTTTTAACTTTAATTAGCTCGGATTTGCTTAACTAAATCGTCGTGATTGCCGACATGTAAGCCATTAGTTAGGATAAGCGCAATTAAATCAACGTATGAACGAACTTCCACGCCTGCCCCCCTGTTTAGTTGCGCAAATTGAAACTAAAACCGACATGCCTCACATTAGGTAAGATTTAGTTTCACGAATCCAAACTAAATCCAAACGATTTGAGTGGTCACACACCATGACTTCAATTACTGTGGAATGGCTCTTCTTAATTCGTATTACAAGATAATGCATGGATAACGAGCTGTATTCGATGGTGCGCCTTCCCAGAGTTTAAACAAGCTCTATTAGTGGTAAGTACTTAAATCATGAATGCATCTGCTCCCGTTGGTAAAACTATAAAGCCGAATCAATTGTGTGAATATGCGTATTCAGTCAATGAAATCCCAATCTGTATTACAATAATATTAATCTGTTATATACAGAAATTTATATATACCCTTTAATAACGCAAAATATTATTGTATAATTATGAAACAGAGAAAGATAAATGATATAACAGTCATCTAATCAATTAGAATGTTTCCAAATCATTTATAGATGGAGTTGAAGGATATGAGTAAGCATTATGCAAGTTTGAATGAGATTGAGGCGCTGTCGATTGTAGACATGGAAGGTAATGTGGTTAACGAGCAAGAGATGCCTGCGATTGATGACTCACAGCTCAAGGAACTGATGAGGAGAATGGTATTCACTCGGATTTGGGATCAACGGGCCGTTAGTCTTGGTCGCCAAGGACGACTTGGATTCTATGCGCCAGTATCGGGTCAGGAAGCATCGATGATCGGCAGCCAATTCGCATTGAACAAAGACGATTTTATTCTTCCCGGTTATCGCGACATTCCACAAATTTACTGGCATGGATTGCCTCTGTACCAGACGTTCTTATATTCTCGGGGACATCAGCATGGTGGCCAGATACCAGCAGATGTGAATGTGTTGATGCCGCAGATTATTATTGGTGCTCAGATTGTTCAGGCATCAGGTGTGGCAATGGGACTTAAGAAACGTGGCAAAAAACAGGTTGTCATTACTTACACAGGTGATGGAGGATCATCACAAGGCGATTTCTATGAAGGTATGAATTTTGCTGGGACTTTCAAGCTGCCAGTTGTATTCATCGTACAGAATAATGGATATGCCATCTCGACCCAGAGAGTGAATCAAACTGCAGCGGGTACGATTGCCCAGAAAGCTGTAGCCGCCGGTATTACCGGTGTTCAGGTAGATGGGATGGATGTATTGGCTGTATATAAAGCGGTATCTGATGCTGTAGAGCGTGGCAGAGCGGGAGAGGGAGCAACCTTAGTAGAGACGCTTACTTATCGCTTTGGTCCACATTCATTATCAGGGGATGACCCTACGCGCTATAGAACAAAAGAAGAGTCCGGAGAATGGGAGCAACAAGACCCGTTAGTCCGTTATCGTAAATTTTTGGAGAAAAAGGGTTTGTGGACGGAAGAGGAAGAAGCAGCTGTTATTGAAGAAGCCAAAATCGCGGTTGCAGAAGCCGTCAAGAAAGCGGATGAGACCCTGAAGATGACGATTCCCGGCTTATTGGATACTGTCTTCGAGCACACTACACCCCAAGCTGAGGAACAAAAGCGGGATTTCACTAGTGTACGGGAGGAGAAATAATCATGGCTCAAATGACAATGATTCAAGCGATTACTGACGCGATGCGCATAGAGCTGAAGAATGATCCGAACGTACTCGTATTCGGTGAAGATGTAGGACATTATGGTGGCGTGTTCCGAGCTACAGAAGGACTGCAGAAGGAATTTGGCGAGGATCGCGTATTCGATACACCTTTAGCGGAGTCCGGAATTGGCGGTTTGGCAATTGGACTTGGATTAACGGGTTACCGTCCAGTTGCTGAAATCCAATTTATTGGCTTCATCTATGAAGCGCTAGACTCGATTTGTGGGCAGGCAGCGAGAATGAGATTTCGTTCAGGTGGTCGATACCACAGTCCGATTACGTTTCGATCACCTTTTGGCGTTGGTGTGAAGGCGGCTGAATTCCATACCGATAACCTAGAAGGTCTGCTCGCGCAGACCCCAGGGTTGAAGGTTGTCATGCCGTCTAACCCATACGATGCAAAAGGCTTACTTATATCAGCGATTCGCGATAATGACCCCGTATTCTTCATGGAGCACATGAAGCTATACCGTTCATTCCGAGCAGAGGTGCCGGAAGGTGAGTATACCGTTCCACTTGGCAAAGCCAATGTGGTGAGAGAAGGAACTGATGCGACGATCATCACCTATGGGGCGATGGTTCATACTTCGCTGAAGGCAGCAGAAGAAATTGAGAAGTCACGAGGCGCTCACATTGAAGTGATCGACTTAAGAACAATAAGCCCGCTTGATGTGGACGCGATTATTGCCTCGGTTGAGAAGACAGGTCGCGCCATTGTCGTACAAGAAGCGCAAAGACTAACAGGTGTCGGAGCCGAGGTTGTCGCTCAGATTAATGAGAAGGCGATTCTACGATTAGAAGCACCTGTTCTAAGAGTCACTTCTCCGGACATCCTGTTTTCTTTTCCAACTGTTGAAGATGAATGGGTACCGAACCCTGCACGTATTATAAAAGCGCTTAATGAAGTACTTGATTTCTAGAATTGAGGCTCTTCAGTACCTTGCAGCACACAATGATCGCAGATTCATCAAAATAGAGGTACTTCGGTACCTTATTGCACACAATGAGTGCAGATTCAGAGAAATAAAGGCTCTTCGGTACCTTATTGCACACAAAAAGCACAGATACAGAGAAATAAAGGCTCTTCGGTACCTTATTGCACACAATGAGCGCAGATTCAGAGAAATAAAGGCACTTCGGTACCTTGTTGCACACAATGAGCACAGATACAGAGAAATAAAGGCACTTCGGTACCTTACAGCACACAATGAGTAAAGATTCTATAAATAGAGGTACTTTTGGTTGGTAGTGCGCCAATAATTTCTTGCGAGGAGGTAGTATGGATGGGCAAATATGAATTAAAGCTGCATGATATCGGCGAAGGTATGCACGAAGGTGAGATTGTAAAGTGGCATGTAAAGCCAGGTGATATGGTTGAAGAGGATCAGATCATCATCGAGGTGCAGAACGACAAAGCGGTTGTTGAGCTGCCATCTCCAGTGAAAGGTATTCTGAAGGAAATCGCCTCTCCAGAAGGTAAGGTTGCGGTAGTCGGTGATGTGCTTGCGGTATTCGAAGTAGAAGACGCAGGCAATATGGAGGCAGCAGGTGAGCCAGTAGCAACTGAGCCTGCAAAGCCTACGGAGACAGAGCAGCCAGTGGAGAATAAAGCGCAATCCCCAGCTGCATCACCTGTTGTGGCATCGGAAGCCAAAGCAGCACCCGTAGCAACTACAGCCAAAGACGCGCCTAAATCGGCAAGCGGTGTACTTGCCACCCCAAGCGTACGGAAGCTGTCCAGAGAGAAGGAAGTAGATATCTCACTGATCACAGGCACTGGGCGTCATGGTCAGGTGACCAAGGAAGATGTGCTAGGCTTCAAGAACGGAGCAGGTAAAGCAGCACCGCAGGCAGAACAAGCGACGCCACCAAACGAGGAAGCACCTGAAGCTACGGTGAAGGCAGAGGAGCCTGCAGCTGCAACTGATGCAAGCTCTTCTGAGCGCGCCGAGGAACGTGTGCCGTTAAAAGGTGTTCGCAAGGTTATTGCTGCAGCTATGGTTAAATCCGTATACACAGCACCGCATGTAACCGTTATGGACGAAGTGGATGTGTCGAAACTCGTCGAGTTCCGCACAAGCATGAAGCCACTCGCTGAGAAGAAGGGCATCAAGCTGACTTACCTGCCATTCGTCGTGAAGGCTCTCGTGGCCGCAGCTCGTCAGTTCCCGATCATCAATGCAACGCTCGATGATGAGAAGAACGAGATTGTATATAAGCATTATTACAATATAGGGATCGCCACAGACACGGACCAAGGCTTAATGGTTCCCGTTATTGCTGATGCGGACCACAAGAATATATGGACGATCGCAGCGCAAATTACGGATCTGGCTACACGTAGTCGTGAAGGCAAGCTAACGATGAACGAGATGCGTGGCAGCACGGTCACCATTACGAATATCGGATCAGCAGGAGGCATGTTCTTCACACCGGTTATCAATTATCCTGAGGTAGCTATTCTTGGAACAGGCCGAATTTCCGAGAAACCCGTTGTGCGTGATGGACAGATTGTAATCGGTCAACTCATGGCTCTGTCACTCAGCTTTGACCATCGAATCATTGACGGGGCGACTGCTCAGCAAGCCATGAATTACATCAAACAGTTATTGTCAGATCCACAGATGCTAATCATGGAGGTGTAGATGATGGTTGTAGGTGAAACTAGAATGGAAGTAGATGTTCTGATTATTGGTGCCGGTCCTGGCGGCTATGTTGCAGCGATTCGTGCAGCTCAGTTGGGTAAGTCGGTTACCGTTGTTGATAAAGGAAAGGCGGGCGGCGTTTGCTTGAATGTCGGTTGTATTCCGTCGAAGGCGCTTATCTCCGCGGCACATCACTACTCATCGATCCAGCATGCCTCCGAAATCGGAATAACTGTTGAGGGAGTGAAGGTGGATTTTACTAGAGTACAAGAATGGAAAGATAGCGTGGTCAACAAATTGACCGGCGGTGTAAAGTCGCTTTTTAAGGGGAATAAGATTGAACTGGTCACAGGTGAAGTGTTCTTCACTGCAGAGGACGAGGTTCGTGTAGTGAATGGCTATGAAGGTGCACGTTATCAATTCAAGCATTGCATCATTGCTACGGGTTCAAGACCGATTGAGATCAAGGGCTTCCCTTACGGCAAAAGAATACTATCCTCCACCGAAGCCTTGGAGCTCAAGGAAATTCCGAAGAGCATGATTATTGTCGGTGGTGGATATATTGGAGTGGAGCTAGGGCAGATGTATGCTAAGTTCGGGACGAAAGTGACGATTCTAGAAGGCTTAAAGTCGATTCTAGCCGGATTCGAACCAGATGCGACACGATTCGTTGAGCGTAACTTAAAGAAGCTGGGTGTAGAAATTGTTACAGAAGCCACAGCCAAGGATGCAACACAAACCGATAAAGAGGTTACGGTCTCTTACTCAGCAGGTGGGGAAGCTAAACAAGTAACTGCCGATTATGTGCTGGTGACAGTCGGTCGTAAGCCGAATACAGATGAGTTAGGGTTAGATGTCGTCAAGATGAAAAGGAATGAGCGCGGATATATTGAAGTCGATCAGCAGTGCCGTACGAATGTAGCGAATGTATATGCGATCGGCGACTGTGTACCGGGTTTGGCGCTAGCTCACAAAGCATCCTACGAAGGCAAGGTTGTAGCTGAAGTGATTGCTGGGCAACCGAGTATGATAGATTATAAAGCGATTCCTGCAGTTGTATTCTCAGATCCAGAGATCGCTAGTGTGGGTTGGAATGAAGCCGAAGCGAAGGAGCATGGGCATGAGCTTGTGATCGGGAAGTTTCCTTATGCAGCGAACGGTCGGGCGTTATCGATGAATGCCGGAGACGGCTTTGTGAAGATCATCGCCGACAAAAAATCGGAGATTGTATTGGGTGCGATTGTCGTTGGACCTGAAGCATCGAATTTAATTGCTGAAATCGGTTTGGCTATTGAGCTCGCTGCTACATTGGAAGACATTGCACTCACGATTCATGCTCATCCTACTCTAGGTGAGATTGTGATGGAGTCCGCTGAAGGCGCGCTTGGTAAAGCCGTTCATCAGATCAACAAGTAATAACCGGAATAACTTAATTAATCCCCACGGCGAAGTAAACTTTGATATAATCTTAGAGGGTAATCCTTTTCAAACAAGTATGTTTGGCAAGGATAACAAAGTGAATAAGCCGAGGTGAAGATAAGTATGGATAATCATGATGTCATTGGTCAAAAATATGAGCAACTTGGCAAGGTGCTTGATTCCATGGGTAAAGTGATTGTTGCTTTCTCTGGTGGCGTAGACAGTGCCTTGTTGCTGAAGGCCGCCTTGGATTTCTTGGGACCCGAACGTGTGCTTGCAGTGACTGCAGATTCGGAGACGTATCCGGTTCGTGAGAAGCTTGAGGCCATCAAGCTGGCGAAGGAAATGGGTGCACCTCATGAAGTGATCCATACGAGTGAGTTGAACATTCCAGGTTATGCAGAGAATCCTACGAACCGTTGTTATTTCTGCAAGAACGAATTGTTCTCACACTTGATCCCGATTGCTGAGGCGAGGGGTTTTGATGCGGTTATTTTCGGTGCAATAGCTGATGATCTTGGTGAACACAGGCCTGGTCTGACCGCTGCGCATGACCGCGGTGTACGTGCCCCGATGATTGAAGTTGGGTTACGCAAGTCTGAAATTCGTCATCTATCACGCAAGATGGGGCTGTCCACCTGGGATAAGCCTTCATTTGCATGTCTATCCTCGCGAATTCCTTATGGGGAATTGATTACGCAGGAGAAGCTATCGATGATCGATGCAGCGGAGGATTTCCTCATGCAGCTAGGCTTTCGTCAAGTGCGTGTTCGTCAGCATGATAAGCTTGCTAGAATTGAGGTTCCACCTGAGAACATCGCAGAGTTAGCAGCCGTATCTGAGATGGTTGACGCTAAGTTGAAGGAAATCGGTTATACCTATGTAAGTGTGGATTTACGTGGCTATCGCTCAGGAAGCTTGAACGAGGTATTGCAAACGAATGGCGTAGCTAAGTAATTGAAACTTGCGTTCGCCTTCATACGTAGTATGAACAGTTATACTAAAGCATTTGCAATTATGCAGAGGGGGAGAAATGAGCAATGAGTGTTTTTGACGAACAGCGTCCAAAGTCGACACCACCAGAACTGCCACCAGGACTTATTCGTAAAATCATTATTGGGGTTATTATTCTAGTTGTGATTTTGTTCGGATTTTCGATGTTCTATACGGTAGAGGAAGGTCAACGCGGAGCCATTATGACATTCGGTAAATTTACCGATGAAACCGAATCAGGTCTCCATTTCAAGATGCCCTATCCCATTCAACAGGTCAAAATTCTAGATGCTAATATTACACAACGGATGCACATTGGTTATCGTGAAGCGAACGGCGGGACTACTGCTGTACCTGAGGAATCGATGATGATTACCGGAGATGAGAATATTGTATCTGCGGATGCTGTTGTGGAATGGAAGATTGCGAATATTGAGAAGTATTTGTTCAATATCGATCAGCCTGAAGTATTCTTACGTAATGCAGCGATCGCTTCGATTAGAACCGTTATGGGTTCGAATAAGCTAGATTATGCGATCACAGAAGGTAAGACGAAGATTCAAGGTGATGTAAGAGCCAAGCTGGTTGAGCTCATGGCGAAGTATGATACAGGAATCACCATTATCGATTTGAAGTTCCAAGATATTGAACCGCCAGAAGGCGAAGTACAGCAAGCGTTCCGTGATGTAACGAATGCGCGTGAAGAGAAGAATACGAAGATCAACAACGCGAACAAATATAAGAATGACCGACTTCCGAAGGCAAGAGGGGAAGCACAAGCTTTACTCGAGCAAGCAGAAGCACAGAAGAAATCCCGTATTCTGAACGCTACTGGTGACGTTGCGCAATTTAACGCCATCTATAATGAATATGTGAAGAATCCATCGGTTACGGAACGTCGTCTGATCTTGGAGACATTAGAGAAGGTATTGCCTAATGCTCAAATTTTCATTACAGATAGTGCAGGGGATACGGTAAAATATTTGCCGATTAATGAAATGCTGAAGCCTTCAACGAAAGCTCCAGTCATTGAAGCGCCTACTACACAGGCGCCTGCAACAGGGGGTGCTGCACAATGAGTAAGAACCTAATTATATCTACTGTTGTTGTTGTGGTACTGTTGATTCTGGGTTTTAGCTCCGTGTTCATCGTTGAACAAGGTGAATTCAAGGTCGTATTGAAGTTCGGTGAAGCTGTTCGTACAGAAGAATCACCAGGCTTGCAATTAAAAATTCCTTTCATTGAGAAGGTTACGAGTTATCCGAAGAGACAGATGGTGTATGATAGCAAGTCGACATCGATCTTGACATTGGATAAGAAACCAATTTTAGTAGATAACTACACAATCTGGAGTATTGTTCAACCGAAGCTATTCATTAAGACTGCAAGAACAGTAGAGAACGCTCAGCTGTTGATTGAGAATGCAGTCTATAGTACGGTTCGTCGGAAATTATCAGAAATTGAGTATGGACAGATTATTAGTGAATCTACAGCTCGTGGTAACTTGAATCAAGATATTACCTCCGATGTAGCGGGACTAATGTTAACAAACTATGGTATAGAAATCAGTGATATTCGTATTAAACGAACGGATTTACCGGAAGAGAACAAAGCGAGCGTATTCAATCGGATGATATCCGATCGACAAGCGATTGCAGCAAGCTACTTGTCCGAGGGTGATGAAGAATCCCGTAAGATTACTTCGAATGCAGATCGTCAGGCCGTAGAACTACTAGCTGAAGCGGAAGCGAATTCGAAGAAGATTATTGCTGAGGGTGAACAAGAGGCAGCGAAAACCTATAATACGGCATATGGTAAAGATCCGAAGTTCTACAATCTCTATCGGACATTGGATAGTTACATTACCTCATTCAAGAATGAACCCGTCATTATGATGCCAATAGACTCTCCTTATGCGAGAATTCTGCTTGGTCAGAGTGTGGAATAATCAACAAGTATCAATCATATAGTGGAGGCGGCTCATTATGAGCCGTCTTCATTGCAATTATGAGAGGAGCCAGAATGATGAGCGCTGGAAAGCTACGAGTAAATCCCATATTTGGAGATCATATGATTATCCAAAGAGATGTAAAGGTGCCAATCTGGGGTACAGGTACTGATGGTCATATTGTTACTGTACGGTGTCGGGGGGAACAAGTAGAAGCTATCGTTTATGGCGGAAGCTGGAGCGTCCAATTGCCTCCAATGTCAGCGGGAGGTCCATTCGAGTTAGGTATTGGGACAAGCACGGAATCAATTGTGTTGAAGGACATTCTAATCGGTGATGTATGGCTGGCTGGGGGTCAATCGAACATGGAGTTTGCTCTGAAGGACTCAACTGGCGCAGAGCATGAAATCGCTACAGCTGATTTGCTGGATGTGAGATTCTATAATGTTCATAAGGTTGCCTATGAGGATGGAGGAAAGCATGTCTCCTCTTGGAAAATATGCTCACCGAAGACAGCGGGACAAATGTCTGCTGTGGCCTATTATTATGCGAAGCAGGTCACAGCATCACAGCATATTCCGATTGGCATTATTAGCTGTAATTGGGGTGGAACATCCGCTTCCTGCTGGATGTCGGAGCAGGTGCTACTCGATGATCCAGAGCTGAGGATATACATAGATGAGTAGTTTGAAAGAATATATTAACTCGTCTTAAGTAAAAAGTGCACAAAGCAAAAT
>JBBDIY010000059.1:0-16471 GCA_040880185.1 Paenibacillaceae bacterium
AGTGGCTCACTTTAATTATTATCACTCTGGCTCAAAAAGATATTGACAAAAACAATCGTTAAATTGCCAGTTTGGCGTTATATTCTGTGCGATCGGTTGCCAACCAAATCTACCATCCGCTGAGTATTCGATATCATAATTGGTAGGCGCTCGATCTTTGCTATACCTTGTCTTCAGTGTTACCGTGTTAATCGTCTGTGGCGTAGTCCAGTCCAAGTAGATATATGCGGGGAAAGATGAATTTGTTGGTGTTCTATAATAAGTATCCACGTTCTCATCATTCAAATTGTACGGTGGAAAACTTCTGTAATGTGAAAGTGGAATGCCAACTGTAGAGGTATACCCATATGGTGCAAGATTAGCTCCCGGTGCAGGAATCGGTGGTTGCTGGGGTGCAGGTAATGAATTGTTCTTCCAAGCCCTGAAATAATCAATGGACCAAGATGCAGAATCGGTACCGGTTACGTTCCCTAGACCATTTGTGCAATCCCATGCCGATTGTGTTGTTCCCGTATATATACTCCACGATATCGAATTCTGCTGTTTCATTGATATGATCTTGGAACCCTGTCATCCACCAAGCTGCAGATGAGCCGCCGTCAGGACCTGATCCACCATTTAATTTTGCTCGAATTTCAAAATAGCCATATGTGGTGACATATTTGTCGTTAGTGGGCATATGTCTATATTGGAATAAATTAGAGTTATACTGATGGACATAATCCCTCATGCCGCCTTCCATGCCTGGATTAACAAAGTCTGATACACCTCTTTCAAATTTGATAGAAGACGATTTAGACTCCTATGAATTCCTTCATATGAATGACTCTTCCTTCGAGTCTGGATTGTTCAGCAGCGAATGCCATTAAGTGGCTTTGGACAGAATTAATCGCTGAAGTTCGACCTTGGACTGCACGATCATCACCTATCCGTTTTATAAAATCTTTCATTAACCCATCATCACCGCCGCCATGTCCAACGTGACCGATTATTTCCGGGAATCGTATAAGCTCTTTGATTCCAGTATCAAATGTAGTAATTTCAATCTCGTTTTTTTCCATAGTGCCGCGAATTTCACCTCTTGTCCCCATCAGTTTGATCGTCCTGTTGCAGTCATTTGTAAATGCGGACATCGTAAATACACCTGTAACTTCGTTTTCAAAATACATATTTACAACTTGATGGTCCACAACATCATTATCGCAATGGTAGACACATCTGCCATATGGACCAATTTGCAATGCCTGTAACCGAGCTTCATAACTGGTGTCCACACTAATCGCTGAAGTTGGCCATTCCGTATCTTTTGTTAAATACTGCTTTGGAGCGTAATATGCGCATTCATCGGCAATCGGACAGCCATCTAAACAACGCTTTGGTGCACCTTCCGGTGCGTTTTTCGTTTTAAAATGCGATAGACATCCAAACGAAGATATTTGAAGACAATCCGCTCCGGCAAGCCACAACATCATATCCAAGTCATGAGAAGATTTTGACAAAATCATTGGACTTGCCTCTTCTGTCTTGCTCCAATTACCTCTCACATAGCTATGAGCTTGGTGCCAATAACCAACGTTCTCATTATGCTGAATAGAAATAAGCGAGCCAATCCTGTCTTCATCCAACATTTTTTTAATTGTGGCAAAGAAGCTTGTGAAACGTAACACATGGCAAATAGAAAATACTTTATCATGTTGTTTAGCTTTCTCCCCCATTAACCTGCATTCTTGAGGATCTGTGGACATCGGTTTCTCTAGCAAAATGTGATAACCTGTTTCCAATGCTTTCATTGTAACTTCGAAGTGCATTCTATCCTGTGTACAGATGATGACAGCGTCTGCTAATTTAGGCGCACTCAACAAATCTCTCCAATCCTCAAAACACATGGATTCCGGTAGACTATACAATTTCTGAAACTTATTCCGCCTTTCAGTAATAGGTTCAGCGATAGCCACGATCTCTATCTGATGAGCATTTCTTAATGCATAACTGGCGTACATCTCGCCCCGCTGACCTGCACCAATGATAGCCACTTTCTTTCTATCCATGATACCCACTCCCTCACCTCTATCCCTTAACAGCTCCGGCTGTGATGCCGTGAATGATAAATTTTTGCATCAAAATATAAAATATCATGAGTGGAAGAACAGCTAAAAACATCATTGGAAATAAATTCGTCCAATCCACCGAAAATTGTCCGACATTGCGAAATACCTCAAGCAGCAGCACGCCTTTCTCGCGCGATTGTAAGAATAACAAGGGTGTCATAAAATCGTTCCATGTACTCAGTACATTTAAGATTGCAACCGTACCAATAACCGGTTTAAGCAAAGGAAATACAATTTGCCAAAATGTTCGCCACACCCCACAACCATCCACTCTTGCCGCTTCCTCAAGTTCAAAGGGCACAGTAGAATGAATAAAGCTGCGGAATAAAAAAATAGAGAAGGGTAAACTGTAACAGATCTCTATCAGAATTACCCCAGTTAATGTATTCATAAGATGTAATTGAATGACGAGCTTATACAGCGCCAAAATACCCATTTGGTAAGGAACCATCATACCCACCATAAATAACATAAATAAGAAACGGTTTAAACGGTGCATACGCCTTGCCAGGCTATAGGCAGCCATTGAAGAAAATACAATAATACTTATGACAGCTGAGCTTGAAATAATTAGATTATTGGATAAAACTCGTAAGTAGTTCATAGCCTTAAAAGCATTCACATAATTATCAAAAGTGATATGAAGCGGTAACCCCATGGGATGTGCAACAGCTGCACTCGGTGTCTTAAAGGTTGTGACCAGTAAATAATAGACAGGAATTAGGAATACTGCTGCCAATAATACCATCAGAATTTCCAAGACTGCATCGGTCTTATTGTAACTGCTCATGATTATTGCCTCTCCCATAACTTGATCAAGCTCATATGAATAAAAGTGATAATACCTACAATAATGACAAAGACAATCCCAAAAGCCGATCCGAAGCCATAAAAACCATCGCTTAACCCCTTTTTGAGCATGAGTGATACAATCGATTCTGTAGAGTGTCCTGGACCACCGCCTGTTAAAGCATAAATGATATCAAATACCTTAAGTCCGCTAATCATAGCGGTAACCGTACAAAATGAAATCGCAGGAATGAGCAGCGGAAGTGTAATATACCTAAAGGATTGAAAACCAGTTGCACCGTCTATTCTGGCTGCTTCATAGTATTCTGTCGATATACTCTGCATGTTTGCTAAATAGATGACCATTGTGTAACCGACCCATTGCCAAATCTGTGTGAGAATGATTGAAAAAAGTGCTAGATTCGGATCACCGAGGAAGTTGATTTTTTTTAAACCGATACTTCCTAACAGTTGGTTAATTAGCCCAAAATCAGAAGTTGAGTACATAAAGCTCCAAAGAAACCCAATGACCAACACACTGAACACTCCAGGGAGGAAGAAACTAGCGCGCAACAGATTTTTTGTTATTAAGTTCTTATTCAATATCACTGCTAATGGAATGGCCAGCACGTTCTGCCCAATCATCGTAAGAAGCGCATAAATGAACGTATTTTTGATCCCATTCATGTAAATTGAATCTTTAAACAATGCGACATAATTGTCTAGTCCGATGAATTTAACATGAACAGGATTAACGTCCGACCAATTGGTGAAACTGTACCATGAGGTCTTCAACGTAGGGTAAATGAAAAATATACAATAAATAAACAAAGCAGGCAGTAATAATAAAAGGTAGCTGGATTCAGGGTTAAACTGTTTAAATTTATTCATTGGAGTCCAACCTTTTGTTTATTTGGTTTTAGACAGCATTTCTTGTTGTTTCTTGTCAGCAGCAACAAGAACTTCATGCGGTGTCTTACTGCCAGCTACAAGATCTTGAAGCCCTTTACCAAGTTCAGCAAATGTTGTATCACGTCCAACACCCCAAACATTCGGTGGATAGATGACATTGCCAGCCTTGAACGCTTCTTGTGCACCATTGTATTGTTCCGGCATTTCGAACGTTACGTCCTTTAGGAAGGAGGAACCACCTTGATTATCTTGCCAGTATGCTTTTTGCCCTTCTGGCGTTGAGAGCAAGTCAAGTACTTTAAAGGCTGCTTCTTTCACTTCAGAAGATTTGTTGATGCCAAACGAAACTCCCGGACCTCCGACCATCCAACCAGGACCACCTTTTGTACCCAAATTTGGAAACATATCAATCTTCATATTTGGTGACTTTTTCTTAATCGTTTCCATGTCCCATGCTCCGGATTGATACATAGCCGCTTTGCCGCTTGCAAATTCATCGAGAGCTTGAGGACCGTCGATTCCCAGCATTTCCTTTGTAAAAATTCCGCGTTTGATGTACTCCGTCCAAGTATTCAATACGGGTTCAAGCACATCTGCCATTTTCATCTCACCTTTACCGAAGGCTACACTGAAATCTTTGCCTTCCGGTGTTCCCATATAATCATTTAGCGCGAGAGCAATAAACGATTGAGCCGGGGCATACATGTCTTTGAACGCAATGGCCTGGGGCTTAATCCCATTCTGTATGAATGTCTCTGCAACTTGGAAATATTCATCCAGCGTCTTGGGAACTTTTAAATTGTATTTATCAAAAAGATCTACATTATAGAAGAGTCCATTAAACCAACTCGCTTGGGGCAAACCATATAACTTCCCATTATACGTTACATTTTCAGTTCCTGAATCGTAATATTTCCCACCGAAACGGGCTGTTAAATCTTCAAAATAATTAGCTTGGACTAGATTTGGATCCGTCATGAGACCGCTAATAATATCGGGGCCTTCTCCCGCTGCAAGCTGAGTCTTAACGATATCGTTGTACTGCTTGTTATCAATAAATTGATATTGAAGATCTACATCCGGCAGCTTATCTTTTACTAATTGTAACAATGTTTTCACGCTTTCTTCCTTGTTCCAATAAGCCAATGTAACTTTAACCTTTTTTGCCGGTGCACTATCTGCTTCTGCGCTTGTACTCGGCTCATTGCTTTTGCTTTCGCTTTCGCTTTTGCTTTCGCTTACGTCGGCTTTCCCACATGCTGACAAAATAACCGTAAGTACGAGTAAACTACTTATCAGGATAATCCTTGCTTTTTTCATCCCAACATCCCCCTTTTAATTTTGTAACAATGCTCAAGTTTGTGGAATTTCGACTTGTTGTTACTACTTAAATTGTAAGCGCTTTTAAGCCACGCCGAAATAATAGGTTTTTTTGAAACCTAACAGAATCCAACTGGAATTAAATACATGTCCGTCTTTGCGGGATTCGTATATATACGGAAGTGCCAACCCCTAATGTACTGTAAATAAAGATCCCATATTGCGACCCAAATAAGAGCTGCAATCTCTCTTGCACATTTTTAATGCCGTAACCTGAACTCTCATGTTTAAACATCCGTTCCACCTGATCAGGTTCCATACCTTTGCCATTATCTGAGACTACAAATACGATATCTTCCTGGTCCATACTTGCCTTCAGAATTAACTTGCCCCTGCCCTCTCGCTTCTGGTCGATACCGTGTACTATGGCATTCTCAACAATAGGCTGTAAGATCAAGTGAATCATTTGAAATTCAAATACTCTCTCATCGACATCAAACTCGACATCAAACCTTGAATTGTGCATAGATAATTGAATATGGATGTACGCTTTAATGTTTGTCCATTCATCTTGAACTGAGATGATTTGTTCACCTTTGTTTAAGGTGGTTCTGTAATACATAGAGAGTTGGTTCACTAAATCACTAATTTCTTGGGAATCGATGATAAGCGCTTTTGAATTAATAAGCGAAAGGGAATTATACAAAAAGTGAGGATTGATCTGAGCTTGCAGTGCTTTGAGTTCGGCACTTTTTTGCGTAATTTTGGTTTCATATACCTCAGCTATAAGCTGATTAATCCGCATTAACATGGAAGCGAATCGTTTAGTTAGCTGTCCTATCTCATCTTTGGACTGTATGGTAACAACCACATCCAGATTACCGTTTTCCACCATCTTCATTTTGGAGTTTAGTCGTTCAATCCCTTTTAACAGGGTCCGAGAGAACAGGAATATGATGATACTAAGACAAATCATGCAGAATAAAATGATGATACCCGTTGCACTTAGAATTTTGCTGATACTCGTTTCGTATTGATTATTTGAAATTAGATAATACAGCTTCCAATCCGTTTGGGGGATATCTTGGAATACAGATAAATACGATAAACCTCCAATGGATATTTTTGATCCGCTCTGTTTGGAAAGTGGCTTGAGTTGGGTCTCACCCAGTTCCCCTAATTGTTCGGATAATATAATCCGATTTTGCTTATCGGCAACGATGATCCCATTCTCCTGATTTACATTACTTATGAAATCACCAAATAATTTGTTGAAATCAAATCTGACGTAAATTTCTCCAGTTATAGTCCCAAATTCCGTATTGTAAATATTTCGCGTTGCGAATAGTTTATCATCTTCAAACCACCACATGGTGGAGTGACTGTTCTTTGTCTCCTTATACCAACTCTTATCTTTAACAACAATAGAAGGCGAGACAAAATTCCCCAAATCTTGTTGCCGATTATCAGAGTAGAGCATAATTTCATTCATATCTCCAACCATATAAATCAAATTGAATATGATAGGTTCTATCTTATCGTTCATCGTCTTAGATTGCAGATACAATTCTTCATCTGGGTTACTCATTAATTCAATGAGTGCAGGATGGAATACAATTGACTTTATTAGCGTCTCTTGACGTTGGAGTCGATGACTGAATTCTGAAGTTAACTGTTTGACTTCGTTATTTGCACTTTGCAGGAGTTGGTTTTCCAATGAAAATTTAGATCTTTGATAGGCATACAACCCTAGAACAATCGTTGGTAAGATGATGACAATCACATATGTAATGACTAGCTTTTGCCTAAGACGGAGGTTATAGAATAGTCTCAGAACATTCATCGGCTTCGATCTCCCTCTCGATATTGAATGGGTGTCAAGCCAACATCCTGTTTAAACATTAAATTAAAATAGGATACATTCGTGTACCCAACCTTTCGTGCAATATCGACCACCTTCAAGGTAGATTCAAGCAACAGTTCCTTTGCTTGCTTCATTCGTACGGAGGTTATATATTTGACTACATTTTGGCCTGTGATCTTTTTAAACAGAAAACTTAAATAGCTGGGCGACAGAAACACCTGAGAGGCTAGATATTCAACCCCAATGTCGTTTCCGTATTCCTTATGAATGAGATTTAATACATCTTCAATCACCTTTCGGCTTTTATCACCTAATGCCAGTTTGCTATGTTCTAGATTCTCCTGAAAAACATTGAGAACAACAGACTTCAACTCTGCCATCGAGTTGCACTTTGCAATCTGTTCCACACCTTCCTTTAATGTTGAAACACCGCTTTTTCCTTGCGTCTCCAATATTTTTTTCATAATATCAGTAAAAATGATTTTGGCGAACATGGAACTGAAGTGTTTACGATTACGCATGCTTTCGATGAGTAAAGCCACTTCTTGTTCTAGGATACCGTATTCTCTTCGCTCTATTGAGGCGTGAATATGCTGTAGCATGCGCTCTAGGGATTTGCCATCTATGCTGCCGTGATAGCTATTGTCATCCTTGCTCCAAACAACACTGCTATCGATAAAGAAAGAAGATTCTACTAACTCTTCCATTTCAGAGAATTCTTGATGAAGATCCTCGAGCTTACTTATCGGGGAGCCGACGATGATAAAGCTTTGTTGTGCGTAATGACTCTCTATCCATTCCTTGATCTGCTCTCCGTATTCTACAAGCTCTTGCTGAAAATCTACAACAATTGAAGCAGGAGCGAAAGTGAACAACAATAAACTTTGATATTCGTCAATATTCAAATAAAGAATTTCGTGCTGGCAAGTAACTCGCAACCATTCCTTAAATACCAAATCATGTGAATCAAAAAATTTCTTTCTCATACAAATCAGAACTGCTTGCATATTCTTGTTTTCCAGATGGTTTAAACCGCCAAACCCCATCTCCTTATCCTGTTCATCTCTCTCTCGGCCATGGAGAAGATCGTAGAGTAGTTTTTCCTTCTCATAGGCTAACCCTTTATTGAACCCCCTAAGCAACAGATCATCCCGCTCTTTTTTTTGCCGTTCTTCATCCAAAATCATGATAATGTTGTTTAGTACACATAAAAATTCCTTCACATTAATCGGCTTTATCATATAATGAATGGTGCCTAGCTCAATCGCCCTTTTTGCGTACTCGAACTCACTAAAAGCACTGTAGAATACAACCTTGAGCTCAGGAAGTACTTTCTTTACTTGCCGTGTCAACTCAAGCCCGTCCATAAATGGCATGCTTATATCTGTAAATAGGAGATCAACATGATAACAATTCATATATTCAAGTGCAGCTTCTCCATTAATTGCTTGAGCCACAGTAAACGGAACGGAATATTTGTGAATAAGCGATTCGATTGCATCAATCTCTGCTTGTTGATCATCGACTACCAGCATATGATACATATCTTTCCGCTCCCCTCCTGAATGCAAATCCACGAAAATACACGCCGCAAATTGGTAAGCTAGATGAATCGCTCTTGAACAAATATCTTATCCAAGTGAGTCGTTGCTATTTGAAGTACTGTCTCATTACCATTGAAGCTCTTAGTTTTAGCCTCAATTCTTTCCATGAATTTCTCGTACCCATGTTGCCCGCTTTCATGACGTTGCAGTATCCACTCCTGCCATTCAGCTACTACAAGCCTAGTCTCCTCCATAATTCGCTCTTTGCTCCATTCTGGACAAATTGCCTTGATCCAGGCTAGACCGAAAGAAATATGGTTGGACTCATCTGCCCAATCGTAATCGCAATCCTGAGCTCCAGTATAATCCTTTGCAGCGAGAAGCTCATCTTTTAATTTCGATTTATGAAGCGGTCCCTTTTGCTCTAAGCCATGAACAAGAAGCAATAAAGACAAAACACCTTTCTGACGAAAAGCTCTCCAATGGTCGGGTACCATAGGGATATCAACACCTATTTCAAAGCCAAGCTCAATAAGACGCTGTTCACCCATCATCGCATGGCGCATCTCATCATATGTCCAACGTGCAGCATTAAAGTATAAATTCCATGGCATATTATCATACTCCCAGATTAATGCAGCAGCGCTTTCGGATGCCCATACCTCATTGGCATGATCAATAGCAATCCATAACCGTTGTTCAAGTAAGTTTTTGGGCTGACGTGGTGGCACCTGCATAATAGCTGGTTCCCACGAGGAATCACGACCGCCCTCCATAGGAAGTTTATAGGCTTCCTCTGGATAGTTAAATCTGGGATCTTGATCAGGACCATGGATACCTCCGCAGTTGACCAATACCTCCTTACTTGTTGTATGACTTTTCACGATTTCTTTAGAAACTAAACACATCCTTTTGAGAATGGGCCGAGCCTCTTCTAATTGCTCCTCTAGCTCAATGAGAATTCGTTTGATATAGGAATGGCTGGGGGCATCATCCAATGGGTCTGTCTCAGACATATACTCCTTGAGGGCAACTAGAAGTGCTGGTTTTACGACGTTATATATTTGAACGAGAAATTGTTCGTCAGATTGCACGGTTGGAAGATTCCTTAGGAAACGAATAATATGAGTATCGGATTGATTGTCCACATCGACTCTCGGATATCGCAAATCTAATGTCCTTGATCTCAGCATATCAGCATGCATTGAATCAAACCAAAGATGACGAGCAAGCATCTTTTTACCTGACCAGTCTCTCATACTTGGAAGATAACCTGCCATTGCTCGCATGGTTTCTTTCACAATACAATAATAACGCCGCATCATTTGGCTTGCTGTCTCCACATCTCGAAGAAGAGTGTCACTAAATTGCTGTTCGCTTCTTTTCATTTCGATACGCCTCCATTATAATAAACTGAACTGTAATATTCTTTTACATGCCATATATGTTCTTTCCAGAACCATACAGCAAGTATTTATTACGCTACAAACTTAGAATACTCAAGATGTTACAAGAAGGGAATGTTCATAATGGCCAGATTCATGGATAATTTGATCAGCCCTAACCCCATTAAGGTTATTGATCTAACAGTAGATAAATCTAAATTAAACATAAAATCACTGACCATTACCGAAGCAGGACATTTACCCGGGAGAATTCTCCAAAAGAAGAATGCAACTTTCGAAAGCTGGGCTTTTGCTTATATCGCTAAAGGGAACGGCTTTTACCAAGTAAACGACGGAATTCGTCAGCGTGTAGAGAGAGGTTATTTGTTTTTCATCTATCCGGGTGCAGAATTTCATTACGGACCAGAAGACAATGGAAATTGGGATGAATATTACATTCGGTTTGAAGGAAACCGGATCCAAGAATGGCTGCACAATTGGCTGTATCAGGCTGAAATAGTGAAAAACGTTGGAGTGGAAGAACAGTGGTTTAATAAACTGGGGATGATTTTTACGCTCATAGAAAGCGGTGTTCCTATAAACATTGACCGTGCCTCCTTATTGTTAGAATCGTTGCTTTATGAGTGGCTTATGAAAGCAAACCACAGGCAGCCAAATGGTATAGAAGAACATATATTCCATGTTATCGAAGATATATCAAATTCTTTATATCAACCTATAGAAACCCGAAAATTAGCAGAACGTCATCATATTTCTATGACAACTCTACGGCGAATGGTTAGCAAGTATACTGGCTTTCCGTTGAATGATTATATCCATCGTCTTAAAATAGGTGAAGCTAAGAAAATATTATTAAATACCAATTGGAAAATAAAAGAGGTCTCCTATACACTTGGCTATAAAGATGTATTCCACTTCTCGCGTCTTTTTAAAAAATATGCCGGAATATCACCACAACTCTATCGGAGGATGTAAAAGGATTTTATTCCACAAACTCGGTTTTCTAAATTCCAGTCAGTTTGTCCAGATATACAAAACCGACACCTAATTGCGAACAATCAAGGGGTCGGCGCTATCACTTCTTCTTATTCATCTCTTCTTTCAGCCTCTTTGCTTTAAGCAGTCGAAACATCTCTAAACTGTCCTTCAAATACTTGGCTTCCTCTTCTGTTAACTCTTCTTGTTCTCCATTCACATATATCCTATCCTCTCTAGTTCTACTACACGAATATATTCAGAAATCAATGCTTGTAACCGAGTAACAAAATCTGTCCATTTATTTCGATCTGGTATCAGTTCCTTTAATATATACAAGTGGGCGAAGATTTTACCTTGATCAAATCCCATTTGTTTAGACCTCCGATCAAGCCTTGGCTTGCTCGTAAGAGGGCGATTATACAATCTTCCATAGTGCGCACATATATTACGAATGTATGATAGACACTTCAGCCAGCTTATTAGGTAAACTGTAGGTACACGATAATTGTTCATGGCAATCTGGTTTTGGTCGACTATCTTCATATTAGAAAATAATTTTGAGAGCGCACCGAATGAGAGAACTTCTATCGCTACCCAAACAGAAGTATACCCTCATATTTTTTAATATGATGCTTAACAAATATCTCCTGTGAACGTTTTATTTCCTTATCAAGTTCTACTAGAAATACTTCATGGTTTTCAAAATGTTCTGTATCCAAATGCCCTAGAGGACCATATGTATGTGCAATGTAATACGAAATATGCGTTCGGAAGGCGATCTCTACTTGCTCAACCATCTCCATAATGATGTAGCGAAATTTACGATCAAATTCGTACAGAGCAAGCATTTGATCGAAAGTTTTTATGCACCCCCATAAAAATCGAACCGAAATAGAGTCCTAAGCCTTTATTGCAATCTAAACTTTCACCCTGTAATAGTCAGGAATATTGTTCTCGTAGTCGTCGATCTTTAAAAGATGCTCCAACGAGATGCTAATATCGTCAAGACCTTCAAGCAGACATTCCTTTCGATACGAATTAGCTTCAAATGAAACATTTAAACCTAGATTATCCGTGACAGTCTGTGATACAAGATCTACTGCAATCTGATAGTCCGCATCCGTATATGTTGATTGAAATAGTTTTTCCACATATTCCTCAGAAAGTATTACAGGCAAAATCCCATTTTTAAAGCAGTTATTATAAAATATATCCGCAAAAGAAGGCGCAATGATTACTTTAAACCCGTAATCCAGCAACGCCCAGGGAGCATGCTCACGAGAAGAACCACAACCGAAATTAGATCGAGTGACTAGAATATTTGAATTGGCGTACTGTGGATTATTAAGTGCAAAGTCAGCGTTGAGCTGGCCATTTCCATTATAGCGCCAATCATAGAAGAGAAATTCCCCAAAACCGGAACGTTCGATGCGTTTTAAAAATTGTTTAGGTATAATAGCATCTGTATCCACATTTACGCGATCCAGAGGAGAAACTTTACTTGTTAGGCGTTTAAAAGGTTCCATTACTTAACTCTCACTTCCTTAATTAAATTTCCAATTCCGAACATCTGTAAAGTAGCCTATGACGGCAGCAGCAGCAGCCATAGCTGGACTTACAAGGTGAGTTCTTGCTCCTCTACCCTGGCGACCTTCAAAATTTCGGTTGGATGTTGAAGCACATCGTTCGCCGGGCAAGACCTCGTCTGAATTCATTCCTAGACACATACTACATCCCGCATCACGCCATTCAAATCCCGCCTCTAAAAAGATCTCATGGAGTCCTTCTTCTTCAGCTTGCTTTTTAACCGCTTGAGATCCAGGTACAATGATCGCATTCACAGCAGACGCGACTTTATAACCCTTAGCAACCTTGGCGACCTCACGAAGGTCCTCAATACGACCGTTTGTGCAGGAACCTATAAAAACACGGTTTATTTTAATTTCCTTCATTGGCGTTCCTGGAGTTAGACCCATATATTTTAGTGCAGCCACTGCGGCCCTCTGCTCATTGACTATCTTGAAATCTTCTAGCTGAGGGACAGCTTTTGTAATATCCGTCCCCATACCTGGACTTGTTCCCCAGGTTATTTGAGGAGCAATCTCATAAGCGTCAATTTCAACTGTAAGATCATATGTTGCACCAGGGTCTGTAAAAAGCTGCTTCCATTCTTCAACAGCTCTTGTCCAATTCTCTCCCTTTGGTGAATTTCGACGACCTTCCAAATAGCGGAAAGTCGTTTCATCCGTCTCAATAAGACCCGCTCGTGCCCCTCCTTCAATTGTCATATTACATACTGTCATACGTTCTTCCATTGTAAGCTTGCGAATTGCTTCACCTGTGTACTCAATTACATAACCAGTTGCAAAATCAGTTCCAAACTTAGCTATAATGGCTAAAATGAGATCTTTTGCCGTAATGCCAAATGACAATTCACCATTCACATTTACTTGTATTGTTTTGAGACGGGATTGTTGTAAGCATTGTGTAGCTAACACATGCTCCACTTCACTCGTCCCGATCCCAAATGCTAATGTACCGAAAGCACCATGAGTAGATGTATGACTATCCCCGCAAACGATAATCTTCCCTGGTAAGGTAAGTCCCAGTTCCGGTCCAATTACATGTACAATACCTTGGTCAGGGCTATGAAGGTCTGCGATTGGAACTCCGAACTCTTTGCAGTTTTGAATAAGGGTATCGACTTGTTGTTTAGCAATCGGATCCGTAATATTGAAACGATCTTTTGTAGGAACGTTATGATCCGTGGTTGCAAAAGTAAGATCAGGACGCCTTACCTTCCTTCCGGCCAGCCGAAGACCTTCAAAGGCTTGTGGGGAAGTCACTTCATTCACCAAATGCAAATCGATATACAATAAGCTAGGACTCCCTTCTTCTTGATGAACAATATGATTATCCCAGATCTTCTCAAACATGGTCCGTGGTTTCATTTAAATACCTCTCTTCTATATTATGATGGCAATGCTATATATAATAGGCGGGTCCGTTACCTACTTTGGTATAATCAGAGTATGTAAACGGCCTGTAAGCTTTCTATCCACACATTTCTTAATAATGTTCACACATTCAATTAGTTCCCTATATTCTACGCCTGTTTCTATACCCATCTCATGCAGCATATAAACAAAATCTTCTGTCGAACCATTGCCGGCAGCACCTGGTGCAAACGGACAACCTCCTAAACCGCCGATTGAAGTATCGAACGAGGAAATGCCTGCATAGAGGGCAGCTAATGAATTCGCTTGCGAAAAACCGTAGGTGTCATGAAAATGAGCCGTAATTTTTGCTTGGCGATCAAGATCTAATACTTTACTGAACAGCGTATACACTTGTTTCGGATTGGCGCGCCCTATCGTGTCACACAATACGATTTCGTCAACACCCATACTCTCCAAACGTTTAACAATGTTCAGAGTATCTGCCTCATTTACTTTCCCTTGATAAGGGCACCAAAAGGCTGTTGAAATATGAAATCTCACAAATTCCTTAGATTGCTTTGCTTCCTCGACAACTGCCCCTAATTGCACAAGCGAATCTTCGACCGACATACGTACATTTTTCATATTAAACGTCTCGCTTGCACCGACGACCAAGGAAAAGCTGGTTACACCGACATTTTTCGCTAACTCGTAGCCTTTTTTGTTCGGAATTAAAGCCATATATTGCAAACCATCTAGTTTGTCGATGCTTTTGTAAACTATGTCTGCATCCGCCATTTGCGGTACATGCTTAGGTGAAACAAAAGATGTTGCTTCCATGCGCTTTATTCCCGTTTTGTTTAATGCATGAATCAACTTGATCTTTAATTCTGTTGGAATAAACTTTTTTTCGTTTTGCAATCCATCCCTTGGTCCTACCTCAATAATTTCAACCTGATGGGGTAAATTCATGTCTTACACACTCCAATCAAATAATCCCTAATTGTTTTAATTTATTACATTGCTCATCAGATAGGCCCGCTTTTTCTTTAAGCACCTCTTCAGTATGTGCACCTAATTTAGAACCAGACCAATTTATTTTTCCGGGTGTCGCACTTAATTTGGGAACTATTCCTGGGACCTTTAATTTCCCTAATCCCTCAACGTTTACTTCAGTAATCATTTGTCGGGCAATAAAATGCGGGTCGTTAACCATATCCTCCACACTATAGATGCTTCCTGCGGGAACATTGTATTGATCCAGGATGGCTAACGCTTCTTTTAAAGATTTTTGTTTCGTCCAATCTTCAATGACTTGATCAAGAAATTCCGCATGCTTGACCCGGCCATCATTAGTTGAAAATCGCACGTCATCTTTGAGTTCTTGATTCCCTAACGCCTGCATAAGACGTTTAAAGATTCCATCTCCATTAGCGCCAATTACTATATATTTATTATCTTTACACAAATAGGTATTCGATGGAGCTATCCCCGGAAGGGTGCTACCCGTTCTTTCGCGTACAAAACCGAATTTATCATATTCGGGTACGGCGCTTTCCAACAGACTAAAAATAGATTCGTAGAGAGCAACATCGATAAATTGCCCTTCGCCATCATTTATATCTCTGTGGTAAATCGCCATTAATGCACCAATAACGGCATAAAGAGCGGATACCGAGTCACCCAGGCTAACACCAACCCTCGTGGGAGGTCTATCAGGATAACCTGTTAGATAACGAATACCTCCGATTGCCTCCCCGATACTTCCAAATCCCGGTTTGTCCCGGTATGGGCCATCCTGACCATAGCCTGATACACGGACCATAATGACCTTGGGATTAATTTTCTTCAAATCTTCGTACCCAAGCCCCCATTTTTCCATGGTTCCTGGTTTGAAATTTTCAATGATAATATCTATTCCCTCTTCGACTAATTTGCGAATGATCTCTTGCCCCTCGGATTGAGTTAGGTCTACAGCTATGCATTTTTTATTGCGTGATTGAATGTACCACCATAACGAAGTATCTCCATGCATTAATCTCCAATTACGAAGAGGATCCCCTTTTGAAGGCGCTTCTACTTTTATCACTTCCGCCCCAAAATCGGCCATCAAACGACCGGCAAAAGGACCCGCGATTAAGCTTCCCAACTCCAGCACCTTTATTCCTTCTAAAGGTAAAGTGCCACTTTTCGATTTTACTAGTGTGGATTCTTTTAACATAAGCAGTCACCTCATATCACTAATATTTCAATATTTCCTAGCAAGGACTTACCATTGCTTATTCGTATGAATAAGCAAATTTTACACCCGTAAATTCGTATTGTCAACAGTTTATTGTTAACAGTCAACAATAGATGTTTAACATAATTCGTTTGTCAGCAAAGATGCCGCTAGTTATTAATCTTTTTGCAAAACGTTTATTTATGTTATTAACTTGGTATAATAAAATAATAGATTTGTGAATTACATATTATTTGATCTTATATTTATACTAAGGAACTGCTTGCTAATAACATATTCATGCTGGCCAAACAACTAACGTTCTGGTATGCTAAGGGGCTCATTCTCAAATAGGAAGATCACTACCCGGTCAAGTCCCCAACTTTCAGA
>JBBDIY010000060.1:0-16286 GCA_040880185.1 Paenibacillaceae bacterium
TTATATACTGAAGGGCTAACTCCATCGCTGTTACATTCAACGGTGTTGGATGATGGTATTGATAAAGTCGGCGGAATACATCGGGTACCCGCGTGTTGCTTATCGTATATCGATACGTCTTTCGTTTCGCTGATCGACGAGCATGGAATGAGAGCGGTACTTCTTTAGCTTCCTGGATAACAATGTCCCTTGGTAGGCGGGAGTTTATTGCCATACGCCAACGTTCAATCGGAATGTCCGAGGACGTCTTGAAATTAACGACTTGTCCTCTAGCGTGAACACCAGCATCCGTTCGTCCCGATCCTTCAACATCGGTGTGATCACCCGTCAGCATAAAAATCGCTTCTTGGAGTTTGTCCTGTACCGTGTTCTTAAAAGGTTGACATTGAAATCCATTATAACTAGAACCATCGTAGCTCATAACTAAGTAAATATTTCGCAAAACTACACCTCAAACTTTGTTGGACATGTAAGTATGAGAATAAACGGCTTCACCGTCATAATAAGGACGAGAGCGTTTATCGTAACCATTTCAGAATAGATTTATAAAAACATATAAATTCTGAAATGGCAAAAAAAGGGCTTGTTCAGAATCAGATGATTCTGTCCACCCTTTCCCATCAATTGTTTAGGCTCGATCCACTAGTTCAATATAAACCATTGGAGCGGAGTCTCCACGACGTGGTCCTAGTTTTAGGATGCGTGTATATCCACCCGGACGTTCTGCATAACGAGGTCCCAGGTCTGTGAACAACTTCTGAATCGCATCCTTTTCTCCATCCGCGGATTCCCTGCGAACGAAAGATGCAACCTGACGGCGGGCGTGTAAATCACCACGTTTGGCCAATGTAATTAACTTTTCAGCTACGGAGCGTAATTCTTTAGCTTTAGCCTCAGTAGTCTGAATGCGCTCATATAAGAACAAATCGGTTACTAGGTCGCGAAAAAGTGCCTTACGGTTACTTGAGTTGCGTCCTAACTTTTGATATCCTGCCATTTGTATTTCCCTCCCTTACGGTTATTACATGCTGTCATCTTTGTTGCGGGTGCAACATGATGATCAGTTATTCTTCGCTACGTAAACCTAAACTGAGTTCTTCAAGTTTCTCTTGTACTTCCTCAAGTGACTTGCGTCCCAAGTTACGTACTTTCATCATGTCTTCCTCAGTTTTAGTAATTAACTCCTGAACCGTATTAATACCAGCACGCTTCAGACAGTTATACGATCTTACAGAAAGATCAAGCTCTTCGATGGTCATCTCCAAAACTTTCTCTTTCTTGTCCTCTTCTTTCTCTACCATGATTTCCGCATCGCGGGCTTCATCGGTGAGTCCAACGAACAACATTAAGTGCTCGGTGAGGATTTTGGCGCCAATGCTTACTGCTTCTTCTGGTCGAATACTTCCATCCGTCCAAACTTCTAGCATTAGCTTGTCATAGTTGGTCACTTGACCGACACGCGTATTCTCAATGGTGTAATTCACACGGGTAATTGGTGTGTAGATTGAATCAATCGGAACAACTCCGATCGGCAATTCATCATTCTTGTTCTTATCTGCCGATACGTAGCCTCTTCCACGATTCGCCCAAATCCGCATATGCAATCGAGCATCTGATGAAAGAGTTGCAATGTGAAGATCCGGATTAAGGATTTCAACATCACTGTCCGTACGAATGTCACCAGCCGTGATTGCGCCTTCGCCATCCACATCAATTTCCAATACCTTTACTTCATCCGAATGAATCTTAATGGAAAGACCTTTTAAATTCAAGATTATCTCCGTGACATCTTCCAAGACGCCCGGAATTGTCGAGAACTCATGAAGCACACCATCAATTTGAATAGAGGTTACTGCAGCACCAGGCAGCGATGATAGTAGAATACGGCGAAGTGAATTGCCCAATGTAGTCCCATAGCCTCTTTCCAACGGTTCTACGACAAATTTTCCATAAGTACCGTCATCACTCACAGCTACGGTCTCTATTTTCGGCTTTTCGATTTCAATCATTGACAAACCTCCTTCAACACGTCGTTTCCGGTCATTTCTCGATTCGATAAAACCATGTAATTACCATCATTATTCACAAAGACAATCATTATTTATACTCATCTTGAAATTCGCTGCGAGTGCATCGCCTCGCACGCTTCAAGTGTAGTACAGAAGATTACACGCGACGACGCTTCGGCGGGCGGCAACCATTATGTGGAACTGGTGTGACGTCTTTGATCAGATTAACTTCAAGACCAGCTGCTTGTAAAGAGCGAATTGCTGCTTCACGCCCTGCTCCAGGTCCCTTAACCATCACTTCAACTGTTTTCATGCCATGCTCCATAGCTGCTTTTGCTGCGGACTCAGCAGCCATTTGCGCTGCGAAAGGCGTGCTCTTACGGGAACCCTTAAAACCGAGGTTTCCGGAACTGGCCCAAGAGATCGCATTGCCGTGCGGATCAGTAATCGTAACAATCGTATTGTTAAAGGTTGAACGGATATGTGCAACCCCGCTCTCAATATTCTTCCGATCACGACGTTTCGTACGGACTGCTTTTTTTGGTTTAGCCATTGACGGTTATCCTCCTTTCCTACTTCTTCTTGTTTGCAACTGTACGACGAGGACCCTTACGAGTACGCGCATTAGTCTTAGTACGTTGACCACGAACTGGCAATCCACGACGGTGACGCATACCACGGTATGATCCAATTTCGATCAGACGCTTGATATTCATAGCCACTTCACGACGAAGGTCACCTTCAACCTTGACGGATTTGTCAATTGCCTCTCTCAACTTGCTAACTTCTTCTTCAGTCAAATCACGAATACGAGTTTCTTCACTAACTCCAGTAGAAGCTAGTATTTGTTGAGACGTTTTCTTGCCAATACCAAAGATGTAAGTTAAACCAATCACTACACGCTTATCACGCGGTAAATCTACGCCAGCTATACGTGCCATATTTGATACGCCACCTCCTTACCCTTGTTTTTGTTTGTGCTTTGGATTTTCACAAATAACCATTACATTACCTTTGCGTCGAATAACTTTGCACTTCTCGCAAATGGGTTTGACCGACGGTCTAACCTTCATTGATAAAACCTCCCTATAAAACAATATTAACCTAAATTTCGGTCTTACTTACGATAAGTAATCCGCCCTCTTGTCAGATCGTATGGTGACAATTGGATAACTACTTTATCTCCGGTCAATATTCGGATGAAATGCATGCGTAGCTTGCCAGAGACGTGAGCCAAGATCTGGTGTCCATTCTCTAGCTCTACCTTGAACATTGCGTTCGGTAGAGGCTCAATAACGATTCCTTCGACTTCAATGACATCTTCTTTGGCCAAGGTATTGCTCCTTTCTTATGTGGCATCCGTTTGCCTCTGTTCAGCAAACCTGCTTAAGGCAAACCTGATCTTCCCATTCGTGACTCGACCGGCTTCGCGAATACTCTCTACAACCTCGCTGCTGATTTCATTAGTAACTTGCAGGTGTTGGATATTCTTCTTCTTAGGTTGATCGAATTTTCGCTTATCGCCATCAGCAACCCAGACAAATTTATCTTCGATTGGTCTAATAACAATGGCGTACTTTCCGGCATCTCTCCCGCGCAGCACCTTTACAATTTGCCCAAGTTGCACACGCTCGCAGTTATCCATGTAATCACCTATGTTCCTAACTTCGTCAGGATTTCATAACCATCCGGTGTAATGGCAATGGTATGTTCGTAATGCGCACAGAGCGACCCGTCCGCACTTACTACCGTCCAATTATCTTCTAATGTTCGGACGTACCGTTGTCCTACGATGACCATGGGCTCAATGGCCAAAGCCATTCCCGATTTCAATCGCAGTCCACGATCTGGGATGCCATAGTTCGGAATTTGCGGTTCTTCATGAAGATCTGCGCCAATACCATGACCGACGTATTCACGAACAACCGATAAACCATCATCTTCGATACACCTTTGTATGGCATGAGAGATTGTATATAAACGGACATCGGGTTTGGCTTCTGCAAGTCCAGCATATAAGGATCTTTCAGTGACATCTAGCAGCTTGCTAGCAATCTCTGATACAGCCCCAACAGGATAAGTCCAAGCGGAATCGCCATGGTACCCTTGAAACTCAGCACCGATATCGATACTGATGATGTCCCCTTCAAGCAGTTTGCGATGACCGGGTATGCCATGCACCAATTCCTCGTTGACCGAGGTACAGATGCTTCCTGGGAACCCATTATAGCCTTTAAAAGAAGGTGTGGCACCTTGACTTCGAATGAATTTCTCAGCAATCTTGTCCAGTTCGAGCGTCGTAATTCCTGGCCTAACTGCATCTGCCATAAGGCGATGTGTCTCAGCCACAATCCGACCAGCTATACGCATATGATTTAATTCCATCTCGGATTTACATATGATCATTAAGCTTGCCCTCGCAATATCGTTGAAATCGCAGAAGTCACTTGGTCGATTTCTTGCTCTCCATCAACCTGATGGAGCAAGCCTTTATTCCTATAGTAATCAAGTAAGGGTGCGGTCTTGTTGAGATATTCATCAAGTCGCGTTCCTACTTTCTCTTCCGTATCGTCTGAACGTTGATACAGTTCTCCGGAACACTTGTCACAAACGCCAGTAATCTTAGGAGCATTGAAGATCAAATGATAGGTAGCTCCACATGATTTACAGATTCGTCTGCCAGTTAACCGGGATAATAACAGATTACGATCAACAACGAGGTTCATTACATTGTCAATTTGTCTGCCCATGTCCTCTAACATCTCATCTAATGCTTCCGCTTGAGAAATCGTACGTGGGAATCCATCAAGTAGAAAACCATCTCGACAATCATCCTTCTGTAGTCGCTCTCTTACGATGCCGATGGTCACATCATCGGGTACAAGTAAACCTTGATCAACGTATTCCTTCGCCTTTATGCCTAACGGAGTTCCTTGGCTCATCGCTGCTCGAAATGCATCACCTGTTGAGATGTGAGGGGTATGAAACTCCTCGACGATACGCTCAGCCTGTGTCCCTTTGCCCGCACCAGGAGGGCCCATGAATATAATGTTCACTTGCTTTCTCCTTTCTCGCGAACGCGAAACTATTTGTTGATGAAGCCTTTGTAATGCCGTTTGATTAATTGGCTTTCTATTTGCTTCATTGTTTCAAGTGCAACACCGACTACAATTAGAAGTGAAGTACCTGACATCCTAACGGATTGTGGTAATCCAGCTAAGTTAGCTAGGAATATCGGTAGAACCGTAATAGCTGCTAAGAACAATGCACCAGATAAAGTAATACGTGTCATGATTCTTGTTAAGTAAACTGCGGTCGTCTTACCAGGTCTGATCCCTGGAACATAGCCACCATTCTTCTTCATTTGGTCCGCCATTTGCACGGGGTTAATCTGTACAAATGTGTAGAAATACGTAAATCCAATGATAAGAAGAATATACAGCACCATACCAAGAGGTTGTGTAAAGGTAAATTCTCGTTGAATCCAATCAGCGAATGCATTACCTGTCCAGAAGCTTGCGATTGTCACTGGGAATAATAACAGTGATGAAGCGAAGATTACTGGTATAACACCTGCAGCATTTACTTTGAGTGGAATATGTGTGGATTGTCCACCGTACATTTTACGTCCAACAACACGCTTGGCATATTGTACTGGGATTTTCCGAATACCTTGTTGGATGAAGATAACTCCCGCGATGATCAGTATGACTACTGCAACAAGAATTACCATTTTGATAATCGGGAAGAACAGATCAGCACCATCTACAAACTCTGTTTGTACAATTTGGCTTATTGAGGTAGGAATACCCGCAATAATTCCCGCAAAGATAATAATTGAGATCCCGTTGCCGATACCAAATTCGGTAATTTGCTCACCGAGCCACATCAGAAAGGCTGTACCTGCTGTGAGAACGATAGCAATTAAAGTATATGTGGTAAAGCTGGCATTCTGTACGAAATCAAAATTATACATCCGGTTGAATCCAATGGCCATCCCATAACCTTGAATAAAGGCTAATACGACCGTACCATAACGAGTAATCTGAGCAAGCTTCTTCTTGCCAGCCTCGCCTTCCTTCGCCCATTGAGCAAATTGAGGGATTACATCCATCGATAGCAACTGCACGATGATAGAAGCAGTAATGTAAGGCATGATCCCCATTGCAAAAATAGAGAAATTGAACAACGCACCACCAGTAAAGGTGTTAAGAAGACTGAATACACTAGCAGAACCCGTATCCGTTGCTTGCTTCAATAGCGCAGTGTCGATATTAGGAACCGGAATGAATGCCCCTATACGGTACACGATGAGGACACCCAATGTAAATAAGATCCTATTCCGTAAGTCAACGACTTTCCAAATGTTCGAAATTGTCTTAAACATTAGATCACCTCGGTTTTACCGCCGGCAGCTTGGATTTTATCTACCGCAGATTGGGAGAACTTGTTCGCTTTAACGGTAATCTTTACAGTGATTTCCCCGTCGCCCAAAATTTTAATACCATCTCTTGGGTTTTTTACGATCCCCGATTCAAGTAATGTATACGGGGTAACTTCTGTACCATCAGCGAATCGATTTAATTCGTCCAAGTTAACAATCGCGAATACTTTGCGGTGGATATTCGTAAATCCACGCTTTGGTAAACGACGATAAAGTGGGTTCTGACCACCCTCGAAGCCGAGACGAACACCGCCACCGGAACGAGCTTTTTGACCTTTATGACCGCGAGTTGAGGTTTTACCCATCCCACTTCCGATACCGCGTCCAACTCGCTTACGCGAATGACGGGAGCCCGGTGCTGGTGATAGCTCATGCAGTTTCATCGGTCCACCTCCTGAAAGTTATTGATGACCACACTAGTGGTCGAAAAAACTACTTCGTAAGCATATGCATAGTTTTGTACTAATCAAACATTAAATTTCTTTAACATCTACTAGATGAATTACTTGTGTAACCATACCACGTATACCAGGATTGTCCTGATGAATAACGACTTGGTTCAGCTTACGAAGACCTAAGGTGTGAACGGTTGTACGTTGCGTTGCAGGACGTCCTATCAAGCTACGTTTGAGGGTGATTTGCAGTTGCTTTGCCATGATTTTCCCTCCTAAAAGAGTTGTTTACAAAACTACTTCGAAAGCGTAAGCTATCTAAATTTTCTGAGTGAAAGCTCCTCAACGGTTTTGCCTCTGAGTTTGGCGACATCTTCGGCTCTCTTCAAACGAGAAAGTCCTTCCAATGTTGCATTCACCATATTAATGGAATTCGATGATCCTAACGATTTAGTTAGAATATCACCTATACCTGCTAGCTCAAGAACCGCACGAACCGGTCCGCCCGCGATTACTCCAGTACCTTGCGATGCCGGTTTAAGAAGAACGTGGCCTGCACCGAAGCGACCATCTACGAGATGGGGAATCGTTGTTCCAACGATCGGAATATGGATCATGTTCTTCTTCGCATCGTCGATTCCTTTGCGGATTGCATCTGGAACCTCTGAAGCTTTACCAATTCCTGCTCCAACCCAGCCATTGCCGTCTCCAACAACAACTAATGCGCTAAAGCTGAACCGACGTCCGCCCTTGACGACCTTGGAAACACGGTTGATATGAACTACTTTTTCTGTTACTTCTATTGAATTGGGATCTACGCGCAAGTCGTTAACCTCCTTCTTATCATTATGGCTTTTTAGAATTCTAACCCGGATTCACGGGCAGCATCTGCCAACGCCTGTACTCTACCGTGATACAAATAGCCACCGCGATCAAATACAACATTGTTAATGCCTTTAGCTTTTGCACGTTCAGCAATTAATGCACCAACTTTACGAGCAGCTTCTACACTACCACCGTTATCAACGCCAGCCTTTAGATCTTTATCTAAAGTGGACGCAGCTACGATTGTTACGCCGTTAGTATCATCTATAATTTGAGCATACATATGCTTGGAAGAACGGAAAATATTAAGTCTCGGACGAGTAGTTGTACCGTTGATTTTTTTACGCACACGGAGGTGACGTTTCACACGAGCTTTGTTCTTATCAGCTTTCTTAATCATGCTAAGTTCTCTCCTTTCAAATAGCTTCGGTTAGCCTGGTCAACCTATTTTTTCTTACCGGCTTTACCTTCCTTACGGAGAATACGTTCGCCTTCATACTTGATTCCTTTACCTTTATAAGGTTCTGGTTCGCGTACTGAACGAATTTTCGCTGCTGTAGCACCGACTAATTCTTTATCAATGCCTTTGATGATGATCTTGGTATTCGTAGGACATTCAAATTCAATGTCGCCTTCTGGTGAGAATTCGACTGGATGGGAGTAACCCACATTCAGAACAACTTTATCTCCAGCTTTGTTAGCACGATAACCAACACCAACTAATTCCAAAGTCTTTGCAAAACCATCAGTAACCCCACTCACCATATTAGCGATGACGCTACGAGTAGTTCCATGCAATGAACGATGTAATTTATTATCACTAGGACGTTCTACGGTAATCACATTAGCTTCTACAGATATTTGCATATCCTTGTGTAGTGTACGGCTAAGTGTTCCTTTTGGTCCTTTTACAGTAATTCCATTATTGTTGTTGTCCAAGTTAATATCAACGCCTGCTGGCACTTGGATCGGTTTACGTCCGATACGAGACATGGTGCACCTCCATTCTTAACATTCTGAACTCTTCATATACTTGATTACCAAATGTAGCAAACAACTTCGCCACCTGATTTAGCTTGACGAGCTTCTTTATCAGTCATAACGCCTTTGGATGTGGAGATCACAGCTATTCCAAGGCCGCCTAGAACTCTAGGAACCTCTGTTGATTTCGTGTATACACGAAGACCAGGCTTGCTTATGCGCTTCAAGCCAGAGATAACTCTTTCATTGTTAGGACCATATTTTAGAAAAATACGGATAATCCCTTGTTTGTTATCCTCAATATATTCAGCGTCGCGTATGAAGCCCTCACGTTTCAAGATCTCAGCAATTTCCTTCTTGATTGTTGAAGACGGCATTTCAACGGTTTCGTGGCGAACCACGTTAGCATTACGTATACGAGTCAACATGTCTGCAATCGGATCTGACATTACCATACTCAAGAACCTCCTTCCCAGAACGGGTAGTTTACCAGCTAGCTTTTCTCACACCAGGGATTTGGCCTGCATGTGCTAATTCACGGAAACAAATTCTACAAATTTTGAATTTGCGCAATACTGAGTGCGGACGGCCGCATCGTTCACAGCGCGTGTAAGCCTGCACTTTGAACTTGGGTGTACGCTGTTGTTTGATTTTCATCGAGGTTTTCGCCACTTCTTATTAACACCTCCGATTTATAGCAGATTATCTTACGCTTTAACGAATGGCATACCGAGTTGTGTAAGTAGTTCGCGTGACTCTTCGTCACTCTTGGCTGTAGTTACAATAACGATATCCATACCACGAGTTTTATCTACTTTGTCATACTCAATTTCCGGGAAGATCAATTGTTCTTTAATTCCTAGTGTGTAGTTACCACGTCCATCAAATGCTTTGGAGGACACACCTTGAAAGTCTCTAACGCGCGGTAATGCCACGTTGAACAATTTATCAAGGAAGTAATACATACGCTCACCACGGAGAGTTACCTTTACACCGATCGGAAGATCCTCACGAAGCTTAAAGCCTGCAATGGATTTCTTCGAACGAGTAACAACGGGTTTCTGACCAGCGATAATCTGCATATCTTGTACAGCTGCGTCCAACACTTTGGAGTTAGAAACGGCTTCACCCACACCCATGTTGATAACAACTTTTTCTATCTTCGGCACTTGCATAACCGATGTATAGTTGAATTTCTGCATTAGAGATGGTGTAATTTCGTTTAGAAATCGTTCTTTCATTCTTGCTGCCATGGTTCATATGCCTCCTTTCCGCTCATATCAATTAATCTAGGGCTTCTCCGGATTTGGCAATTCGGATTTTCTTGCCATTGTCCAAAACCTTATTACCAACGCGAGTTGGTTTACCGCTTTTCGGATCAACCGGCATAACATTGGAAACGTGAAGCGGCGCTTCTTGATTCAATATACCGCCTTGTGGATTTGCTTGTGTAGGCTTAGCATGCTTCTTCATCATGTTAACACCTTCAACCAATACACGATTCTCACGCGGATAAGCAGCAATTACACGGCCTTTCTTACCTTTATCCTTACCGGTAATGACGATAACCGTATCATCTTTTTTCACATTAAGTTTATTATTGTGAGATTCTTTAATTTTTTTCAATCTAGGCACTTCGTTCCACCTCTTTTCACTTTAACTGGTCTGGCATATTAGATAACTTCTGGTGCAAGGGAGACAATCTTCATATAATCACGATCACGTAATTCACGAGCAACAGGTCCGAAGATCCGCGTCCCACGTGGAGATCTATCATCCTTCACAAGAACTGCTGCATTCTCATCAAATGTAATGTAAGAACCATCCTTACGACGAGTAGAACGTCTTGTGCGAACGATAACCGCTTTAACTACATCACCTTTTTTGACAACGCCGCCTGGTGTTGCGACTTTTACAGAACAGATAATTAAATCCCCAATGTAACCAACGCGACGTCCTGTACCCCCGAGCACACGAATACACATCAGCTCTTTGGCTCCGGAATTGTCGGCAGCTTTCAGTCGTGTAAATGGTTGAATCATTCTTGATTCCCTCCTTCCGGTAAAACTAACTAGAATTGTGTGTCTTCTTGTAAAACTAGATGATTACAGCTACTTCAATGATTTCAACCAATCTCCAACATTTGTCCTTGGACAGCGGGCGCGTTTCGGTAATACGTACTACATCGCCGATTTTCGCTTGGTTGTTCTCATCGTGAGCTTTGAATTTCTTGGTATATTTGATACGTTTATGATACAATTCGTGTTTTTTGTAGGTTTCAACAGCTACTACAACCGTTTTGTCCATTTTGTCGCTAACAACTCTACCTGTTTCTTCTCTGCGATTATTACGTTCGCTCATCGAATGCCCTCCTCTCTGGATAGGTGCTATATTGCTGCTTAGCGCAGTGGCTTCGTCCGTTTACGGACTTTACCATCGGCTGGTCGATCTTCGATCAACCCACGCCGACATTAGATGATCCCAAGTTCCCGTTCGCGAAGAACAGTACTGGCTCGGGCTATGTTCTTACGAGTATCGCGAATTAGTGAAGGGTTATCCAATTGACCGGTAGCCGATTGGAAACGGAGGTTGAATAACTCCTCTTTGAACCCATTAACTTTTTGTTCGATCTCAGCCGTGGTGAGGTTGCGAAACTCAAGAGCTTTCATTTGCTTCACCGCCCAATTCTTCTCTTTTCACAAACTTCGTTTTGATTGGGAGCTTATGTGCTGCCAGACGCATAGCTTCACGAGCTGTTTCCTCGGATACTCCTGCTAATTCGAATAGAATTTTGCCTGGTTTAACAACGGCAACCCATTTCTCAACGTTTCCTTTACCGCTACCCATCCGCACTTCGAGAGGCTTCTGTGTAACTGGTTTGGAAGGGAAAATCTTAATCCAAACTTTACCGCCACGCTTAATGTAACGGGTCATTGCAATACGAGCAGCCTCAATTTGGCGATTAGTAATCCATCCAGGTTCAACTGCTTTTAATCCGAATTCGCCAAAGGCTATTTCCGTGCCGCCTTTTGCTTGGCCTTTCATGTTACCGCGCATTTCTTTACGGTGTTTGACGCGTTTAGGCACCAACATGGTTTAATTGCCTCCTTCCAATTCCACTTCTGCTACTTCTTCAGCTACAGGTTTTTTCTTCGCAGGAGGAAGAACTTCTCCACGATAGATCCAAACCTTAACACCGATACGTCCATAAGTAGTGGCTGCTTCTGCTGTACCATAATCGATATCTGCACGAAGTGTATGCAATGGAACAGTTCCTTCGCTATAACCTTCGCTACGAGCGATTTCAGCTCCACCAAGACGACCACTTACTGCTGTCTTAATACCTTTAGCGCCTGCACGCATACTGCGTTGAATCGCTTGTTTGAGAGCACGACGAAATGATACACGACGCTCTAATTGCTGAGCAATACTCTCAGCTACAAGAATCGCATCCAATTCAGCATTCTTGATTTCCGAAATATTGATGTGAACTTTCTTACCGTTTGATAATTCAGCAATATGGTTACGGATAACTTCCACTTCCGCACCAGCTTTACCAATTACCATACCAGGTTTAGCTGTTTGAATCGTAACGTTAACGCGATTTGCCGCACGTTCGATTTCAATATGGGAGCAAGCTGCATCTTTCAGCTTCTTCTTCAGGTATTGACGGATTTTAACGTCTTCCATTAATAATGTACCGAAATCTTTTCCGGCGTACCATTTGGATTCCCAATCACGAATAATACCAATTCTCATGCCAACAGGATTTACCTTTTGACCCACACGTAATTCCTCCTTACTTCTCAGATACCACTAATGTGATGTGGCTCGTACGTTTGTTAATTCTGCTTGCCCGTCCCATAGCGCGAGGGCGAAACCGTTTCATGATCGGACCTTCATTAACAAAGGCGGTTTCGATCTTAAGGTTATTCGGATTCAACTTATAGTTATGCTCCGCATTAGCTATGGCCGAATTCAGAATCTTCTCTATGATAGGTGACGCTGCTCTAGGCGTGTGACGAAGGATCGCAATAGCTTCTCCTACTTGTTTGCCTCGAATCAAGTCAATAACCAGTCTAACTTTACGTGGTGCAATCCGCACATGATTAACGGACGCTGTTGCAGTTGTTTGTTCCATGTGATTGGCCTCCTTTCAGGTCGAAATGTTCGTTAACCCTATTAATGATTAACGTCGTCCTGTTTTCTTCTCTTCATCCGTGTGCCCTTTGTAAGTTCTAGTAGGGGCAAACTCACCTAATTTATGTCCAACCATATCTTCAGTTACATATACAGGTACATGCTTGCGTCCATCATAAACAGCAAATGTATGTCCAACAAACTGTGGGAAAATGGTGGAGCGACGTGACCAAGTCTTAATGACCACTTTCTTGCTTCCTTCTACAAATGCATCTACTTTCTTCAGTAAGTATGCATCGATAAATGGACCCTTTTTTAAACTGCGTCCCATCTGAGTTCCTCCTATCCTGAAAAATGATTGTGAATAACGAGTTAATTTTCAGACCACACATATGTGGAGATCTCGTGAAAAAGTGGTGTTACTTTATGATGCGTATTTATTTCGTGCGGCGACGCACAATGTATTTATCAGATGCTTTGCCTTTTTTACGCGTCTTGTAACCAAGAGTAGGCTTGCCCCATGGAGACAACGGAGATTTACGACCGATCGGAGCACGACCTTCACCACCACCATGCGGATGATCAACCGGGTTCATAACAACACCACGGACTGTAGGGCGTTTGCCTAACCAACGTGAACGTCCAGCTTTACCGATCTTGATTAACTCATGATCCTGGTTACCTACGGAACCGATGGTTGCGCGACAGTTCTTAAGAACCTTACGCATTTCACCAGAAGAGAGACGAATAACAACATAACGCTCTTCTTTACCAAGTAACTGTGCTTCTGTACCAGCTGCACGGACAAGTTGCGCACCTTTACCAGGCTTCAGTTCAATATTGTGGATTACAGTACCTACTGGGATGTACTCAAGGGGTAATGCATTACCGATTTTGATATCTGCCTCAGCACCTGAGACGATGACATCGCCAATTTTAAGGCCCTTAGGAGCGATAATATATCTTTTCTCTCCATCGGCGTAATTGATCAACGCGATATTAGCTGTACGATTCGGATCATACTCGATTGTAGCAACGTTGCCTGGTATGCCATCTTTCGTACGTTTAAAGTCGATAATCCGGTATTTACGCTTATGTCCTCCACCTTGGTGGCGAACCGTAATTTTACCTTGGTTGTTACGTCCAGCTCTGTTGAACAAAGGCGCAAGCAATGACTTCTCCGGTGTTGACGTTGTGATTTCCTCGAATGTGGAAACGGACATATGACGTCTACTTGGTGATGTCGGTTTAAATGTTTTGATTGGCATTTGATGACCTCCTAACTCATAAGATCCGTTATTATACTGTTTCGTAGAATTCTAACGGTTTGCTATCTTTATTCAATGTGACGATTGCTTTTTTCCATTCGGAAGTATAACCGTTATATTTGCCATAACGCTTCGGTTTGGCAGGCATAATCATCGTGTTAACCTTCGTTACTTTAACTTTAAAGATAGACTCAATCGCTTGTTTGATTTCTATCTTATTAGAACGTCTATCAACTTCAAATACATACGCCATGTTCGCCATTAAGTCACTCGTACGTTCAGTGATGACGGGGCGCTTGATAATATCGCGAGGATTTTTCATTACGCAAGCACCTCCTCTATTTTCTGTACCGCTTCTTTAGTAATAATCAATTTGTCGTAACCGACAACGTCGAGCACATTAATCCCATCAGCGACAACAAATTTCACACCTGGAATGTTGCGAGCGGATAATGCAATGTTATCATCATACTCGGCAGCAACTACAAGCGCTTTGCGATCGACCTTCAGGTTCTTAAGCACATCTAACATTGTCTTAGTTCTAGGCTGGTTCATCGCCAATAAATCAAGAACAATAAGTTCATTATCAATGATTTTTGAGGACAAAGCAGATTTGATCGCTAAACGACGAACTTTTTTCGGTAATTTATAGGCAAAGCTACGCGGTGTTGGTCCGAAGACGATTCCGCCGCCTTTCCATTGTGGTGCACGGATACTACCTTGACGTGCGCGACCCGTACCTTTTTGCTTCCAAGGCTTACGTCCGCCTCCGCGTACTTCAGAACGACCTTTTACCTTGCTCGTTCCAGAACGCTGTGATGCTTGTTGCATTACAATTGCATCATGTAGAACGTGATCATTAGGTGTTATACCGAATACGCTATCCGCTAACTCGATTTCACCAACCTGCGCTCCACTAATATTAAATACTGCTACTTTTGGCATAATTGCTCCTCCTTCCCCACTGCTTACTGACCTCTACGAGTCAATTTCACATCTACAAAGCCATTCTTCGGACCTGGTACAGATCCTTTAACAAGAATAAAGTTACGTTCTGCATCAATCTTAACAATTTCTAAATTTAGTAATGTAACTGTATCGTGACCCATGTGGCCTGCGCCCTTCTTACCCTTAGGAACGCGATTCGCTGTACGAATAACCGCCATGGAACCTTGTCCTCTATGATAATTGGAACCGTGACTCATCGGACCGCGGCTATAACCGTGTCGTTTGATGGCTCCTTGGAATCCTTTACCTTTGGAAGTTCCCGTAATGTCAACGAATTCGCCCTCGCTAAACACGTCAGCCTTTAACTCTTGGCCAACTTCGTAATCAGCGATATTAATACCGCGAATCTCACGAATGTAGCGCTTAGGGGTTGCTCCCGCCTTCTTAGCGTGACCTACCTCCGGTTTAATCGATCTGCTTTCCTTCTTGTCGTCATAACCAAGTTGGATCGATTCATAGCCGTCATTGTCTGCATCTTTCTTCTGAAGGACTACACATGGACCAGCTGCGATAACTGTTACTGCAATTGCAGTTCCATCGGCTGCGAACACTTGCGTCATTCCTAATTTCTTACCTAAGATACCTTTCATGTTGACACCTCTTTTCCTTGTTAAATTAAGAAATATTCCGACATAGAGTCGGCTTCCAATCAAACACACCTGTTAGCTCACTCTGGTTTGATTTCCAGGTAAGTTTAAAGTTTGATTTCGATATCGACGCCCGACGGCAAGTCAAGACGCATTAATGCATCAACGGTTTGCGGTGTAGGGTTAATGATGTCGATCAAGCGCTTATGTGTGCGCATTTCGAATTGTTCCCGTGAATCCTTGTACTTGTGCACAGCACGTAGTACGGTAATGATTTGCTTCTCTGTAGGAAGTGGAATTGGTCCAGATACACTAGCACCCGAACGCTTTGCAGTTTCTACAATCTTCTCTGCGGATTGATCAATAATACGGTGATCATACGCCTTCAAACGAATTCTGATCTTTTGTTTAGCAGTTGCCATGTTAAAATCCTCCTTCTATCGCCCAATTTTAGATAATCGGACATACTCCGCGTGAATATCCTGACTTCCCGCCCTATGGCAAAGGGTCCGGGTGTGTCGGCAACCTCTCGCATCATCGCAACGTCACAGACCAACGTTCACTATTATACAAAAACCCAGAACATATTGCAAGAAAAATTATTCATAAATATTATTGGTAAATAATTCGAA
>JBBDIY010000061.1:0-82517 GCA_040880185.1 Paenibacillaceae bacterium
TGTGAAAGTAGCAGTGGCAGAAGAATTAGTCGAAATAATCGAGTACCGCGGATGGGTTTTCCGCGGTTTTTCTTAAAATAATGCTATATTCGAAATATTCCTCGTCAAAGAAGCTCGTACGTTATAAGATAGATTGAAAGGGTTTACAGAGTGGAGGATATCGTTGTGTATAAGGTGCTTCTGGTTGACGATGAGGTAGTTGTGCGTGAAGGAATTAAAGAGCGAATCAACTGGAGTGAGCTTGGACTTATATGCGTCGGTGATTGTGAGAATGGGATGGAAGCCATGGAGGCGGCAGATCAATTGCTGCCTGATGTTGTTCTGACTGATATCAATATGCCGTTCGTGGACGGTCTGGAGCTAACGCGATATTTACTAGAGCACCATCCTTTCACCAAGGTAATCATCCTTACCGGATATGATGATTTTTCCTATGCCCAGCAAGCGATTAAGCTTAGTGTCAAAGATTTCATTCTAAAACCAATAACCGCTAAAGAACTTCATAAGGTTCTGGAGAAGGTGACAGCGGAGATGAATGAAGATAAGCGTAAACGTGAGGATTTGGATCGTCTAAAGATCCAATTAAACGAAAGCTTACCGCTATTGAAGGAGCGCTTTCTGGAGCGTATGGTGACTTCATCCATTCATCCTAGGGAACGAGAGGAGCGGCTGAGGTATTTTCAAATATCGTTGAACACGCCATACTATTTGGCCATCGCCATGGAGATCGATTACTTCCCTAAGGATCATCAGAATGCTGACAAAGACTTACTCCGGTTTGCTATGTTTAATGTGATCCAAGAGGTGATCGAGCAAGAAGTAGGATCGCTTGCCTTCCGCACTCGGGATGAGAAGGTTATCGTGATCCTATCTGGTGAAGCGGAGGAATCTTTGTTTGATATAGCGCAAAAGCTAGCGGAGCAGATAAGGCATCTCATCGAGAGCTACTTGAAGTTTACCGTTACGGTTGGGATCGGCCATCCCTGTAATAGTTTGAATCATTTTCCGCAATCCTACGAATCCGCATTGGCTGCATTGGAATACCGCTTTTTGTTAGGTGCGAACAAGGTGATCAGCATTATGGATATGGAGGGTCATCGAGCAGCAACAAACGGAGAATATCAAGAAGATTGGGAACAAAAATTGATTTCATGCATGAAGACAGGAACGGAGAGCGAATTAAAAGAAACACTTCGAGCCATCATTCAACAGTATAAGAATTCGTTTCCATCTATCGAGCAATGTTACATTCATATCCAGAAGCTGATTATTTATCTGATCCGCGATTTGAATCAACTTGGTCTGCAGGAGGTAGATATATTCGGCGAGGTCAATCCGATTACACACATCTATCAGTTCCAGACGTTAGAGGAAATGGAATCTTGGCTTTTCGATTGTTGCACACATGCGATTAATACGATCATCGAGCAAAGGAATGATTTCTGCAATAGTCAGGTGAGGGCAGCGGAGGCTTACCTTAAACAGCACTATTCAGATGAAGGACTTTCATTAGCCAAGATTTGCAAATATGTACATATGAGCACAAGTTACTTTAGCTCGGTATTCAAGGCCCAGACCGGAAGAACGTTCATTGAGTATTTGACGGCGGAGAGAATAAGCAATGCAAAGGAGCTATTAAAGTTTACTTCACTGAAAACGTATGAGATCGCCTCAAGAGTAGGTTATCAGGACCCACATTACTTCAGTATGTTATTCAAAAAAATTACCGGGGACAGCCCTACCGAATATCGGCAAAGGTGCTCGGTGGAGAAAGTGTGAGACCTTGATGAAGTTATTCAGATTTAATAGTATTCAGTCGAATATTGCTGCTGCTTTTGCCTTCTTGATTGTACTGACAGCTATTGTGATTAGCATTAGCTCTTATCAGCTATCATCTATCGCCGCCAGAAGAACAGCGCAAGAATACACAACGGAGCTCATTAAACAGCTCAATCTCAATATTCAAACCTACATTACCAATATGGAGAATATCTCGATGCTCGTTATGAACAATCGGAATGTGCGTGAATACCTAACCTCCCTGAATGGAATGAATACGGAGGAAATTTCCGACTTTCTGCAATCGATCTCGGTTTCTCGTAAAGACATTTCGTCAATTGCGCTGTTTGGTGAAGAGGGGTATTGGGTTTCGGATCGTAAAGATGTACAGTTGAATCCGAATATTACCGTGAAGATGATGCCATGGTATCAGGATGCTGCGGATGCGGATGGCGAGATTGTTATTTCTTCCTCTCAGGTTCAACCCATATTCCAAGAATACCCATGGGTGGTTTCCCTAAGTAGGGAAATCCGCGGCCCAGGAGGCGAGCAGACGCTTGGAATCCTACTAGTGGATATGAATTTCAGTGTACTCAACGACATATTTGATCAAATTGACCTCGGTAAGCGAGGTTACGTTTTTATCGTCGACAATAATGGAAATATTGTTTATCATCCTCAACAACAGTTGATTTATAGCAAGCTAAAAGAAGAACGGATCAACGAGGTGCTGGAGGATCAGAGTGGAAGCTTTATAACGGATGAAGGTGGACAAAGTCGGATGTATTCCATTCAGGACACTGGTTTTGGTTGGAAAATTGTTGGGGTGTCTTACTTGGACGAGCTGGTAAGTAATAAAAGGGATATGCAAATTTCCTTTCTAGCTCTTGGCATGATTAGTCTGATTCTGGCATTAGGTGTATCCTTTTTCTTATCACGTAAGCTGACCCGCCCTATTAATCAACTGCAGGAGCATATGAAAGAAGTAGAGAAAGGAAATTTCGACATTCAAGTTCCGGTGGATAGTACACGTGAAATTGGTCGATTGGCACGTACATTCAACATTATGGTGCTACGGATTAAGGAATTAATGTCTCAGGTTGTGAAGGAGCAGGAATTCAAGAGAAAAAGTGAGATTAGTGTACTACAAGCACAAATTAATCCGCATTTTCTTTATAATACACTGGATTCAATCGTCTGGATGGCTGAAGCGAAGAAGTCGGAGGAGGTAGTACTCATGACATCTGCATTGGCCCGATTGTTCAGATCCTCTATAAGCAAAGGACGAGAGCTGGTATCGATCCAGACGGAAGTAGAGCACATTACCAACTATCTGACGATTCAACAAATGCGATATAGGGATAAGCTTGAATTTCAGATCGATGTGGACCCAGAAATCCTTCAATGTCTTACACTAAAGATTCTCCTGCAACCGCTTGTGGAGAATGCCATATATCATGGGATTAAGAACAAATCCGGCATAGGGATCATCACGATTAGAGGACATCAAGATCAAGATGAGGTCATATTCCACGTTATAGATAATGGTGTAGGCATGGATGAGACAACCATCGTAAGAATTCTTAGCAATCAAGCTTCTTCTGAGAGCAGAGGAATGGGTGTAGCGAATGTACACGAACGAATTCAGCTGTACTTTGGAAATGCGTTTGGATTACGCTATGAAAGTGAGCTGGATGTGGGAACAAGTGTGATCATCAGGATTCCGAAGATAGGTCCAGAAATAATGGATCGATGGAGAGCGAAGGAGTGATATGCAGATGAAATGGTTTAAGAGGATCATCATAGCAATCCTTATTATCACTTTTCTATTCGTTGTTTATAAAGGGTTGAGCGTTCTTCCAGGTAATATAATTAAACAAAGATATGAAATTACAGTTGTGATTAAATCCATGGAACCGAGTATGGAATTCTGGCAGGTTTTGGTTGACGGGGTTGAAGTTGCAGCCAAAGAATTTGACGTCAATGTAACGGTAACAGGTCCTCCTAATGAATCGGAAATTGATGAACAGATTCGGATCGTTGATGAAGCGATTAAAGCTCGTCCAGATGCCATCGTCATGGCTGCAACAGATTATAATCGACTGGTTCCCGCGGCACTAGCCGCCAAGAAAAAGGGCATATTGCTGATCACGATTGATTCAGGAATTAACAGTGAGGTGGCGGACAGCTTTATTGCAACTGATAATTTCGAAGCAGGAAGAAAAGCCGGTAAAGCCATGGCGGATAACTTGGAGGTAAGCGCTAAGGTGGCCATTATCAGCTTTGTACAAGGAACTGCCACTCAAATCGATAGAGAGAGTGGTGTATTGGCTAGCCTCGAAGAGGCAGGTATTACCGTAATGGGTACTTATTACAGCGATGGTGTTGAAGGGAAAGCATATCAAATTACAAGAGAGCTTTCAGAGAAGCACGACGATTTGCGCGGGATCGTCGGATTGAATGAGACTTCTACAGTGGGAGCAGGAAAAGCCATACGTGATTTGGGATTAGCCGGTCAAATCCAATTGATTGGTTTTGATAGCTCCATTAATGAAGTGAAGCTACTCGAAGAAGGCGTGATGCAAGCTACCGTAGTCCAGAAGCCATTCAATATGGGGTACTTGGGTATCAAGACTGCCGTGGAAGCGTTACGTAAAGAGCGTATTCCTGATATTATTGATACGGGCTCTGTGATCATTACGAAGGACAATATGTATATGGACGAGAATCAAAAGCTGCTTTTTCCCTTCGTGGAGAAGTAGTCTTAGAGAGTATCAGTCAAGCGATCGAGAATATTCGAATTAACCTCGAATTAGGATTTTTGCGTATTATTATTACGAACGACTAAGTCAATTCATAAAGGGTAGGTAATGTTATGATGACAATGGTTCCATTTCCTTGCCTGCTCTCATAGTTAAGACCATATTGCTCGCCATATAGAAGCTTGATACGAGTATCTATATTCTTAACACCATACCCGTGTGTAGTATCGGAATTGTCGTACAGTAAGATGGAGGCTGCTCTTTCTTCAGACATGCCAACACCATCATCGGCAATTCTCACAATGACATGATCGTCCTTCGTATAAGCTGTGATCTCAATAGTCCCTTTCTTATCCGCAGTTTCAAGTATACCGTGAATGATCGCATTCTCAATTATAGGTTGCAGCGTTATCTTCGGTAGCTTGCATTGCAGCAATGATTCAGGAACATCAATGAGTAAATGTAACCCATTCTTAAATCGGGCATTCTGAATTTTTACATATGCTTGAATATGCTCAATTTCATTGTTTAATGTAACAATAGAGCTCCCTTTGCTCAGACTTAGTTTATAGAAGGTGGATAACGACTGCACAAGCTCATAAATACTATTTTCATTAATCCGTATCGCCTTCCAGGATAAGAGATCCAGCGTATTGTAGAGGAAGTGGGGATTGATTTGTGCTTGAAGTGCTTTTAACTCCATTGATTTGATCTCTTTGCCCATTTCATATTTTTCATCGAGTAGATGAGCGGTCTTCGTTACCATAGTATTAAAATTATGGGTTAACTCATCAATTTCATCCTTGCCTCCAGGGTGAATACGGACGGTGAAATCTCCTTGCTTGACCGTCTTCATCTGAGAAATTAGCTTTCGTATTCTCCTTGTTCCCGAGGATGCTACGATAAAGGCCAATGGAAACGTTAGAGGTGCAATAATGAGAGTGATTAGCAGCATTTGACGAATTGCTTTGGATTGAGAGGCTAGAATCTCTGAATAGGGAACTAGAACGATTAGATGTGCATTAGACCCACTGACACTCTGAATACCAACCAAATAACGGTTGTTCTGGAACGTATGCTCCTCCCAAATTCCATTTATTAAGCGCTCAATGGTAAGATTATTCGTCAAACTCTCCACTAAGGAAGAATACGCTTTATTCGCATTCGATGAACTAGCAAGCAGCTCATGATTGCTGCTCATTAGGAATACGGAGGAGGAATGGAAGAAGGCGACACGATCTAGCACAAGCGTGAATACATGTTCAGGTATGTCCAATCGGATAAGTCCAATGGCAGATCTTAGGCTCTCGTCATCAAGAATTCTCCGAGCACCTGATACAACCGCGCTTCCAGCGGCCCCCTCATTAAACCACTCATAGGCATATTGCCCAGTTTGCATATGTCGATACCAAGAGGTGTCAACAACGTTGGACATTTTCTTAAAATCCTCAGTTTCATCAATAGCCGTAATGGCGCTATCCGAATATAGTGTTGTGTTCGTTATGTCTTCACTTGGTCTAGTTATGAAAAATTGTTTTCGCATTTCCCTAAGATCATATCCCCAGGTGCCAAGATCATTCTCATAGATATCAAGTTCCTTCTTAAGAGTACTCTGAATGGTAGCATTCAAGGAAACAACCGTCATATATGTATTCATACTCTCAAATTTATACTCGAGGTTAATCCGGCCTTGTTCAAAAACCTGACGCGAGGAGAACAACGCTTGCTCCTTAAGATCCCCGGATGCTACGTTATTATTGAGAATAATAAATATGGTGAGTGGTATGGAGATAAATAGAGAGTAATGAATAAACAGCTTGTAGCGCATTTGGAGATTAGTGTAGAAACCAAATCGTTTTCTTATCATAGTTATCTTCTCTCCCTGAATTCGGAAGGAGTAAGTCCTGTATGCTTCTTGAATATAGTGGAAAAATAATTGGAATCTATAAAGCCGATCATAGCACTGACCTCATACAATTTGATTTTCTTATTCATAACTAACTCTTTGGCTTTCTCGATCCGGAGTTCTGTAATAAATTCATTAAGGGTTCTACCTGTTACTTTCTTGAAATAGGCACAAAGATAAGTTTGACTAAGATAAGTATAGGCTGCAATGGATTGAATGGATAATTGATTATCCGTGTAATGATCAAGGATATAACTTTTGATTTTGTTTAATTTGTCGTTCGTATTTTCTTTGTCCTCGTACTTATTTAACATAAGCTCCATAGGAGTAATTAGAAAGCTGGTCAATTGACTGAGCGTTTTTTTGTCATGTATTTCTTGCCACACATATTTATTCTCGTTCTCCTCGTCAGGCGTAATAATATCCATATTCATGGTAATTTCAAATAAAATGCTCAAGAATTTGAAATAAATATTTTTAATTTTGTCCGTATCGGGATCGCATGTAGCTGAAATCTCTTGGGTAAGATCAATAATGAGATCAACTGCCTCTTGGAACGAGTTGCTTCTCAATAGTTTTCTGAATTTTACATAAATTTGATTGTCAATGTCATAGCTGGAGCTAGGTAGTGGAGGGGAATGGAACACCTTATAGTTACCTCCGTAGAACTGCTGCTTTAATAGCTGGGATGAGGCTTTGTAGAGACCTGGCAATGAATGAAAGCCCTTACGACAATCACTACAACCTGCAGCAAATGTGAATTGGCTTTGTGAAGCCTCCAGTAGCATACCGAAGAGCTGATCCCAGAAAATCTTGCAATGCTCAGAGGCTGAATCTAAACATTCATTGAGGATGATGACAAGACTATCATTCATATAACCGGATATATATCGATATTCTGATAGGGGCTCCTCTGCGTTCAGTTTTCTGAGAATATCGTTTTTCATAGAGGATTTTACCTCAGGAGCGATATCTTGAACCCAGTCAAGAAGAATACATACAACCGTGAAGTCACCATCGTCGAATACATGCAATATATCAGAGCCGTACTTATCCAAGTAGAAGCGTGGAACAGCATTTCCTACTAGCAGCTCCAAGACGATATCTTGACGTAGCAAGTGAATATTACTATGTAAATTATATTTAAGTCGCTTATCCTCGATGTTTCTTTGTTGATCCTCTAACAGCTTCTGAACCGTCCTCAGGAATACTGACTTTAATTGCTGGATATTAACAGGTTTCTCCAAATAATCCACCGCATTCAATTGAATGGCCGACTTTAAATACTCCTTATCCGAGAATCCACTGAGAAAGATAATGACACAATTGGGATACAGCTCTCGCATTTTCTGAGACACTTCGATGCCATTCATCTTAGACATTCGGATATCTGTGAGCAGGATGGAGGGGGCGAAGCTCTCAGCGAGAGTGAGTGCAGCTAGGCCGTCCTCAGCCGTTCTGACATCATTAACACCTAACTCCGCCCAAGGGATCAACTCCAATAAGCTGTCCCTCGTCGTCTCCTCATCATCTATAATCATGAGATTAATCATCGATAGTCCTGCTCCTTTTGAAGTGAATAGATTTGCCAAGACATCACAACTTTATCATGTAGAAATAGTGTTGTATAGAATCTATATTAAGAGAGTAGATCATGTCAACGACTTGGAGGTACTGGATGAACGCAGTCAGAAGAAGAGGATTTTTATATGAAATTAAGAAAAATGCAATATTATATGTGATGTTTTTTCCCGTAGGGCTATACTTTCTCATCTTCAATTATATACCTATGCCGGGTGTTATCGTAGCTTTTAAACAATTCTCCTACAACGGTGGAATTTTCGGTAGCGAGTGGAATGGCTGGGAAAATTTTAGATACTTCTTCGAATCAGGCAAGCTGGTGCAGGTTACATTCAATACAGCTCTCTACAATCTTGTATTTCTAGCTGTTAGCACTGTCCTATCTGTACTTGTAGGTGTTCTGATCGCAGAGATGGTCGGAAAGTATTTCAAAAAAATTGCACAGACGGTCATGTTTCTGCCCTACTTTATTTCTTGGGTAACGGTTTCAGCTTTCGTATATAACATCTTCAGCTATGATTACGGTGTGCTGAATAACCTTCTAGAATTTCTGGGTAAAGAGCCTATAGATATATACTCCAATCCGAATATATGGATGTTCCTTCTACCGGTATTTTATGTATGGAAGGGAATCGGGTTTACAAGTGTATTATATTTATCAGCTATCATGGGTATTGACCAAGAATGCTACGAATCGGCCAGAATCGATGGGGCGAATGTATTCCAGAGAGTTTGGTTAATCACAATTCCAATGCTTAAGCCTACAATTATCATTCTTCTCTTATTAGGTATATCCAGAATTATGCGGGGAGAATTTGATATGTTCTACCAATTGATTGGAGATAACGGCTTATTGGCAGATAAGACAGATATTATCGACACGCTTGTGTTTCGTTCATTAGTTTCCATGAATGATATTGGGATGGCTTCCTCCGCGGGATTATATCAATCCGTGCTGTGCTTTATTATTATCCTCGGGGCCAATTGGGCAGTGAAAAAATTTAATAGAGAGAGTGCTCTTTTTTAAGACATCTGAAGAGAAAGGAATGAGCATTGTAATGGACAAAGGCAAGGATATGATCTTATTCAACATATTCGCTTATCTGATTACTGGACTAGTAGCAATCTTCGCTATCATTCCATTTCTTATGCTAGTTGTTGGTTCAGTACAATCAGAAGATACCATAATGAAATTTGGTTACACGATCATCCCTAGGGAGCTGGATTTCACTGCTTATCAATATATCTTTGCAAGTCCAGAGAAAATTCTGAGAAGCTATGGTGTAACTTTATTCATCACAATAACAGGCACAGTACTATCACTTTTATTCTCATCAATGACAGCTTATGTATTGTCAAGAAAGGATGTTAAGTATAGGAATCCTCTTGCATTCTACTTATTCTTCACAACACTATTTAATGGTGGATTAGTTCCGTATTATTTGTTGATATCGAATTACCTCCAATTAAGGGATACATTGGCAATCCTTGTTTTATCGAATATGTTTAATGTCATTTACATCTTTATTATTAGAGCCTTCATTGATAATAGTCTGCCTGACTCGATATCAGAGTCTGCCAAGATTGATGGAGCTAATGATTTCGTCATTTATTGGAAGATTGTTCTCCCCTTAATGACACCTGCACTCGCTTCGATCGGACTTTTCATCTCACTTGGGTACTGGAACGATTGGTTCACCTCAACGCTCTTCATCTTAGATGAGAAATTATTCCCACTGCAATACATGCTGTATAAGATGCTGACGTTCGCTACCTTCGCTCAGAAAATTCTTTCGGAGAATGGAGCGGTGTCCGCCATGGAAGTACCGACTGAAACCATGAAGCTGGCATTAACGGTAGTTGCTACTGGACCTATCATACTTGCATATCCCTTCGCTCAGAAGTACTTCATTGCTGGTATGACGATTGGCGCTGTAAAAGGTTAACCCCGCAAATCAATTGCGGTTAACATATAATGATAATAACGGGAGGGTTTAACAGATGAAGAAAAGGATCAATTCAAGTAGCTTACTCATCATCATTATGTTAGTCGTTTCATTAGTACTAGCAGGCTGTACAAGCAACAATAACACAAGCAACAACGAAAATGCGCCATCTAATACTAATGCGCCGAAGGACACGGCAGAAGTAACACCCGAGCCAGAGAAGCTAGAGAAGGTTACACTTATTGGCTATTTACTTGGTGAAGCACCACCTGATGGCCCGGCAATCATGGCTGAGGTTAACAAAAAATTGGAAGCAGATATTAATGCTACGATTGAGCTGAAATATATTCCATTCGCAGATATCGCGACCAAATATCCTCTGATGCTTACAACTGGTCAGGATTGGGATTTTATCTTCGGTAATGTTGACTATGCTAGTAATGCAGCTAAGGGTGGATATCAAGAAATTACGTTAGCGGATGTCGAGAAGAATATGCCGCTTACGTTCAAGGCTACATCTGAATCTATGTGGGCAGACACGCTGGTTAATGGGAACATATACATGATCCCACAAACCTTCAAGGAGCTTGGGGTAGGCGCTCATTTCTACCGAGATGATCTTAGAAAGAAATATAACCTTCCAGAAATTAAAACACTAGAAGATTTTGAAGCGTACTTCGAGGCGGTAAAGGCAAATGAAACAGATATCTTACCTGTTGATGGTACAGCAGAGAATGTTTCAGTTCTTTTTGGAAAGTCCCTTGGAGATTGGTCATTTAGTAAGCAAGGCTTATCTAATTTAGTAAACTTTAACCCAGATGATCCTAATTATCAGTTTAAAGGATTATTTGATGCAGATTTCTTAGAACTGTATAGGGAAGGTGCCAATACCGCTAAAAGATTGCATGACGAAGGTTTACTCCCGAAGAATCCATTTGCTCAGAAAACAACTTCCAGTGATCTGATTAAAGCTGGGAAATCCGCAATTACGACTAATGCATTCGAGCAATTCCCTCAATTCGCTGCGGACTTTAGTTCGAAGGGCTGGGAGGTTGGGGTATTACCGGCTGTTACTTCAAAAGGAACTGCATTACAAAGACCAGCATCTGGGAACGGTATCTCCTTCTCACCGAACGGCAAAAATTATGAGAGAGCCATGATGGCTATCGACCTGCTACACCAAGACCCATCTTATAACATGCTGATCTCATTCGGAATTGAGGGTAAGAACTATGTGATTAATGCGGATGGTAAGCTTGCGCTTGGTCCTGACATTGATCCAGCTAAGAATCCTTATCCGATGTATGGTGCAGGCTGGTGGTCCAACAACAGAGATCAATGGCCACCATTGGAAAATTATACACAAGCGTATATTGATATGAAGAAGGAGCTACAGGCTAACGCTAAATCCTACTTGTTGGACGGATTTAACCCCAACACGGAAAGCTTTAAGTCAGAGCTCGCGAATGTGACTAACGTAATGACTCAATATGAACTGCCAATTAGACTTGGCATAGTGAAAACCGATGTGGATAGTGCTATTAAAGAATTATTAGAAAAGTTAGAAGCAGCTGGAGCACAGAAGGTTGTAGATGAAATCAAGAAGCAAGCAGCGCAATATGTGAAGGATCATACTTTACAGTAATCGGTTAGCTTTAATCTTATGCGTTAGTGGTGAAGTTTGCTTTCCCGCTAACGCATTTTATTCGTTACGTTTCCTGGGAAATCTTACACATACCGTACATAGAGGTGAGGACATCAATGAACACGATCGGTTATCATCATACTTTACCCAAATGGGTTTGGCATGCAGCTAGGGAGAACAGACCCAATATTCGTTTAAGTCGTATTTTCAAGTTGGAACTTGCTCTGCAGCATGTGACCTTCCATGCCGCTTTTACAGGTGCTGCAACGATCATCTTGGATGGTACTATTGTCGCTACTATTCATGAGCAAGCGAGAAACGTTGAGGCATTTATTCGGATTATTGATTTTCCAGAAAGATTAGAAGCGGGGGAACATGAAGTCCGGATAGAAATCGAATGTACGGAATACATTCCGCTTCAGGAAGTAAATAGCTATCTTTGGGATAGAAGAGTTGGTGCGATTGCCTTCTTGCAAGCGGAGAATGAATGGTTTGTTACCGATGAGCGTTGGGAAACAAATGGTGAACCTGCTGCAATTATTTGCCGACTCGGTGAAGAGCCATTTGGTGACCTCGATAATGGTCCAGAGTGGTTTGTACGTGGAGGATTTGAGGATATTGTTGGATTCCCATTAGAGCAAGTGAGCGTAATAGCGAAGAGTGCGTTGTTATGCTCGAATGAACAAGGAACACTTTCTTTAACTGGCTGTTTCGCACAGGATAGTCAGCTTGATATTTATCATTCAGATCATTTGCTATTATTCTATCATCTACGTAAACAAGAGCAATGGGCCTTCATGAGGAATGAGCAGAACAAGATCGATCTTAAGTCTGCCAACTGGCTTTTAGTAGATCTAGGAGCTGAGTACAATAGTCGTTTCTATGTGAAGAATAAAGGTTCGCATACTGTGAATATCCTCTGGAATGGAGCGGAGTCCTTACAGGAGCTAGAGCACTATAATGGCTGTATTACTGAGATATTCGAAGTTTTGCCCGGCCAGATGTTCTTTACGTTACCACAGGGTATGCGTTATATCCGGCTATATCTACTGGGCACACCAGAATTGGAATTTCATGTTGATATCAATTTCCAATCCGTTCATGTTGCTTTAGAGCAAGTCGGATTGCTTCAATCGGATACAATGGAGTTAGATCGAATATATGATGTCGCAGCACACACTAGCCTGATTTGTCATCAGATCGGATTATGGGATGGAATTAAGAGAGATCGGCTAAACTGGACATTCGACTTTTATCTGGCAGCTAAATCCTGTTATTACTTGTGGAGTGATTACAAGGTCATCCGTCGTGCAGTAAGCGAACTCGGGATGGGTACGCCATATGGCTATTGGATGAATGGTATTTGTGAATATACATTGTGGTGGGTTAAGACAATATGCGAGTATCACTTCCATACAGGTGATAAAACCTTCGTTATCGAGATGGCAGAGCCACTGCAGCGTCATATTCGTTGGATCGAAGACAATGTAGATCCGGTATCAGGTGGGCTAAGACACCAGGGTAATGTTCTAATAGAGTGGGTACCTTTATCAGATGAAGAAAAACAATTGGGTCTGCAAGCTATCTACGCATTAACTAGCATGGACTTACAGAAGATGATAGAGGCGATACCCGAATTGAATATTAAGTTTAATTGGCCGTTGTCGATGCTGAGCGAAGATCAGTTTATGCTAGATACCAATCAATTGGCGACCAAAGTTCTGGGTATCGCAAGTGGATATGTATCCGAACACAAGTCACGAATGTTTCTTGAACAGTTTCAATTGCAGGATCCTTTTACCCCATTGTCGGCTTACCAGCTTGCAGAATGTTACTCCCAATACGGTATGCATGATCGTGCTTACGACATCATATCGACGGTATGGGGTGGAATGGTCAATCGGGGAGCCACGACCTTCTGGGAAGCATTCACTTTATCTAGCGATAAAGACTTCCACGATGCGCTGACGACTTACACAGCCTATGAATCTTATCGGATGAGTCTGTGCCATGCTTGGTCAAGCACTCCGGTGAAGTGGATAAGCGAAGTAGTCCTTGGTATTAAAGCGGTTGAACCGGGATTTACCAAGATCCAGTTTCAACCGGTATCTGTAGGCGGAATTCGCGAATGTAAGGGGACAGTGAACTCGCCGCATGGTCCTATCCAGGTTTACTGGAAGCTTGATGAGAACGATGTGCTTCAAGCGAACATTCAAGTTCCACAGGGAATTCAAGTCATACAATGATCATTATAAATGAGCTGCGGTAAATCCTCGCATCGATATTTGCGGAGCAATCTTCTCGAAGGGAGTTTAAGAATCATGTCCACTTATAATCGCTTAAAGGAACAATTTGCCTCCGTAGATCCCCCTCGGAGTCTATTTCCTTTATTATGGCTGCATGGTGATGAGAGAGAAACGGAGGCTGTTATCCGCAGAGAGATAGCAGCTATGGATGAAGGCATGTGCGGCGGCTTTGTGATTGAATCCAGACCTCATAATGACTATCTTGGGGAGCGCTGGTGGCAGGACATTGGGTACTGCTTGGACGAGGCAGCTAACAGAAGCATGGATGTTTGGCTTTTCGATGAAGAGTATTACCCGTCGGGAATCGCAGGTGGTAAGGTCCTTGCTGTCAATCCAGACTATCGTATGCAAGTGCTAGTTAAGGAGTCGTTCCACTGGAAAGCTGATGTAGATACAGCAAACACGAATCATCATATTGCAGTAGACTGGACACAGATTCTAAAAATCGTCTGTATCCCCTATAAAGAAAATAATCAGCTTGAACCAATAAACCGGTTAGCCTTCTATAAGCAATCGGACTTCGAACAATGGCAAATCAATCAAATGTTTATTCGTTCCGAGCAAGCCTGGGAGGTGGTCTACATTGGGATCAGGCCTTCCTGGAGCGGTCGAATGTATGACTTGATGGTCGACTATCTCTGCCCGGAAATTACGGATTGTTTCATCTCTGTTACCTATGAAGCGACCAAAGAAAAAGTGGGGCACCTGTTCGGCTCCACAATTAAAGGTTTTTTCGGCGATGAGACCAGCTTTGAGAATTTTGGCTCCTATGATGTGCTATTCGGCATGGATACGCCATGTATGCCCTGGTCGCGCGTACTCTTAGACAGCTTTAAGCTGGAGAAGGGCTATGATTTGTTGACCTCTATAGAATCACTTTGGTATGAGATGGATGATTCCTTCGAGACAACACGCTTTGACTTTATGGATGTAATGACCGAATTATTCTCGACTAACTTCTTCGGACGGATTCAAGCCTGGTGCCATGCGAATGGTTTACGATTCATCGGCCATGTCGTGGAAGACAATCAAGCGCATATGCATCATGGCTATGGTCCTGGTCACTTCTTCCGCACCACGCGGCATTTCGACTTCGGCGGGTATGACATCGTCCTGCGTCAGGTTGACTCCGACTTAAACCGAGACCCTTATTCTGAGCATTTCCCGCAATTTTCAAACTATCGTGACCAGCCTAATCCCGATTTTTTCAAATTCACCCTAGCTAAGCTGGCTCAGTCAGCAGCACATTTAGAAATCCAAACTGACCTGGTCATGTGCGAGAATTTTGGTGCATATGGCTGGGATTTGGGCATGAAGGAAATGAAGTGGTTAACGGATTGGCAAACGGCCAGAGGAACTAACTGGTATGTACCGCATGCCTTTTCACCGTTATTCCCTGATCTAGACTGTCCGCCACACTTTTATGCAGGTGGGAATAACCCACAATGGCCCTTTTTTCACCAATGGGCTACGTATGCCAATCGTTCTTGTTTAATGCTGCGGGACGCTGATCATGTATGCTCGATTGCCGTATTGTATCCTGCTGAATCACATTGGGCTGGCGACGATGTTCAGCTTGATACCGTTAGTAAAGTGCTCATGGAGCAGCAATATGATTTCAACATTCTCTCCTGTGATCTGCTTGTCGACTCGACTCGCTCCGTCATAGACCAAGGTCAACTGATTATTGGCAAGGAGCAATTTCGCACGATTATACTGCCGGGCATCAATACCATTCCTCTACAGGCCTTAGAGCGTCTGGAAGCCTTCGTTCGTTCAGGAGGCCAGCTGATCGCTATAGATCATCAGCCAACTAAGGACTGCGGAGGCAATCATGCTGCTGTTATCTCTATCGCCCAGAAGCTCGGAGTGCTTCTAGAGGTTACGAGCATCTCTGGCTTAAACGACATCTTGAGCATAGGGAAGCACGCAAGCGTAAAGCTGTCGCAACTAAATCCAGACTTAAGAGTGTGCCACTATCGCAAGGGAGAGCTTGATATTTTCTTCTTGAATAACGAAAGTGTCTATAACAAAGCTATGGATCTTGTTAGCTTTCAAGCTGAAGGTGCACCAGAGCTTTGGTATCCTATGAATGGCGAGCAGAAACCAGCAGTTGTATATGAACAGAAGGATCGATATACGATTCTGCCCATTCAATTGGCTCCCTATGAAGCCGTATTCGTTGTATTCAAGCCTGCTGAGCGGACCGAGAATCAACTTGCTTCTTATACACTGACCGAAGAGCAAATTTATCAGATTGTGCTTGATCAGCAAGGACGTTTTATCCTATTGGATTGCTTGAACGAAGCTGATATACCTAATCATAGCTGGCGGATTACAGCGATAAGCAGCCCATTAAGCGATGCAATATTAGAGAATATGGAGCCCTTAGCAGGTTTAGGGGATTGGCGGCAGAATGCCAGCTGGGATAAGTTTAGTGGCTCGGTTGTGTATGAAGCGGATTGGGAAACGGAGATTACCTCGGACAGAAGCTATACTCTAGATCTCGGAGAAGTCGGAGAAATTGCTACCGTATCCATTGACGGAACTAAGCTTGCTCCACTACTATGCCCGCCTTATCGTGTGGAATTACCTGCTGAGCTATTGCTTAAGCATAATGTAATTGCTGTCGAAGTAACCAACACACTCGGCGCTTATCTGCGGGAAGGGGGCTTCAACAGGGATACACCTGAGCCGTCAGGGCTCATAGGCCCTGTTACGCTAGCTTGTTATACAAGTCGACCATTGGAATAAACGGCACAAGTTCTGTGGTGGAGGTGGAGCAAAGATAAGTTTATTGAAACGCAAGTACACTTATTTAGTGGAGGGATACAATGAATGCTTTAAAAGTGTACTTGTGGACGATTTCTTATTTAAAGCCTTATCGCAGTTACGTTGCTTTAATGGTGTTATGCGGCATATTGATGACCTCTAGCGAGCTGATTATTCCAAAATTAATTGAATATTTTATCGACACGATTTTACCTGCTAAGGATTATAGCAAATTTTATATCTTATTATTAATTATTGGCGGTATTTTACTATTGTTATTCGGATCTAGAATGTTATCCAATATGCTGCAGCGGATTATTCGGGAAAAGGCAGCACGCGATCTGCAATTTTCCGTGTTTCAGCATTTGCGGAAGCTTGGATTTTCCTATTATGAACGTCACCCTGTTGGAGAAACCCTCTCGTTCCTTAATACGGAGGTTGCCGCTATTCAAGAAATTTATCGGTATTGGCTACCTTTTCTGATTCAGGATATTCTATTTGTCATTGTGGCCTTTACGATATTATTCTCGATTCATGTTAAGCTGACGCTGATCCTTATTCCGTGCTTTCTCCTTTATTATTTAATAGGTCCTTATTACGAGAAGAAATCATCCAAATTTGGCAAGGTTGTAACGGAAAATCGCATTCAAATGAACAAACAAATTTACGAGAGTATCTCGGCATTACCTGAGCTTCGTGCGTATGCGCGTGAAGGTTGGGATCTGGAAAGGTTTCTTGCCAAGCTGATGGTATTTATTAAGAACCAACGAAAGCTTATACTGTATCAATTTATTCGTAATGCGATACGCAGATTATGTAATTACTGCGGTGCAATTGTTGTTTTCTTATATAGCGCCGTACTCATTCAGCAACAAGAATTGACTTTAGGTGCTTTTGTAGCATTTGTGCTTCTATATTTTATTACGATGACCAAATTAACGGTGGTTGTTGCCAATACAATTGAGCAGCGCTTACTGATGTTTCAGGGCGAAGTCATATATAAGTTTATGCAACAAAAACCTGATGTGGAGGAGGCTGTTCATCCGATAAATCTTCAACAAATTCAAGGAGCTATCACGATAACAAACGTTAGCTTTCAATATCCCGAAGGGCCACAAGTTATGAATGGGTTTGATGTTCATATTCATGCAGGAGAGAGGATTGCCCTCGTCGGTACAAGCGGCAACGGAAAGTCAACGCTTTTGAAGCTGATATCGCGATTTTACGATCCAGATCAAGGTGAGATACGGTTGGATGGCGTTCTGTTACAGAACTTATCCTTTAAGCAGCTGCACGGCACGATCGGGTACGTCTTTCAGGAAACCTATTTATTCGGCACCTCTGTGCGTGAGAATATTCGCTTTGGTAATACGGATGCTACCGATGAGCAAATCATCCAAGCGGCTAAGGCTGCCTACGCACATGACTTTATCACACAGCTTGCTGAAGGATATGATACGTTGGTTGGCGAACGTGGTGTGAGGCTTTCGGGCGGACAGAGGCAGCGAATCTCCATTGCACGTCTATTCCTGAAAGATCCCAAAATCATTCTTCTAGATGAAGCAACTTCCGCATTGGACAATGTTAGTGAACGTGAAGTACAGAAAGCACTCGATCAATTGCTTAAGAATCGGACAACGATAACCGTAGCCCATCGCCTATCTACAATCAAGGATGTTGATCGCATCCTTGTTATCGATCAAGGAAAAATTGTGGAATCCGGAAGCTATACGCAGCTAATGGAAGCGCGCTGCATCTTCTACCAACTTTCCGAAGGGGAAACCATGTTGCCAACGGAAGCGGAGGGTATCGATGCAGCATCTTAAATGGATCAGTAGCTTAATGAAAGAGCATAGATGGAGTTACCTGATTTGTTTGTTAGTTTTATTAATAGAAGGCATATCGTCTCTAGCTATTGTTGGTTTGCAAAAATGGATCATTGATGATGTGTTTATGGATGGAAACTTCGATATGCTTATGCCTATCATTATGATGTTTGCCGGGGTGTTTCTCTGTTATTCATTATTCTTCATTCTTTCACCTTATCTTTATTTTAAGAATGGTACATATCTTCATTATAAATTTAGCCGTCTGCTTATGAGCTACCTCCATAAAATTCCGATTAAACACTTACAAAACGAGCGGACGGCAAAATTTGTTCATTATTTTACGAATGATGCTGTAAATGCTGCAAAGATGATTGGCACGGATCTACCGATCATCTACCAGCAAAGCATCATGGTGATTGTGTTGATGGGCGTTATAGGTTTTATTAATTTACCCATGTTACTGTTTGTTTGCTTACGGCAGCTTATGTTGTCATTGGCATCTTCTTTTCTGGAAAGCTTAGAGCAATGTCAAGAGAGGTTCAGAATAAGAAGTCAGACCTGATCATTCATCTCGAAGAAGGCATTTCCTCTACTAGAGAAGTCATATCCTACCATCGAAACGAGTGGGAAACCAAACGATACCATGGTCTATTCCAAATATTCTTTGATAAAGTGATGACGGAAGGTAAATTGGTTAATAAACAAATTATCAGTACTGAGCCAATTAAATGGACTGCAGCACTGCTCTTCCTAGGTTACGGCGGGGTTCAGCTGATGAAGGGGAATATGACTTTAGGTGAGTTTGTGATTTTATACCAATACTCATTTCAACTCATGGAAACGGTATATTATGTGTTTCAATTTTCCATGAACGCTTCCAGCAATATGGCTTATCTGGATCGGATCAAAGAGGTAATCGATGGAGAAATCATTCCGGATGGTACCGAACAAATCGAAGGCCCAATCACCAGCCTGCAGTTCGAGGACCTTCAATTTGCATATCGGGATGATACTGCGCTTGTTCTAAATGGGATGAACATCATTATACCTATTGGGAAGAAAATCGCATTTGTCGGACAGAGCGAATTGGCGAACGCGGCATTACCCTATCAGGAGGACAAAGGCAGCGCTTGGCTTTGGCTCGTTCATTACTAGACAATGCTGAAATTCTGATACTCGACGAAGCTACGTCGGCGCTCGATTTAGAAACAGAACGACAGATTCAGAAGAATCTAGATGAGCAGCGAAATGGCCTTACGACCATCATTATTGCCCACCGCTTATCTACGATCATGAATGCGGATGCCATTTATGTCATGGACAAGGGGCAAGTGATTGAGCAAGGAACCCATGATGAACTTATGGTTGGGGATACCATTTATAAAAGCTTGGTGTATGCGCAATCGAAGGTTGCGAGCTAGGCATAACATTATGATGTAATGTACATATAAATTAGTGTGATAAACGATTATTTTGAACTACGGCCTGTATTACAATTAAATGAAGATGTTCTTATACAATAAGGAGGAAATAGTAATGGGACAAGGATATTTAATAAAAAAGGTAATCTGGATTAAAGCGTTGGTAATTGCAGCAATATTAACACTGTTAAGTGTATGGGGAGCCTCACTTCCGACTTATGCAAACGCTTCCACAAGCTGGGATTGGCGTACGAATTATAACTATGAAGGGTGGACTGTCAATAATCAAATCGATACAAGCATCGTTCTTGATGGCAAGATCGTTGTGCATGTGCCTACCGGCAATAATGATCCTAATGTGACCAGTCCGGCCATCTCCATACCTGCAAGCACGTACAAAATAGTTGAGCTCACCTACCGCAATTATACTGGGAATACGCAGGCTGAGCTTTTCTGGACTACAACCACTACTGGCTGGGGCCCCACACTGAGTCAGTCCTTTACGACGATTGCGGATAGTAATTGGCATACGATTCAAATCGATTTAGGTGCCAATGCTAACTGGACAGGGACTATAAATCGTCTTCGCCTTGATCCAACCAGCAATGGAGGTAATGGCAATTTCGTAGTGGATTCAATCCGGATTATGGACAAAGCCAATCGTTATTCGCTTAGCAATGGTTATTATAGTTTGTCTGGTGTAGATGGATTAATTGATACTTTGCGTTTCGATCCAACGGGTGCTGGTGCATACAGCAATGATTTGCTGGCAAATAATATGTATTTTGTATTTAACCAAACAGGCAATCGTTATCCAGGCACCTCTCCGGTCACCTCCTCAGTCAGCGGTAACACATTGACAATTAACGGAATTGGTTTTGGTGCATCAGGGCTAACTGGCAGCTGGACGATTAACTTAAATGGAAAATTAATGTCGAATACGTATACCGTTACAGCAACAGCAAACAATAGAAAGCTTGAAGCAGCTGGCTTTAATATGGAAACCCTATGGGATAACCAGGGCTATGCAGTAGATACACTGCGAACACCATTCTCCAAAATGGTCGATGTGAATGGGCTCTACAGAGAAGCTCATGCTCTCAAACGTACTACCCAAGTAAATGACCGCTCCTTTAATCTGTTCGGCAATCGTGTGGATTGGCAGGGGGCAAATGGTTTTAATTTTAATCTGCGGTTTTATCCAACCACGAAGACATTACAACCGAATGTTATTATCGATATGATGAACATGAATTTCTTTGATCCTGAAAGTCTCCCAACATATCTGAATACAGGACAGACCATGACACAAAAGCTTGATATCGAAGTACTGCCATCTGCGGACATAACTCCAGCTTCATATGCTCAATATGAAGGCGGCAATGCAACCGTTACAAGCGGAGTAAATGCGATATTCAATGAACGTAATTATGGTTGGCTGCCAGGAGGCGTGAATCCGGATTGGTACGAATGGCAGAGCTTGCAGCGTACATGGAGTGACGATGCCAATCGCGACATTATGGAGCGTGATGCCTCACAGATTAAGCAGGATCCTAATGGTTACGTCTATACATGGGGTGATTCTCCAGGCTGGCCATTCCCATCGGATATAGATAGCAATCATTATATTATGACTTCAGCTAATCTGATTAATGGGTTATATAATCATATTATTAACTCGGGCGACATGGAATCATTGAAGTACAATATAACTCGTTTGCGTAATGCAATGACGTTCTTACTAACACAATACAATACAACAGATAAGCTCTTTATTATTACGCAAGCAGCTCATACCGGTCAGGATAGCAAGATCGGCAGTAATTATTGGGATATCCTGCCGTTCGGTCATAAGAGTGCATATGACAACATTTATGGGTATGTTGCCTTCTTAAGAATGGCTGAACTGGAAACGATGGTAGGCAATACAACGCGGGCTACAGAGTTAAACGGTTATGCTAGTGATCTAAAAACGGCATATAATACAACATTCTGGTCAAACGATCACTATATCATGAACATTGACAGTACTGGCGTTACGCGTGATTATGGCGGCGTATTTATCAATCTTGAAGCAATCGCTAATGGCTTAGCAGATACAACTAGAGCTAATACAATCATGAGTTATTTATCCAATACGAACACTTCAGCCGGAACAAACGATGTATTTACTAAATTCGGTTTTGCACCGCGAGCTACCATGTTTAATATTCCGTCAAGAAACAACGGTGGCTGGTGGATGCGCGATTATGATGGTAATGGTTCGTACAGCAGCGGTCAAATTCAGAATGGCGGGGCCATTTTTTATACAGCCTACTATGAGCTTATGAGCCGATTGAGATCAACTGGAGCTAATGATGCTTATAGCCGCTTGCAAACCATGGTTACTCGCTTCAATCTGGATCATTTAGATGGCGGCAATCCGTTGTACAATGGTGAAACCAACCAGCATGGATCCGAAGGCATAGTTGGTACATGGGGGGATTTTCCGGAAAGCGGACTGGTTCCTGTCGCATTGAAGAACGGTTTTATGGGTATCTCAGCGGATAAGGATGGTTTGCATGTTAAACCCAACTTCCCGACAAGCGGGATGACTTCATTGACACTAAACTCCATGTACTACTGGGATTTAAGACTGAAGATCACTGCTTCTAATTCTTCAGTACGAATTCAAGCCTTGGACAACAATAGCCCTTATACAGATTGGAAAATAAACGGGACAGCAGTCAGTGGACTATTCGATCAAACAGTATCCATTGCTGCTGGAGGTACAGTCACATTAGAACGTACTACGAAGACATACGATCTTAGTACTATAATGCTAAAAACAATCGAAGGTAAAGTAGCAACAGACGATAGCTATACCATATATCTTAACGGCTTGGATCTTAAAGGGACGGATGAAAATTGGATGACTGCTGATACGATTCGTGACTACTTGAAGAATGGTGTCAATACGATTGCAGTTAAGGTCAACAATACACCTGGCACACCAGGCGGCTTTCTCGCAGACTTCACGTTACCTAATGGAGCGAAGGTAGTCACGAATACGGGCTGGTTGATAACAACTACACCGAGTACCGGCTGGGAATTACCCGGCTACAATCCTGTAAACTGGGGACCTGCAGTAGATTATGGCGTGTATGGAACGGGAATTTGGGCCTCGGCTGTAGTCGGCTTCCCGGCAGGCAGCACTGCACATTGGATTTACTCGTCTGTTGCGAATGATCCAACCCTTTACTTGCGTACAACATTTAACTATGAGCTCCCAACTGTAACAGCTTCAACTAGTTTGGAGAATACAGATTTCGGAGTTGCAAAAGCAGTAGATGGCGTCAGAGAGCAGCGTGCTGCTGCAAGAGGCTTCAGCTCTTCAACTGCCTTTGGCGATGCAGTTCATACTGAATGGCTAAAGCTTGATTTGACCAGCAGCCAGCCTGTAGATAAGCTTATCCTTTATCCTGTAGTTAATTCCTTGTACACAGCAGATGGATTCCCGGTTAACTTCTCCATTGAAACGTCAATAGATAATGTCAACTGGACGACCGCGAAAACTTATACAAACTATGTAACTGTCAATCCGACAGTACCTCAAGCGTTTCCATTTAAACAAATAGACGTGCGCTATGTGCGAATTACAGCAACCAAGCTGGGTGTCCAGCAAGCGGGTGGCTACTTGCTTAGGCTTGCTGAGGTTGAAGTTTACAACCGTTAGAATAAAGCTGGATCAGTAGCAAGCATTGGTTTCGTTATCCAACCCGCCTACTGCTACACTAGCAGGGAGGGATATTTTGTCATAGAAGGGTGACCACAGAGGTATGAGGAAGCAAGAGGAATTATACGAATTGTTTAAACAGCCGACAGCAGCTTTCAGAGGGAAGCCTTTCTGGTCCTGGAATGGAACATTAGATAAGGCGGAATTGCTCCGGCAAATTCACGTCTTGCATGAGATGGGCTTTGGTGGGGTCTTTATGCATTCACGAACAGGTCTCGTCACAGAGTATCTGGGGGATGAGTGGTTTGATCTCATTAATGCCTGTGCAGAAGAGGCGGAGAAACTCGGCATGGAAGCCTGGTTATATGATGAGGATCGTTGGCCTAGCGGAACTGCTGGAGGAATGGTTACTCAAGAGCCACGTTACCGGTTGAAATTTATCTATTTGCAGATCGTTCCAGCCGAAAAATTCCAGTGGGAAGACGATATCCTTGCAGCATTTCAGTGTAATTTGGAGGGGATGAGCTACTCAGATCTGAAGCCTTTGCAGCAAGGGCAAGTCTTTCATGCTAAAGCGGGCCAAAGCATCCTAGTATTCACAATTGTAGAACAACAGCAAGAAAGCTTCTATAATGGTTATACGTATCTAGACACCCTCAATCGTGAAGCAGTAGACAAATTTATCGAGCTTACACATGAAAAATACAAATCAAAGAGCGGCAAGCATTTCGGCAAAGCGATCAAAGGGATCTTTACGGATGAGCCGCATCGTGGATCATTAATGGATGGATTTTCATTGAATAATGCGAACAATGAATGGCATTCACCTTGGACATTTCGTTTATTCGACAAGTTTAAAGAAACTTATGGCTATGATCTTCTGGCAAAGCTTCCTGAGTTATTTCTCTTGCCTAAAGGTCAGGCTTTCTCACAAGTGAAATGGCATTATGTCGATCTGCTGCAGGAAATGTTTCAGGATAATTTTGCAAAACCAATCCTAGCTTGGTGTGAAGCCAATGATTTGATTCTAACCGGACATATTCTTCATGAAGATAGTTTAACCGCACAAACAGCTATGGTTGGATCAGTTATGCGCTATTATGAGCATATGGGTTATCCTGGGGTGGACGTGCTCATGGAAGGCAAATTAAATTATTGGGTTGTTAAACAATTAGCTTCTTCAGCACGACAATTGGGCAAGAAATGGCTGTTATCTGAGCTTTATGGCTGTACGGGCTGGCAAATGCCCTTGGAGGCGCATAAGTCAGTGGGTGACTGGCAAGCTCTTTTCGGAATTAATCTGCGTTGTCATCATCTGTCTTGGTACACAATGGCTGGCGAATCCAAACGCGATTATCCAGCGAGTATTTCGCATCAATCCGCCTGGTGGAAGGACTATGATTATGTTGAAGCTTATTTCTCCAGATTGGGTGTTGTGCTTTCCCAGGGCAAACCGGTTTGTGATCTGTTAGTGATTAATCCAGTGGAAAGCTTATGGGGACAAATTTATCCGGGCTGGTCAAAAGGTTTAAGTACTCAATCTCCTGAAGTGAAGCAGCTAGAACAGATTTATCAGGATACATTCCACTTTCTTACTGGGGATCAAATTGATTTTGATTATGGTGATGAAGAAATGCTAAACCGCATGGGTTCAGTTGAATTAGATAAGGAAGGCATTGCTTTTCTCCATGTCGGGCAAGCGGTTTATCGAGCTGTGCTAATCTCAGGGCTGGTAACCATGAGAGCTTCGACTCTGCGGTTATTAGAAGAGTTTAAACAAGCAGGCGGCAGTGTAGTTTTTGCAGGCGAGGCACCTCATTATATAGATGCGTTAGCTTCGGATGCTGCGTTGCAGCTAGCTTCTCAAACCATTCAAGTTCCTTTATTAAGAACAGAGCTGCTAGCCGCTTGCCATAAATTGCTTCCAAACAAACTAAGTTTGCTGAGTCTGGATACTGGCGGAATACCGAATGATATTTATGCACAGTTAAGGTCAGATGACTACGCGACTTATATCGTTCTAATGAACGTGGATCGTCAGAAATGGCAACGGAATGTCCAAGTTAGCTTACAAGGAAGTGGATCTCTGGAGGAATTGTTCTGTGCTACGGGCGAAAGAGGTCGTGTTGCGGCTACTATATCGGCAGATAAGCTGGCATTTACGATCGATTTCCCACCATCAGGAGAGCATGTTTATATTCTGCATAATCAGCTAAACGCTGTAGTAGAGGAGCTAACGACTGTAATCAGGTTGGAAACGATAGCAGAGCAGGAGCTTTCAGGTCCCTTTGCTTATCACTTAGCCGAGCCCAATGTGTGTGTTCTGGACTCAGCTAAGTTCAAGGTTAACGATGGAGATTGGCAAGCAGCTAAGGAAATATTGCAGATAGATCGTACTGTCCGCCATCAGCTGGATATGCCGCTGCGGCATGGGACTATGATTCAGCCTTGGTATACAGAGAAATTTAACGCCTCTGCCCTGGAAGGTAAAGCCCATTTAGAGCTGATCTTTGAATTTAATATGCAAGAGCTTCCAAGCACCCCGATATTCCTCGCAATGGAACGTCCTGATCATTTTAAGATAGAGATAAATGGATTTGGGATAGAAGCATCGGGGAACCCGGAATGGTGGATTGATCGTTCTTTTGTGCAAATAAGATTACCTTCTAATTATTGTGTGGCTGGAACAAATCAAGTTGTGCTTAGAACACTTTTCCATCAAGGTATAGACTTAGAAGCGCTTTATTTACTTGGTGAGTTTGGCGTTCAACTTAGTCAGGGAATTAGGACAATTATTAAACAGCCAGAGCTGCTTCATATCGGCTGTATCACGGAACAGGGCTTTCCTTTTTATGGTGGTAAGGTTACTTATCACATTCATGCGGACATCATAAATGCTGCCGAGCAGCAATTAAACTCTTTAGATTTGCTTGGCAATACCGAAACATTCTTGGAAATACCCGATTTCGAAGCCGCATGTATCAAAGTAAAGACGGCTGATGGGGAGGAACGGATGATCGCTTGGCAGCCTTATGAAGTAGCCATCTCAGATATCGTGAAACGGGGTGAAGCTACTAGTCTGGAACTCGAGGTTATATTGACGCGCCGTAATACATTTGGCCCGCTGCATCAGCTGCCCTTGCATACCCCAGCTTATGCTCCTGAGAATTGGGTCACGACAGGCGAGCATTTTTCTGATGATTATGTTTTGCTGCCCTCAGGTATTCTGAGTGCACCTAAGTTAATTAAGAAGAAACAGCTATAATTTAGAGTAGTATTATTCCTGTGCTACAAACATGCCAGAATAACCTTATATTGACAGTAGAGGGGGCGCAATATATCATGTAATTAACAAAAACGTTTTTCATAGGACAGGGGCAATCAAAATGGCGGTAACAATTAAAGATGTAGCGAGGGAAGCCGGCGTCGCGGCATGCACTATATCGTTCGCTATGAACGGTTCGGCGCACGTGGCGGATGCGACCAAGAAGCGCATTTTTGAAGCAATAGAGAAGTTGAATTATCGACCAAATCAATCCGCGCGAGGACTGGTGAAGAAGAAGACCAACAATATCGGTCTCGCGATCTCGGAGGTCGCGGAGGGACTGGAGAACAGCCTGTTGTTGGAGGTGATCAAGGGCATGGGCAAAGCGGCCAGCGAGAAAAATTACGACTTGCTCATCTCGTTCCAGAAAAAGAAGGACGATGAGAGCCACATTCTCGACGTGTACCGCAAGCAATCCGCGGACGGTCTTATCCTGATGGGCACGAAGGTCGGAGAGCGGCCATACAAGGAATTGCTCAAGCATCGGTTCCCGTTCGTTCTGCTTGGGCGGCCCTACAAGCCGGGTGCCTGCTCCAGCGTGAATGCTGACAATAGTAAGGCGGCATATGACGGAGCCCGCTATCTGATCGACAAAGGGCACCGAAGAATTGGTTTCATCACACCTTGTTCGCTGGATTATGATGCAGCGCAGGATCGACTGGAAGGATATAGACAAGCTATGAGCGACTTCGGTCTAGACGTGCAAGAAGACTGGATCGGCATCGGTTCGTTTGATCCTTCGAGTGGCGAGAAGGAAGCGGAAGCCTTCCTGCTTCGGGAAGATCGCTGCACGGCGATACTCGCCGGCAGAGATACGATCGCAGCGAATGTCATCAAGCGGTCGCAGCAGCTTGGCTTCAAGGTTCCGAGCGATGTGATGGTGCTCAGCTTCGATGACAGCACGCTGACCCAAACCGCCACTCCTTCCATTTCCGCTCTGCGGATGCCGATGATGCAGATGGGTTTCGAGTCCGCCTCGCTGCTCATTCGAATGATTGAAGGCGAAATGTCGTTCGAAGAGGCTAACACGATTCTGCTGCCTTGCGAGATCATTCCCAGAACGTCAACAGCAGATTGAGACGGCTTCGGATAAGATGATGACTCCGTAAGGAGTTGCTTTTACCCATTTTATCAAAAACGTTTTTGTGAATACGCTTTCAGGAATTAAGCACATTCATTTCATGAAGGGGGGTGAGTATATTATGAAAAGGTTTTTGTATCAATGCAAATCGCTTTAAATTTTATGAAGGAAAGCAGAAAAAACAATAAAAATTAGAAAGATGGTGTAATGATTATGAACCAACGTTATCTAAAAACATTTTGCACATTAACTGCCTTTGGTATGATGCTTCTGATCAGTGTTTTGTTCTCCACGTCGTCATCTGCTAACAACACCACGTACTACGTCAACAACTTGCCGGGTTCTAACTGCAGTGATTCGGGTTCAGCGACTCTGACTCAACCATGGTGCTCTTTTACACCAATCAACAACCACGGAGCTTTTTCTCCTGGGGACAATATTTTATTAGCAAGGGGAGGAAGTTGGAATCAGCAGATGAGTCTATCTGGTTCGGGCACCTCGACAGGTTGGATTACGGTGGATGCATACGGTACAGGCAATTCACCCATTATTACACGCAATGACGGCCTCGATGACAGAGGGATTAAATTGACTAATGGGGATTACTGGAAGTTCGAGAATCTCGAAGTATCTCATGCGGCGGCAGGGATCATGGCGTTTTACAACACTCTTAGCCACAATGGGTTGTCCTTTGACAATATCTATGTTCACCATATTACCGGCATTGGAGCCGGTAGGGACAACACTAATGGCAACCCAGTGGCAAGTGCGACTAATGATCACTTGTGGAGCTCGTCAGGCATTGTCGTAACGGGTAACCTTCCATCATTCACGACTTCTGATTATGCAATTCGAGACATCAGGATGAATAATATAACAGGCCATAATAATTTCGATACAATTTCGTTTGACTTCTTATTCCCTTATTCTGAACAAATCAGCAACAACATAGGGGGTAGTGGTGGTGACGGCCATAATCTAGCGCAAAATATTGTGGTTAACCATGTCTATTCACACGACGATAACAATATTTGCTCAGAAGCTTTACGGTTTTTCGCCGTTCAGCATGTTGTCGTCATGAATACAATTTTGGATAATGAGACCCCATGTTATAACCCTTCCGGGACGACGGCTGTCATTATCGGCCATGCAAAGGATATTACCTTCGTCAACTCCATCGTAAAAAATTTAAAAAACACCGGCTCTAATGATGAAGCTGCTTTTGATTTGGAAATTCTGAACGATACGGTCCGCATACAGAATACATTCATGGGCAATACTCCGGGATCTGCCATAGCATTGCTGCAATTCCGTAACCCCGATCACTCGACCAATCACGAGGTTTCCTCCAATTTGATGGTCAACAACGCCTATGCGCATTATGGCAACTCTGCGTTCAATATGTATAACACTCAGAGTTCGGCCATTACGGGAACGATCAATGACAACTTTACAAGCAATCAAAACTATTACAATGTTCAGGCTGGCAACTTTAATTCCTTCACGAAAACAAACAATCAATCAGTTCCCAAAGGAAGCGGAGAGATGTACTTCGCGGCCGAACAGTTTAGTGGTACACAAGGTAAGGACAATTGGTCATACCAATACTACAACGGCAGTTCGTACGTCAATCTCAGTTATAATGCAACGAATAAGAGTTGGACTCCTGTTGGCCAAGCAACACCTGAGATTACCCAATTCGACCAACATCCGGACTTGAATACGAGTCATTGGGTGGCTAGAGCTTGGACCGCTCCAGACAGCGGGATTGTCAGTCTTCGCGGACGTGTCCTGAAATCTGACAACACAGCAGGAGGAGACGGTGTTCTAGCTCGTATCACTAAGAACGGAACTGTTATTTGGCCTACAAGCGGCGGAAGCCAGCATATTGCAGCTGGTGATGAATATACCGGTGTTAACTATGTCATTGATAATCTGTTGGTCTCAGCAGGGGATATTGTTCGGTTCGAAGTGAATACGTACAGTACCAATAATTATGATAAAACAAGCTGGACGCCTGCTATCGTCTATACATCCAATTACAATGACGCCTATAATTGGGGCTTCATAGGCGGGTTGGAAGGTTGGGCTGGCAACCAGGTGACGGTCTCCACTGCCACAGGCTCAACGGATGCGGGCTCTCTCAACTTTACGTCAACGGGCACCGACCCTTACTTATACTCTCCAGACAACCTGAATGTCGATACTTCCATCTACAAAAAAATCAAAATCCGTATGACAAACGGTACTTCCAATACGATCGGCAAAGTCTATTTTATCACGAACGCTGACACGACTTGGAACGAGGCGAAATCGGTACAATTCACTCCGACAGCTAATAGTGGATATACGGAGTATACGCTAGATATGGGTGCGAATAGCAATTGGGTCGGCACCGTACGGAAACTTCGATATGACCCCGTCCAAGCGACCGGCAGTATCAAAACCGACTATATCAAGCTGGTAGTACCCAATACCATTCACGGATTCGAATTGCCAAGCACAAGCAACTATACGAGTGGTCCGATGACGAACGGTTGGACTTTCGAAGCATACTCCGGTGTGCAACATAATGGCAGTTCTTTCGGTGCTACTTATGCACCGGAGGGTGATCAAACGGCATTCGTCCAAAGAGATGGCTCATTTAGCCAGTCCTTTAACTTCACGGCGGGGAGTCATACGATAAGCTTTCAGGCAGCCAAACGGACAACATATGGAGGGACTCAGTCATTTAATGTGTTATATGATACGACCGTAATTGGTTCCTTTACACCCTCATCAGGGAGCTTTAGTTCCTTTACAACGAACAGTTTTACAGCGACGGCAGGCAGCCATACGATCAAGTTTGTAGGAACAACCTCCGGAGATAACACGGATTTCATTGATGCCGTTATCATTAATTAAAAATTTATATGATCATCCCACTAGCTCAGCATACGTGAGCAATACCATTCAAACTGAGGGAGAAAAAGTAATTTAGCGTGTTGATGCGCTACAAGCGAGTAATCGGTTGATTTATTCTAAGTGACACCACGTACTCTTAGCCGTCATTATGAGACAAATTGGAAATCTAACGGACACAGCCGATGCTTAGCGAACGAAATGATGGACAATGTATCGATATTTAGCGGATAAGCGGACCTCATGACCGTTATAACCTGGGAGTCACAACGTAAGTTTGTTCTTCAAGCTGAGCTACAGGGATGATCATTTATTAATTTGGTACATAAGAAATTATTCTCCCAGCAGCACCCCATCAAAAGGTCAGAAAATGCCCACCCGGGCGATTTGATCCTTCTGGATTCTCCAAGACGCTTTTGAGGATGACAGATGTCGTTGTCACCGCTGCGGAGCCGCAATTGAGTCACTTCGCCTGACATGGTACAATGCAATCACTGGTTGCAATAACATCTTAAATTAGGAGGTGTTTACAATAGATACCGAGTCGTATGGGAAGTATGTATCAGCTATTTATCGCCATCTACAAATTCTTTTATCAGCCGAGCTTGCTCCTTATCGGATAGGAAGTGGGCAGTATCTCATCCTTATGGCGATCGCGCACAAAGAAAGGATCACTCAGAAAGCATTAAGCGAAGAACTGCTCTTAGATAAAACAACGATCACGAAAGCGATTGCCAAACTCGAGGCTGAGGGTTACGTACGAAGGGAACCCGATCAAGCGGATAACCGTTATAATTTGCTTTATTTGACAGAAGCGGGTAGAGATGTAGTTCCAAAGGTTAAAGAAGCATTGAATCGCGTAAGTGATCAGAGTCTTGTTGGTATCAACGACGACGAATATGCCCTCATGCTTAGCTCGCTGAAAAAGGTGATAGGAAACATGAGTGAGTTAGTTCGTAATGGGTGAAACGGCGATGCCCAACATCTTCGTGAATGGGGCATTACGTATTAAAAAAATAGTTGCAATGTCAACTAATAAGATATACTATATTAATAGTTGCGATGACATCGCATCTATTGGATTACCATCTACTAATGAAAAGGAGACAGAACGAAATGAATGCAAATACTTTAATTATTGGTGCAACAGGAAACGTCGGTAAAGAGTTAATCAAGATTTTGTCCAACCATGGTCATGCTGTTCGTACAACCGTACGCTCTACGACTCGTACAGATGAATTAAAATCACTGGCGATAGAAATGGTTGTAGCTGACATTGGCGATCCTTCCTCTCTTAAGGCGGCCATGAACGGAATCGAAAGAGTATTCTTCGTGACACCAGGGGTCCCACACATGGTGGAGTTATCGAGCAATATTATTCAGGCTGCAAAAGATGCAGGCGTGAAGCATCTGGTTAAACTCTCTGGGGCTGATGCTGACGTGGAAGCCGTAACACTGACAAGGTGGCACCGAGCAGTTGAAAAAGAAATTGAACGTTCTGGCATTGCTTACACCTTCTTGCGTCCAAACTCGTTCATGCAAAACATTGTCAACTTTAATTCCCAGACGATTAAGGATCAAGGCGCATTCTACGCGCCGATGGGGGACGGAAAAATTGCCCTGGTTGATACACGGGATATCGCAAGGGTGGCATTCAATGTCTTATCAACGGCAGGACACGAAAACAAGGCGTATTACCTGTCCGGTCCATCCGCAATTTCTTATAGCGAAATTGCAGATACCCTTTCTTCGGTAATAGGCAAGTCTGTTAGATATGTAGATGTACCCGACGAGGTTGCCCGTCAATCCATGCTAGATGCAGGAGCGCCCGGAGTTATTGTGGATGCAATAATGGAGATGAATCATCTCAACAAACTCGGGAAAGCGGCAAAGGTATCCAACACGGTCGAAGAAATAACAGGGCAGAAGGCAACTTCGTTCGAAAGTTTTGTCAAGGATTACAAAGGTGCGTTTGCAGGATAGATTTTAGATCGGCAAAACTCTTGAAGTCTATGCTGTTCGATTATCAATAGTGTAAAGCCGATCGATACGTGTATTTGAGATTTGGGAGGTATGATGTATGAAAGTTGCGAATCCTTTTGTAGTGGTGGACAATTGCACGGAAGAGATCGAGTATTACCGGACTTTGCTCGGTGGAGAGGTTAAAATTTTTAGAAAACAGGATGATAAGGTGCTGAATGCGGAATTGAATTTAGGAAGTAGCACGATCTACTTCGCCGATAGCACCGCAGCTAAGCCTTCTTCTAAAGGAGATTATGTAAAGATTACGCTGACGCTCGAGACTGAAGAGGAATTTCGCCAAGTGTACGAAGACCTGAAGGCTGAGGGAACTATAGATAGTGAGGTTTTCGAGGCTCCTTTTAACGGGCTTCTTGCAGGCATCACGGATCGAAACGGCATTGGTTGGGTGCTTTCTTATTTTGCGTCTATATAGGGTAATATGGCTATCCAATTAGCTCAGAAAAGCCCCTACACACGAACATATGTTTGATATAATGAAGAAAATAGGACTTACCCACTTAATGGATAACTCTTCCAATTCGGAATTGAGTAGGCCTCGCTGTGGAGCCTGCTGTTACGGAATTACACGATTATTTCGAGTAACTCCTCGCTGTGGAGCCTGCTGTTACGGAATTACACGATTATTTCGAGTAACTCCTCGCTGTGGAGCCCACTGTTGTGGAATTACACGATTATTTCGAGTAGTTCCTCGCTGTGGAGTCTACTGTTGCGGAATTACACGATTATTTCGAGTAACTCTCACTATGGAGCCTGCTGTTACGGAATTGCACGAATTTACTGTAAGTGGGTAAGTCCTAAGAAAACAAACGTTCGGAGTGTGAAGCGTATGGCTAAACAACAATCGATGAATCTAATTGAATTTCAAAGAAAATTTGCAACTGAGGACTCCTGTCAAGATCATCTGTTCCGAAAACTCAAATTATTCGAATGTAAACATTGCCGCTATCAAGCAACCGTAACCGTTGGAACGGTAATGGAGAAAACGCGAACAGATCTCACAAAATGGTTCCTTGCCATCTATTTGGTTGCTCATGACAAGCGAGGTCTTTCAGCAACTTTGCTTTCAGCAGAAGTCTGAGTCGCTTTCAAGACAGCATGGCTTTTGTTGCACAAAATTCGCAATGCGATGAGTGAACGTGATGCCCACTATACGCTGGGTGGAATTGTATAACTTGACGACGCATTCTTCGGTGCCCCTACAGAAGGCGGAAAGTGCGGGCGCGGCACAGAAAAAACGAAAGTGCTTGTCGGGCTCTCCTTGAATGAGTTTGCGATTTTGTGTGAAGTACACCCCTTAAAATAGACATTGGAAAAACCCTTTGGTTATTCCGTTAAATTTTAGGGGTGTATTTTTGTGGTTAGAGGAATTTAGATAGGGGTTACGATCGCTAATAATATCTAGACAACCAAAGTATATTAAAGTAGTATTAAGTATACATAATACCTATCATATTATGATTTAATAGTTTTGGGGGTTCTATAGTGACAGATAAGTGGTCAGCTAATTGGATATGGGTGCAGGAGCGGGATAGGGGAAACAACCAATATGTTGAAGCTCGCAAAACGCTCGAGTTCCAAATGATTCCGGAGCATTCACGCTTGCGAATAACGGCGAATCAGGAATACAAGCTATATGTTAATGCGATAGAAGTGGGTCGGGGGCCTTCGCCTTGTGATAACGGCTCACAATACTTCGACTGCTACGATGTAACATCGTATTTAAAGCAGGGAGTAAATGTAATTGCTATTCTAGCGTACAATTTCGGGACGGATTCTATTGTAACAGGACAAAGACAGGGGCCGGGCGGTCTATTAGCTCAGCTTGATCTCTATTCCAGACTTGATGCTGAGTTGCCTGAAATCATCTTGGCGAGCGGTGACGACTGGAAGTGTCGGATCTCATCGCGATGGAGAAGTGATGCGATAAGAATGCATCAATGGGGCGGATACCGGGAAATTTATATGGCAAATGGTGAGGATGGCTGGGAGCAACCGGAATACGACGATACAAGCTGGAGCTCTGCGGCAATCGTCGCGAAGGTGGATGATGAGAGCTCGCCATGGCCGCGGTTGCTGCCAAGAGAGATTCCTCTATTGAAGATGACTAAGCTGCTGCCGGAAAGACTACTAGGAGAGCAAGCTTATCTGGGTATCATTCATAACGGGAATTCTGTGGTCGAGGGTCAGTCAGGAGCAGATTTGGTGATCGATGCCTCGGTGCCAGGCTCTTATCCGCAGCTTACTTATGATTATGGGCGAGAGGTTGTCGGGTATCCCGAGCTCGTAATCGAAGCGCCAGAAGGAGGTATTGCTCACTTATTCTATGGTGAAGGGCTTGAGATGGAGCTTACAGATACTTTTGTGCTCAAGAAAGGTGAGAATCAGCTTAGCTCATTCGGGAGGCGTGCATTTCGCTATATGAAGCTTGCAATTCAAGGGACGCCAACGCCCATAATCGTGTCAAGCTTGCAATTACGCTTTGTTCATTATCCGTTTCTGGAGAGCGGGAGCTTCGTGTGTAGTGATGACAAACTGAATGCGATCTGGGAGGTTGGCAAGTATACAACGCTCGTAAATAGCCAAGATCACTTTGAGGACTGTCCCCACCGTGAAGCAGCGCTTTGGGTGGCGGATGCTGTAGTGATGGCACGGGTCGTCTATCAGACATTCGGTGATCTGAAGCTGGTAAGGAAGTGCATGCTGCAGGTCGCTCGTATTCAGAATGAGGACGGCTCGTTGCCCGGAACAGGACCTGAACACAACTCATTCATGTTACCAGACTTCTGTGCACATTGGTTATTCGGTGTACAAGATTACGTTGAATATAGCGGGGATGAGTCATTCCTTGTTGAGTTATGGCCTTCGATTGTTAAGCTGTTGGATTGGTTCGAGAGGCAAGAGGATGAGGATGGCTTGTTTGCTAAGGCGGATCGTGATGGTTGGTGGTGTTTTATCGATTGGTCAGATGACATCGAACGTCAGGATAAGGTTACAGCGATATCTTGCTACTACTACAAATTTCTTAAATCAGTCTCAGAACTTGCGGAGAGAATGTTGGAGCCGGAGAGGGCGGGGGTGCTTGAGACCAAAGCGATTACAATTCGAGAAACCATTAGAAGGAAACTTCGTATTGAAGGGAGTTCTCTGTTCGCTGATTGTCTGACGGAGAGTGGGTTATCGGAGAAAGTTACGGCTCAGACCAATTTCGTAGCCGTGTGGTGCGGGATTATGGAGAAGGCTGAAGCGGAGCAATTTATTAAGAGCGATTATTTAACGGGTAAGCTACCTCCCATTAAGGGTGCATTCTTCCTGCATATCGTTCTGGAGACGCTATTCTCTTATTCTTTTAAGGAAGAAGCGGTTAAAGAGATTCGTCGTTTCTGGGGAGATATGCTAGATAGAGGAGCTACGACGTGGTGGGAAACCTTTGATCCGACACTGCCGTTCTGTACAGTTCCAAGTCCTTATATGGGCCACACCCCTACCTATATGAAAGCGGCCATTCCTGTTAGTGTATCGCACGGATGGGGGGCTTCGCCGACTTACTTGCTAACGCGTGAATTGTTAGGGGTAGATACTTCCAAGCTTAAGGAAGGCTTCGTTGAATTACGTCCGTTAGTAGCAGGGGGAGTAACGTGGGCTAAAGGGACCATTCCTACCCCTTATGGTGATATTGAGGCGAAGTGGACGGGAAGAGGACTTGGGCAATTCAGCTTCGAGGCCTCCATGCCAAGCCATTTCAAGTGGGTAAGTCCAAATCTGATGGATATACAGGTTAGGCAGACGGACAAAGAGATTCAGATATCTGGTGTTTTTAAGGAATGAGATCATAAAGTTCTTGCGCTGTTTTCATTATTAATGTATACTTTATAACATAAAGTATACGTGGTATATTGCGATGTGTGCGATGCGCAGTATGCCGACCTGAGTAACTTCGGGTTTATGTATTTTATGAAAGCGCTTATAATAAATTTAATAACAAAGGGGATTTATGAATGAAAAGAAGAAGCGGTATTAAGATGCTTTTATGTGCAGTGATTGTCATTTCTCTGTTGTCAGCATGTTCAAACAGCAACAATAATTCAGCAAATCAGTCTTCTGATCCGGATTCGTCATCACCGAGCCAGTCAGCTTCGGCTCCAGTAGAATCTAACTCCGATTCCGTTCCTCAGCTAAGCGGTAAGCTAAACATCTCATTTTCTAATCAGTCTCAATCTTTGTGGGAAGCCGTTGCTGAAGGTTATATGAAGAAGCAACCGGGCGTTAAAGTTACGGTAGACAATAAACCGCAGAAGAACTACAAAGAATGGTTGACAGCACAATTCGCAGCAGGAACGCCTGACACAGATCTTGCCACTGTTAATGAAGTAAGAGCCCTCCAGCAAGATTCCAAATTCGTAGATTTGTATCCATTATTCGACAAGCTGAATCCTTATACGGGTAAAGCGTGGAAGGACAGTCTAGATCTCGAGGCTATGAACATCAACATGGATGCTGTTGGAGCAACTGATCATTTATATAGCTTGAACTTTGAATCTTTGCAGATTGTTTGGGTTTATAACCAGGAGATTTTTGCAAAGGTTGGTATTACTGAAGCTCCCAAAACCTTCAACGAGCTGATAGCTGATTTCACTAAGATTAAAGAAGCGGGATACACGCCACTCGCACTCGGTGGAGATGCGAATTCGATCTGGAGTGGCAAAGCCGGTTGGTTAGTTAGAATCTATGCTGATCAATACTTGCGGGATTATATTAATATTGTTCGTTCACAGGAGAATGATTATTCTTTCCTTCCGGGTCTAGATGATAGTTGGAAATATGATCTGACTAATACTTATAACGATGCGAATAGTAAGGTGACGAAGAACAAGCTCCGTTCATGGAAGGCTATTCAAGACAAAGAAGGCCCTTATGGAATTGTTGACAATCCACACTGGAAGGCTTACGCGGAGAACCTGAAGACATTGTTTAGCTTCACGCCAGATGGATTCTTTGGTGTTAGTGAAGATCAAGCATACAATTTGTTCCTAAGTGGTAAAGCGGCAACAATGATGGGTGACCCATCATCCTACTGGCAGCTTCCGAAAGATTTTGCCGAAGCGGAGAAAAACGGCGGCAACGGTGCTGTAAAAACATTTGATTACGGATTCTTCAATATGCCGACGATGGAAGGACCTGAAGTTCTGGCTCCTGTACGCACCATTCAAATTCCAATCGGTTTCTATGGTATGGTATCCAAAGATGCAGCTCAATCGGAAATTGATGCGGATTTCTTAATGTATGTGACTAGTCCAGAAGGATATGGTGTTTATCTTGATGCGATTCAGAAGAGCTCAGATGCATCTTTATCGGGGGCCCCGGCGCTGAAGGATATTACACTTCCGGCAGAAATGGCTAAAGCGTTCGCAAGCTTTGAACCGATTGGTAACACAGAAGGCCTACCTAGCGCAGGGAACAATTTGGCACGTGGATTAATGGATTACCAGCCGTCTGTACAAGAATGGGTTGGTTCCGCTCAGAGATATTTTGCCGGCATGATCACCGTTGATGAATATTTGAACCAGTTGCAGAGCAACATTGACAAATATTTTGAAGCAGCACTTAAGCAGAACAAGTATGAATTATCGGATCTGGTAACACCTGAAAGAGAACCGCCAGTTAGAAACTAATTGGATATAGTATGGATAAATCGCGGATCGCGTACTATGGCGATCCGTTCCTTTTTTGGACGGAAGGGTGAAGAACATCATGAAGAAATTGATTTATACTTTTGCTATTATACTTATATGGTTATGTGTTACACCTTCTCTCGTTCAGGCCAAGGAAAATTGGTCCTTGGAGAACGCGGACAGTATAAGTTCAATATCCATTTCCACCGACGGTAGTCATATTGCAATCGGAAGCCTTGGAGCTGAGGCTTTTCTATTCGATTCTGAAGGCAACGAAATATTTCGAGTCAAGGCGATGAACTCGGTGACAGCTGTCAAGCTTCTCGAATCAGGTACATTACTGGTAGCTTCCGATGATCGTCATTTGTACGCATACGATGGCAATGGAAAGCTACTCTGGGATCGCAATTTACCGCGCTCTGTTAAGGATGTATCCGCTTCTACCGATGGATCAATCATTGCAGTAGTCGTACAACGAAGCAGGGAGCTTCTGTACATTAATGCTTCTACAGGAGAGGATGCTGGAACGTCATCCTTAGGTGTGACGATGCAGGGTGTTGAGGTGTCTCCTAATGGCGTCTGGACAGCTGTTGCTGCTGCGGATCAATACGTTCATGTTCTCAATGCACAAGGTTCTCTTGTTCACAAGCTTGCAGCACGTGGAAAGATCAATGCCGTATCTGTATCCGATGAAGGCATTGTTGTGGTGGGTTCGACTGGATTTAAAGTTGATATCTTTAATAAGGAAGGGCAGCGATTGCAAGAGCTCTCCCTTAAAGATGATGTCATGGATGTAACCCTTTCTGCGAATGGTGATCTGATTGCGGCAGCGGATTACTCCGGTAATTTCTATGTCTTCGATGATCAAGGTAAGATGCTCTGGGAAACACAAGGCGATAGCGCAGGAAGAGTAGTTGCCTTTAATAAGGATGCTGAATCCCTGATCACGGGCGCTGATCGTGGTATTATCTATCAATTCGACGTTGGAACAGCGGTCAAAAGCGCTAAGAAGCAAGCTCTTATGAACAAGATTCTGGTAACAGCTGGTTGCTTGGTCGTATTAGCGATTCTGGCAGCGATTCTCTATTGGATGAAGAAGAGTAATAGGTTAGGTGTGTTCGTCAAAATATGGCGGGCCAAGTATATATACGTCTGTTTGTTACCCGGCTTCGGCTTATTAATATTATTCTTATATGTACCTGCTTTTTCCGGGTTGTTTCATTCCTTGTACGACTGGCATCCCGGTGGAAGGACTGAATTTATTGGACTAGATAATTTTCGAAGAATGTTCCAGGATCCTTATGTAGGGAAAGGGATTGGAAATCTAGGTATACTCATTGTAACTGGTCTAATTAAAGCCATCATTCCTCCGCTTATCGTTGCGGAGCTAATCTATCATTTGCGAAGTAAGAAATTACAATATGGGTATAGAACTGCATTCGTTGCATCCATGGTTATTCCCGCCGTAGCGATGCTATTAATCTGGCAGAACCTTTATGATCCCAATGTTGGCCTTGTTAATAATCTATTAGAGCTGATCGGACTTGGTTCCTGGTCGCATGGTTGGTTAGGAGACCCGAATACCGCATTGTGGGCCATTATTTTTATAGGATTTCCGTTTGTAGGTATTCTTCAGCTACTGGTTCTCTATTCTGGTTTGCTTTCTATTTCGAATGAATTGATTGAAGCAGCGAAGATAGATGGGGCAACTCTTTCACGAATCATTCGTTCTATTCATCTGCCGCTGCTTTCGGGTCAATTTAAGTTTCTGATTATTTTAAGCTTGATAGGTATTATTCAGGACTTTAACGCCATTCTTATTATCACGGGCGGAGGACCGATGGATTCGACCTATGTTCCGGCTCTGCAAATGTACTATGCTGCAACGAAATTTGATGCTCTTGGATATTCGTCAGCGCTTGGTGTAATGATGTTCGTCGTTATTATGGCGATAACGGTTATTAATATGAAGTTATTAAAGTCTGAGGACTAGAAGGAGGGATTGTCGTTGATTACTCAGAATAATACCGTCACGAAGGTCTCAGTCCTACCTTCTACAGGCGGCAAAGGCAGAAATATTCCGTGGCCCATGATTAAACAGATCTTGATCATACTCGTGCTTAGTTTACTGGTACTTCTAACACTAATTCCGATTATCTTTATGCTTGTCAGTTCATTGAAGAATAACTCCCAGATTCTAAGTAGCTTCTGGTCAGTACCTTCTCCCGCAGTATGGGAAAATTATAGCTCTGCATTCGAGAGTACCTGGCGATATGTGGTGAACACCATTTTCTATGCGGCCACCGCAAGCCTAATGGTTATGGCACTGTCAGCGGTTGCCGGTTATATCTTCGCTAAGAAAATGTTTCCGGGCAAGGAGTTATTGTTCTTCATTATGCTGGCCATGATGATGATCCCGCATATACTTACGCTTATCCCCTCTTTTGTACTTTACGAAAATTTGGGATTGACCAATACGCCTTGGGCTATTCTGATTGCGAGTGCAGCGGGAGGGCAAGTATTCGGTACGTTCCTCTGCCGGAGCACGATGGCGGGTATTCCTAATGAGCTTTTCGAAGCTGCTAGAATCGATGGGGCGAGTGAGGTTGCTGTATTCCTCCGCACCGTTATACCGCTCTCACTTCCTATTCTTGTGACCCTGTTTATTATGCATTCAGTTGCTGTTTACAACGATTATGTGTGGCCGTTGTTAGTTATTCGGGATAGCAATTTACAGGTTATATCCGTTGGCTTAACACAATTCAGCAAACAATTCGGCATTACAGATATGGGTCCGCAATTCGCCGCTTATGCGATATCATCGATTCCGCTTGTTCTAACCTTCACGTTTGGTATGAAATATTACGTTCAAGGGATGACGCAGGGAGCTTTGAAGATGTGAGGTTATATCAATAGGATAGAGCAGATCCTACAAAGCCGATTTAGGCAAATGTGGGATCTTTCTGGCAGTGCTTGCACAACCACTATCCTTAAAGTATACTTAGAAACATAATTTAGGGGTGATATTCACATGTCGGACAGGTCCGTGCCGATGTATCAGCATATAATTGATGATATGAAAGCTAGAATTAAGAATAGTGAGTTCGAGCTGGATCAGCCGCTCCCCAATCAGATCGACTTAGCCAAAAATTATAATACGAGTGAGATTACTTCGCGACGAGCACTATCTGAGTTGGTAAAGGAAGGTTATATATACCGAATTCGTGGTAAAGGTAGCTTTATTAAGGGCATTAGTGTTGAGCAGACAGAACCATTCGCTGTTCGTACGATTTATTTTGTATACTACAATCATTTGTCCGTTGAAGCTCTAAATATTCGCTATTGGAGCGATATGCTAGAGATGATGAAGGAAATATGCGATGAGAACGGGGTCAATTTCTTTCTGTGGGCTACCAGCGAATCGGATTCACTTCCGGATGATCCTTATGGGGCTTTTGTTCTGGTTACTCCACCGTTCAACTTCGATCAGCGATTGCTAGGGGTATGGAGGGAAGAAAAGAAGCGGATTGTTACCGTTCAATTCTATTACCCTCATCTCTCAATTCCCTACGTTATTGCAGATAACTTGACAGGCGGGTTTCTCGCAACGCAGCATCTTCTATCCCTCGGTCATAAGCGTACAGGGATCATTCTTACCGGGAAGTCGTTAGTAGACTTAAACCAGGAATTCTCTCTTCGTCTTCAGGGTTATCGACTTGCGCTGCAGCAGCACCAGATTCAATTCGATCCCGAGCTCGTATGCGTAATGGATGGAGAGGCAGAGAATGTAGAAATGGGATATGAAGGGTTTAAGCAGCTGTATAACCGCTCTGATAATCCTCCAACTGCTATGTTTGCTACGAGTGATCTCAAGGCAATGGGTGCATTGAAGGCAGCTCAGGATATGGGATTGAACGTTCCTGATGATATTAGTCTTGTTGGATATGATGATTTAAGGATTAGCTCCTTTACCTACCCGCACTTAACTACAATCAACCAGAACACCACTCAGGTTGGTCGACGTGCTATCGAAATCCTGTTGAATGAGCTGCCAACAAATCAGGATGTTCTCGTTAAGGATGAGATCGTGCCAAAGCTGATTGTTCGTAATACGACAAGAGCTATATCTCAATAAGCTTAAACAGCATGAGAAGAAACAGGATGGAATTGAAATCTTGAATAGGGATAGCCACCTCGGTTTGTGAGGTGGTTATTTGTAGTGTTTGATTTTCGTGTAAGGAATTTTTTGCATAAACCTTCGAATGTATTGTAAAAGGGGACAATTAAATATCTGGCAAAATAGTTGAACAATATGGCATTTAAGGTCTCTCGCAAAGCTACAGCAGGATCACACCGCTTGGAAATTGAGAATCCCGCAGTTCAGGTTCGCGTTCAACGACGCTTTTTTCGTTTAAAACCATTGTCAAGCGATGCGCAGAAGTAAATGGCGGCCATTCGGGAAGGTGACCGGCAGTCGGGCTGCCGGTATGGATAAATGCAGCCCATGACGCATGCATCGCTTCGGCAAGGTTCTTTCCCCTTGAAGGAATGGCTTGCAAATGCGCCATGGGATTAGCGGCAATTTCTTGCTCCGACGGAGCTTCTTTTAGCCGGGAATCAAAGACAAAGGGTAACTCCAGCCCATGAATCGCCCCCAGCCCGTTGGTGAAAGCAAAACGGTAATGCCACACCGGATGGCCCTGGTCCGCTGCCATTTCAGCTAAGCGGATCGTAGCGATCCGGTATAGATAGTCGGTAAGCGTCCGATTTAAGGCTTCCTTCGGTGTCAGCAGTATAGCGGCTTGGCGGTAAGCGGCCCACACCAGCCCGCTGTTCTTCCCGAAGAAGGCGTGCATAATCTCGTCGCTGGGCTCTTTCTGCTCCGGTGAGAGCGGAACATACAAAGCCGCTTCATCCGCGTTGGACCCGACGAGCATGGGCACCTTGCGGTTTAGGCTTGCCATAACCTCATTAATGGGCTCCATGGAGACGACAACTCCATCCCTTACAGGTCCAAAGGTATGGAGTCCGTTGTCCTGTGCCTCCAGAATGAACTGGGCTGACATCGTCAAGAGCTGATGGGCTTCATTGTGCGGAATGCCAAGCTTGTCCAGAAGCCTTAGCGTGAGCCGGGAAGCTGTGCGGGTATCCCGAATCGCCTGAGTTGCGCCGCTCTGGGCAATGACTTGGTGAAACAAGCCTTGTGCGGCGGGCACGGCCAACAGGGTGGATGCGCATTTCGCACCGGCAGATGAGCCTGAAACGGTAATACGGTTCGGGTCGCCACCGAAGGCTACAATATTCTCCCTAATCCACTTCAATGCCTCAACGATGTCAAGTATCCCATTGTTGCCGGACGTACGATAATCTTCGCCTAACAGGTCCCCCAAATAGAGAAACCCTAATGCCCCTAATCTATAGTTTAAGGATACACATACAATGTTGTCCCGTTCGGCAAAGGTGAAGGCATTGAAATACGCGCCGGTTCCCGTCGTGAATCCGCCGCCGTGGATATCGACAAGAACAGGACGATTCGTTTGCTCCACGCTTGGCGTCCAAATATTAAGACTCAGGCAATCCTCTGATTGTACATAGGGGAATAGCCCCGGATCATGGACCGGCTGCAGGGATACCTGACCGAATGAGTTTGCTTGTAATACCCCCTCCCATGGTTGGAGAGGACTAGGAGATTTAAAACGCCGATCTCCGATGGGAGGGGCCGCATAAGGGATGCCTCGAAACACATTCAGATTGCCTTCCTCCACACCCTGCACTTGACCATATTTTGTAGTGACAATCATTTCGCCAGCCTCCAAGTATTTAAAGACATGATATAAATAATTATAACAGGCAGGATTGTTACGCCCTAATAGATTGTTGTACATAACGTTCATAACATTCAGGTTATATGCGTGTCTTGTAGCCTTGCGAAGTATTCGATGATGAAATTGCGGAAGGACATTACTGTATGGCTCAGAACATGTTCCCTCCTCCAATGGAGCTCGATAGCTCTGGAACAGATAGGACTCTCGATATGAAGAAGCTTTATGGATTCATCCGATATTCCGCTCCAGGTAATGGATGGGACGAATGCAATGGCTTGTCCCGCACGGATAAGACCTCTTACCGTCGCTGGGTCATCGCTTTCAAACGTAATACGTGGGATGAAGCCTGCGACCTTGCAATAGGCGTCGGTCCGTTCTCGCAAGCTATTGCCTTTTTTTAGGCTGATGAAGCCTTCTTCCGCAATTTGCTCTAGATGGATGGCCGTTTGAGTCGACAGCGGATTTTCTTTGGGAACGGCGATGAGAATTTCTTCATTTAATAAAACCATTTTCTCCGTTTCATGGAGACCTACAGGTAGGGAGGTAACGCATAAATCGAAGCGGGACGAAGCGGTATTGTGGTAATGCTGATAAAGCTGAAACGTAACCATTGGATAAAGGGACCGAAACTCTCTCATTAAATGGGGGATGACCGAGGAGGCCACGTCAAAACAAAAATGAATGGTCCCTTTCACTTCATTGTCCTCGTCCTGGAGCTCCGTTCTGGCCTGATCCAATTCATTCAGAGCAGCCTCAACCCTCTTAAGAAAAAGGGAGCCTTTGGCGTTCAATTGAATATGCTTGCCTTTGCGATCGAATAATACGGTCCCAAGATCCCGTTCCAGGTTGCCAATCATTTTGCTCAGAGCCGGTTGCGATATGTGCAATTCTCCAGCCGAGCGCGTGACATTCTCCGAGTAAGCCACATGGCGAAAGTAGATTAGTTGCTGCAGCTCCATTTGGGTCATCCTTCCTTTATATCAAATAGGTTATATAAATTATGAGTAAATATGTATTTTTAATTATATATAAAAAGCTCTACAATAAAAAGAGAAATGTTGTCTCCGCTGATCCATTAGATTTCAAAAAAAAAGGAGATGGGAGCCTTATGCCGCATAGCAAAGGAACCGCGCACAGTTGGACACAGCGTCGCGATGAGAAGAATCTCAGACTGAATGCAGCGAAGCCGTGGATGGAGGGGAAGCTTCTTCCAACCAAACGGATTGTTGATGCACTTGAGGTGCTGATCAGGTCGGAAGACAAGGTTGTGTTGGAAGGGAATAACCAGAAGCAGGCAGCATTCCTTTCCGAATCCCTTGTCCGAGTATCCTCTAATCGCATTCATCACTTGCATATGCTCATGAGCAGTATCTCAAGACCAGAGCACCTGGACTTGTTCGAACAAGGGATTGCCTCTAAGCTTGATTTTTCTTATGCCGGTCCACAGAGCTTGCGCGTAGCGCAAATGGTTGAAGACGGATTGATCGAAATCGGCTCGATCCACACATACCTTGAGCTGTATGCCCGCTTATTCGTCGATTTGATTCCCAATGTCGTGCTGGTCGCAGCAGATAAAGCGGATGCGGAAGGGAACCTCTACACCGGGCCGAATACAGAAGAAACGCCGGCGATTATTGAGGCGGCTGCATTCTCTAATGGCATCGTTATTGTACAAGTCAACGAAATCACTCAGAAGCTGCCCCGGGTCGATATTCCGGGCTCATGGGTGGATGTCATTGTTCAGGCTGACAAGCCATACCCGCTCGAAGCGTTATTCACCCGGGATCCGCGATTGATCACGGAGACTCAGATTCTGATGGCGATGATCGCCATCAGAGGCGTATATGAGAAGCACCAAGTTCAATCGCTGAATCATGGGATCGGCTTCAACACTGCCGCCATTGAGCTTCTGCTGCCTACCTATGGAGAAAGCTTAGGGCTAAAGGGAAAGATTTGCAGGCAGTGGGCGCTCAATCCACATCCAACCTTAATTCCAGCCATCGAGAGCGGCTGGGTGGAACGAATCCATTGCTTTGGCGGCGAAGTAGGCATGGAGGATTATGTCGCCGCTAGACCGGATGTGTTCTTCACTGGTCCTGACGGCAGTCTTCGTTCCAACCGGATGATCTGCCAGATGGCCGGTATGTATGGTGTGGATCTATTCATCGGCTCAACGCTTCAACTGGACTATGCTGCCAATTCCTCAACTGTAACGACAGGGCGTCTTTCTGGCTTCGGCGGGGCGCCTAACATGGGGAGCGATCCGAGAGGCAGAAGACATGCAACCCCAGCATGGCTAGATATGATCACGGAAAATACGCCTATGGTAAAAGGAAGAAAGCTCGTGGTGCAAATGCTGGAAACGTACCAGAAGGGCGGGCGATCTTCCCTGGTTGAAACCCTGGATGCCATTCAGGTCGGTAAGCAGGCTCAGCTGCCCATTGCTCCGGTCATGATCTATGGGGACGATGTCACCCATGTCATTACGGAGGAAGGTATCGCCTATCTGTACAAAGCGCAAAGCCTGGAGGAGAGAAGGCTAGCTCTTGGTGCGATTGCCGGTGTGACGCCCATGGGTCTAGAGCATGACCGTTCCTTGAATGATCGGATGCGACAGGAGGGGCTGATCGCTTTCCCAGAGGATCTTCAGATCCGAAGAACCGATGCTAAGCGATCACTGCTCGCCGCCAAAAGCATAGAAGAGCTAATAGATTGGTCGGGCGGGCTGTACAAGCCGCCTGCCCGATTCCGAACGTGGTGAGGGTGAGGTGGACAGGATGTGGAGTGAATCCAACGAATGCGCGAAGCTTCTGGCCGAGATGGCGATAAAGGCGCTTCTTGATGAAGCAGAGCTGACTCCAAAGCCAGGATTGGTTGATTCGCGATCTTCCGGTAGCCATGTGAATATGAATATAGCTATGATGCGGGCTTCGGCCGAATCCCTTCGTCCCTGCTTTGAGGCCATGGGGAGAGCTGCTTACGGACGACAGCCGAATCAGGAATTAAGGGAAGAGCTGGCTTTATTGGGGCGAAACGGTGAGAAGAGAATGCTGGAGGTAACGCGGGGTGTAAATACGCATCGAGGAGCGATATGGGCTCTCGGACTGCTTCTTGCTGGCGCCGCTGTTCATCGAGGCGCGACTGCGCCAGCAGTAATAGCAGCTACTGCCGGCAGGATAGCGAATTTCTCGGACCGCTTCGCACCGGAGCAGTGGACCAATGGGATGGACGCGAATCTTAAATATGGTGTTCAAGGAGCCCGGGGAGAAGCATTGCAGGGTTTTCCGCACGTAATTCGCATAGGTGTTCCCGTCCTGCAGAGGATGAGAAAAAGCTACTCCGAGTCGACGGCCCGTCTCCATGCACTACTGGCAATTATGTCAACGCTGCAAGACACATGCCTGCTTCACAGGGGCGGTCAGGAAGCGCTTGAGACCGCGCAACGAGGAGCAGCAAGTGTACTTGAGAGGGGCGGTATCGAAACGGCGGCCGGCTGGCAAGCCTATTGTGTGCTGGAGCAAAGCCTGCTCGAACGCCGCTTATCTCCAGGTGGCAGTGCGGATCTGCTTGCGGCTGTTCTGCTGCTGGATAGTATCCATAGCACGGCGAGCTAGGGCTTCGGAACCTACAGAAAGGGGGCTATGACAATCGAACAATTACACTTTGAGTATAAAGCGGAGCGGGAAGTTTATAAGAAAGGGCATGTCGGCATTGTGGCCTCCGGTGATTTGGAGATTATGGTAGAGCCATCTCCAAACAAAGGGGCTCAGATTTATATCAGAACGCATACGGATGGGTTCGAGGTGATCTGGAGGGCGATACTCGATCGTTTTATGGAGTCGTATCCCATTGCTGCCATTATCCGAATTAATGATTGCGGAGCTACGCCGGGCGTTGTAAATCTTCGGTTGGCACAAGCTACGGAGGTGATGGAATTATGAGCATGCACCACTATTTATTAAACAGCTACATTGAGCTTAGCGCTCGCGAACGGGCACAAGCTATGTTGGATGAGGGTACATTCCGCGAGCTGCTGGACCCGTATCAGCGCATCGAATCACCGCATCTACTCGTTCAAGGCATCGTCCCTCAAAGCGATGATGGTGTCGTCGTGGCCAGAGGGATGATCGACGGGCATTCGGCTGTGGTTGCCTCCGTTGACGGCAGATTTCAAGGAGGGGGCATCGGCGAGGTGTCCGGAGCGAAAATCGCTGGAGCGCTGGAGCTTGCACTTCGTGACAACCGAAGCGGTATTCCCACCCGTGCGGTTTTATTACTCGAAACAGGTGGCGTTCGTCTACAAGAGGGAAATTACGGATTGCTGGCGATTGCGGAAATTCAAGCGGCGATCGTGGCGCTCCGCGAGTACCAGCCGGTCGTCTGCGTTTTCGCTGGCATGATTGGCTGCTTTGGTGGAATGTCTATCGCTGCAGGCCTCTGTAGCGCGATCATCATGACACGGCAGGGTAGATTGCAGCTGAACGGTCCGGAGGTAATCGAGCAGGAAGCGGGGATTCTAGAGCTCGACACTAGGGATCGGCGTCTGATCTGGTCGATGTCCGGCGGAGAACAGCGCTACCAGACTGGTCTGGCGGATCATCTAATCGATGACGATGCGACACGCATCCGCGATGCTGTAAACTCGGTCTATCGAATGCAAGAGAAGACGATACCAAGAAGCTCGCAGGTCGAACGCTACCTAAACCGGTTATCCAGTCTGGACGCCGGGGAGAGGATGACTCCGGATGCCTGGAGACAACAATGCAAACGTCCCAATGAGACGAAAAAGCCGACTCGAGAGCTAAACCTCGTAAGCGAAGCAGCGATAAGCAGTCGGGGACGTTTGTTTTTTAACGGCCTAACAGAGGAAGAGGAACGGATACCGACCGGAACGACAACGGTTCTGGTGGCGGACGCATGGCTCGAACAGGAGCGCGTGCGCTACATTACGGTTGTGCCTGATCCAGTAAACCGATTCGAACGAGCGCGTAATGGCGAGGTTGGCCTGGACGAAGGCTGGGAAATCGCAGCAAGCGTTCGACAGGCGATAGCAGAAGATCAAGACGGTGAAAAGCGCGCGATCGTTGCCATTGTAGACGTGCCTGGCCAAGCTTATGGGTATCGGGAAGAATTGATCGGCATTCACCTGGCATGTGCAGCCGCAGTGGATGCCTATGCGACAGCTAGGCTTGCCGGACACCCGGTTGTCGCGTTGATAGTTGGACAAGCGATTTCGGGAGCTTTTCTCGCTCATGGGCTTCAGGCCAACCGAATTCTTGCGCTGGATGATTCTGGCGTGGCTGTGCAGGTCATGTCCAAACAATCGGTGGCGAGGGTGACGCACAGAAGCATCGAGGAGTTGGATGTGGCTGCAGGAAAAGTCGCAGCGACTGCTTACGACATAAGATCATTCGCCACGCTCGGTGCCCTATACAGCTTGCTGAAAGATGTTCGAGCCCATTCACCCGAATCCAGGGATTTCAAGATCGTCAGAAGCGCTTTGATGGACGCGATAACAGTAGCAAGGGAATCGACCCATGATTTGAGCTGCCGTCTTCAGTCAGTGCAAGCTCGAGCTTCCCGTTCTTTATCGATCCTGGTGCGGCGAAAGATGGCTGAACAATGGAACTGAAGGTTCACGATCTCATTCGGATGAGCTCACCTGGGGAGTTGCTTAGCGAGTGCCTTTTACCGGAGTGGGTTCATAATAGTCTGAACCGAACCCCATGGGTAGTGGTTCGCCGCGATGCAAGCGAAGATGGACTTATCTCTGTTGGTGTACGCGGTGAATATCGGAATCAGCGCTTCGCCGCGCTGCTTCCGACGCATTGCGTGAAGGAGCTCGTTACCCCCGAGCAGTTGGTTGTCGACGCCGTATGGCGCATGCATAGATTCGAAGAGAACTCCGAGTTAAATGTTCAACTGGAGAAGGTTTCGGCCTATTACAATCAAGCTGGACTGATCTGGGGGCTGGGAGGAAGCGTGGGGTTTGAACTTGTGAGCGGTGCCCGAACCGTGCATATAAGCAGTGACGTTGACCTGGTTCTGTACGCTCTGGATCCCGTGGATCGCAAGACGGCTGCAGATTGGCATGCCTATAACCGCCAGCTTTCAATCCGAGTCGATGCATTATTAGAGACTCCTGCGGGGGCTTGCTCTTTACAAGAGTATGTACGTTCGGATACCCACATTCTGCTGCGTACGAAAAATGGTCCTATGCTAGTAAAGTCACCGTGGACACTCAATTTATAAGGGGCGACTTCATGACAACAGCATTTCTCTTTCCCGGGCAAGGCTCGCAGATCCCCGGTATGCTTCATCAGCTTCCGAAGTCCCGTGCTGTGTTGGATATCATTGAAGAAGCCGCCAGTGTTCTGAATGCGGACGTGTATCAATACGATAAGGCGGAAGCTCTGGGCTCCACGGTTGCTGTTCAGATTGCCTTGCTTGTAACGGGTGTGGCGACTGCACGCTTGCTCATGCAAGAAGGTGGACAGCCCTCCTATGTGGCTGGACATTCCGTCGGAGCCTTTGGAGCCGCGGTTACGGCAGGTGTATTATCTTTCCGTGATGCACTGCTGCTCGTTCAGCTTCGGGCAACTCTCATGGAACGGCTCTTTACCTCGGGGTATGGGATGGGCGTCATTGTGGGGCTTGGCCAACCTCAGGTCAAGCAATTCCTCGAAGAGGCGACCGGTATGGGCGAGCAGGTTTATCTGGGATGTGTTAATTCAGAGCTACAGGTTACGGTGGCAGGGACGATCTCGGGCGTGAGCGCAGTGCTCAAGGCTGCACATGGTAAGGGGGCCAGCAAAGCGGAAATGCTGCGTGTCCCCGTCCCCTCTCATTGTTGTTTGCTGGATTCAGTTTCCGCCAGTTTGGAAGAGGCGTTTAGCCGCATACGACTGCGGGAATCCTCCATTCCTTATGTTGCGAATACAACAGCACGTCTCCTTCGTCAGTCCGCGGGGATTCGGGATGACCTTATACGGGGGGTTGCACGTCCGGTCATGTGGCATGAAATGACCACTCAGCTGTATGAAAGAGGTACCCGATTGTACATTGAGATGCCGCCGGGGGAAGTCCTGTCTTCCCTCGCGAAAGCCTCTCTTTCTCAAGCCCAATCGGTAGCTGCTAGCGGGACAGCATTGGAATCCCTGCTGCATCTGATCAGGCAGGAAAATCTTCGGGGGTGTGACGAGATATACTAACTTTATTGCTGGTAAATAAGAATTTGCTTTCCTGGTTGGTCTATCGGATTGGATGTAAAGTCTCCTGAAGTAATCCGTCTAGAGCAAATCTATGAAGATACCTTTCGATGGCTTCGGCGCTCAGCTAGACTTCGATTACGGAGATGAAGAGATGATGAGCAGACTGTGCCAGGTTGCGAGTGATGCAGACGGCAGGCCAATCCTTCAATTGGGTGAAGCAACGTATAGAACCGTCGTTATCTCAGGAATGGTCACGATTCGATCCACTACGATTACTATTCTTAATCAGTTTGTACAAGCAGGTGGTAAGGTGATATTCACAGGTGAGCCACCAACCTATGTAGATGCATTACCCAGCGGGCAAGTTGAAATTCTTGCTGATGTTAGCATTCAATTACCTTTTGCCAAAGATGCACTAGTCGCAGCCTGTTTGTCGACAATTGAACATGATGTTCAAGTTGAAGATGTAGCTAGTGGCGGGCGAAATGAGGATATTTATTGTCAAGTTAGAAGAGATGAGAGCTCTACCTATGTTGTGTTATTAAATACGAACCGAACCGATTGGCATCGGAATGTAGCTATCGAAATTCAGGCCGAAGGAGCTATTGAAGAATGGTTCTGCGTTACTGGGGAGCGGCATTCAGTGGATACGGTTGAAAGGGCTGGCAAGCTTCACTTCGTGGTTGATTTCCCTCCCTCCGGCGAACATGTATATGTCATTGTAGCCAATCGGGATGAGAATTTACAGCTTGATCAGGCCAAATCTGATCTCATTGTTGCTGAGCTTACAGGTCCGTTTGCCTATAAGCTTCAGGAACCGAATATCTGTGTGTTAGATATGGCCGCTTATCGTTTGAATGAAGGCGAGTGGCAGGCCGAGCGGGAAATTCTGAAGACAGATCAAGCATTGCGAGATGAGCTTGGCATTCCTTATCGCGGTGGCGAGATGGTGCAGCCATGGTATGCGGAGAAGTATTTGGAGAATCATACCCTGCCCTTAGGTAAGCTCCAATTGAGCTTTTCTTTTTTAGTAAATGTTGTACCTGAGGGACCCATTCATCTGATTATGGAGCGTCCTGAGCGATTTTAGGTTTCATTGAATAATCATCCCATTACCATTCCGGATGTGCCAGAATGGTGGATTGATTTGAGTTTGAAGAAGATCCCAGTGCCTGCAGACTGGCTGGTTATTGGAGAAAATGCAATTAAGTTAGACATTGATTTCCATCAAGGCATTGAATTGGAAGCGATATATTTGATCGGAATGTTTGGTGTTGCCATAGAGGGAAACTGTAAAATTATCGGTACTTTGCCAAAAAAGCTGGAAGTGGGATGCATCACCGAGCAGGGTTTACCCTTCTACAGTGGAGAGCTGACTTACCTGGCAGATCAACAAGCGTTGTCAGATGCATTAGGCGATGATTATGCTAAGGAGCATCCGCAGCGCGATCCTAATTCTGATTATTTCATGGCACTTCCTGCTTTCGAGGCTGCCTGTGTAAAGATCAAATCAAACATTCAGGCACCTAGAATGATTGCATGGCAGCCTTATGAGGCGGATATTACTGAAGAATTGATTAGGAATGAAACGATAGAAATTGACGTTGTGCTGACTCGTAGAAATACGTTTGGCCCTCTGCATCAATTGCCACTGTTTATGCCGCAATATGGTCCTGAGAATTTTATTTCGGAAGGCGCGAGCTTCTCTGAGAATTATGAATTGGTTCCAGCCGGATTGATGCAAGCCCCGCAAATTATTATTGGAAAATAGGAGGATCTAGTACGATGTCCCACTGCGCATAAAGCAGTGGGACATCGTTATTTTCTATAATATCAACCCTTTTTGGGGGCTAGTCATCTCATTGATTTTGCGATATTGATATGGAGTGGTTCCGGTTTTCTGCTTGAACAAGGCGTGGAAAAAGGTGAGATCGTTGTACCCAACCATATTAGAAATTTCAAGAATCGACTTAGATGTATTACGAAGTAATTCACAGCTTTTACGGATGCGTAAACTTTGAATATATGCTGTGATGGTTTGACCGACAAGCTGTTTGAACAACCTTTGAAGATGAGTAACACTGATTGGAACAATTGCAGCAAGCTCCTCCACTTTTAAATTCTCATTATAATGAGAGTTGATATGTATAAATACGTGATCGAGTTTGTTTCTAGTGGAAGATTGATTTATTCCTTGTGATTCGTAGCGATAAAGAGTGGAAATTAAATACAGCATCTGAGTATTCAATAGAAATTTATATTCCGGGAGGCGAAGCGTGTATTCCATATATAACTTTTCCACAAGCGGACCAATTTCATTCTGCTGTTTTTTATAATAACGGTAAGAGTATGTATCGAGATGAAAAAGCTGCTCGATTGCCATAGCATCAGGTAGTACATCCAGAAAACGATTAATATAATTTCTTTCAAAAATACAATTATACACGAGGATACTTCTATCCTCCTCGATGGTTAACGGACGAAAAACATGAGGTGTCCCTATTGCAATTACGAATAGATCACCGGGTTCTACCTGGATTTGATCTCCTCCAACATAGTGAATACCTCTCCCCTCTGAAATATATGCGATTTCAATAAAATTGTGAATGTGTATAGGGATATCAAAAGAGTGACCTCCTCGGTTAAAGAACAAAGGAAGATCAGGCTCCCATAATATAGAACCGGTTATTTCAAGCGAGGTACTCATGATTATCACATCCCTCATTATTATAGGTCAATAATAACATGTCTAGTAAAACATGTCGTAATAACCCGATAATTTTGTGTGATACCCTGATTTTTTGCGCACAAATGCAAGGGTATAATGGGACTAGGCAGCTAAGAAAGTATGTGAAGGAGGTAGACTAGTAGGAAAATGTAAATATTGGTTAAGCGCTTACATCATATTAACTATCTATTAGCACTTAATAAACAGTGAAGTTCATACTATTCTGGGGAGAGTGTATTATGTTATCAATTGGTGGGAGAAGGGCTCTTAGCGTTATTCTTATTTTCAGTTTGTTCTTAAGCTTCTGGCCGGCGCCTTCTGTGTCTGCGGAAACACCTGTAACGACGTCTGCAGCAACAGCTGTAACGACAAGGTATACCATTAGCAATGACTACATCTATGTGTCTGGCATCAATGGAACAATCGATACACTGCAGGTTGACAAGAACGGCACGAGCAATTATAGCAGTAATATGGTTAAGACAGGTAAAAATTTCTACATGTACGCCAACATCAACGGTACCGTTACTTCAAGTGCAAGTGCACAAGGCAATTGGACAGTAAGCGGGAATACGTTGACATTGACGGGCCTTCAATTCGGTTCCACAGGTGTAACGGGGGAATGGACAATCAGTTTGAACGGCGACACGATGCAGAACAGCTTCAGTATCAATAATACGACGGGAGGTCCCGTTAAGGTACTGTCGTCTGGCTACAAGCTGGAGATTCCATTCGAGAAAGACGGTTACGATGTAACTGATAATACGAAGACGATATTAAGTAAGTACATCGCCTCAACCGATATGTACATCGACGCTAGAGGCCAGAAACGAGTAACCGCAGATTGGGTATTAGATATGCCTGGAGAGTGGCTTCATGCCTTCGGTACGAACGGATACGATCTGCGCTTCTATCCGAGCCAACAGATTTACTCTCCGTATAACCATTCGGACTATCAGGAGATGCGATTCTATGCGAACTGGTTAGGGGATATGGAGAACGGAACGGCCGGATTGGCCCCGGGAGCTCAATTGACAAGTACATTGGATATAGAGGTATATGTACCCGGTGTATTTACGATCCCAGACAGCTATCCTGTATTTACTTCGTCTGATGCCAGCTTAGCCACCTCGCTGAATACGATGTTCTACGAAAGAAGCTTTGGATGGTGGGGTTCGCATACGGCAGGTGACTGGAAAGAATGGATGTTGATGCAACGTTCTTGGGTCGACAGCTACGTTAGGGATGTGGAAAGAGAAGAGCTATTGAACACCCAACAAGAGCCAGACGGTGCAATCTGGTCTTGGGGTGACAGAGCGACATGGCCATTCGGACCTAACCATACTACCTCTACGACGAACTATATCAATGGCGCATATCGATACTTCATGGCGACTGGGGATAAGCAATTCCTCAAGGCTAGTATTGAAAAAATGCGCAAAGCGACAAACAAGATCCTGTCCTTCTACAACGAGGATGACCAAATTTTCATTATCGACGACGGTATTCACACCGGACTTAAAACCCAAGAAGGAGGAAACAACTATTACGACATAACGCCGTATGGCCATAAGGATGCGATGTATAATATATACGCTTACCAAGCTATCAAGAATATGGCGGATCTGGAGCATATGCTGGGTGCTACGGCTAGGAGCACGGAATTAACAAGCTTAGCACAAGATGTTAATGTCGGATTTAATGATATTTTTTGGAATGGAAATGTGTATATCCAAGTCATCGACGTCAATGGGGTATCACATAACTACGACGCCACCTATCTCAACTTCGAGGCCATCAACTATGGCTTGGCGACTCCCGAGAGAGCGAGCGACATTATTGATTACTTTACGACAAAGATCAGTGGTAGCGGCGAAGCGGATATTTTCTCGAAATGGGTAATCGCTCCAAGATCTCTCGGTGACTTAAACCCGAACAACAAAGATGGCGGTTGGTGGATCTCTATCTATAACCCTCTTCCATACGACGACCAAGTGCAATACGGGGGCACGATATTCTTCTATGCATACTATGAACTGATGAGTCGAATTAAGGGTAAAGACGCCGATAATGCATATTCTAGGTTGACGGACATCATCGAGAGATTCAATCAACCTGATCATCTCAGCGGCGGCGAACCTCTCATTAATGGAGAGTCGATGCAACACGGCAAGGAAGGGTCTTTGGGGTTATGGGGTGAATTCCCTGAGAACGGTATCGTCCCCACCATAGCATTATATGGCTTCATGGGAACGTTAATGGACAAGGATGGCCTTCACATCACGCCGAATTTGCCGACCGAATTGGAAACGCTTGGTATCCAGAAATTCAATTACAACGATATGGATTTAACGATCGATACGACAGAAACCTCGGTGAGGATCAGCACGACAGATACAAGTCCCTACACTTGGAAGATAAATGACGGAACAACATTGACGGCTCCATTCGATGTGACGACGACCATTACCCCAGGCGGGACAGTAACGCTGCAGAAAACGAACGATACCACGATCGATCTGAATGCAGTACCCGCCGAATATATTAAAGTCAAATACGGTGCAGCTGATAATCATATTAGCAACAAGCATACTTTCACCAAATATGAACCAATGAACAGCGGGTTGAACGCTTACACATTCTCGAGCAGTTCGGAAAACGGCATTATAGGGTTCGTAGCGGAAATTGAGAAGCCCGACGGTACTAAGCTATACACAGACAGCTCGTGGAGAACAAATTCGACGGCCCCAGCGGGCTGGGAAAGTGATGACTTTGACGATACAGCGTGGTCCAACGCTCAGTCTCTGGGACGTTATGGTGTTAGTCCTTTCTATGATAGTATCGCCCAGATGAATGGAACAAAAGGAAAATGGATTTGGTCAGATACGAACAACAATACAATAATCGCAAAATCAGTTACAGCAGCGACCAACTCCAGTCTTCCTGGTTGGGAAGCATCGAAGCTAACAGACGGTAATACCAGCACAGTCTGGTCAAGCAATATCTATAGCGAGGCTAACAATACGGAATACGTCACGCTTGATCTCGGAACGATGACCAACACCAGTCAGATGAACATCACACCGAGAGCATTCGGATATGGATTCCCTAAGGACTTTAGCTTGCAATTCAGCAATGACGGGACGATCTGGAACGACATACGTGGCATGAGCTACGAAGATTATGTTAATCCGGGAAGCGCCGTTCAGACCTTCATGTTTCCCGAGAACATTGAAGCGAGATATTTGAGAATGAAGGCGACTAAGCTGGGAACGGATGACGGAGGCAGTTTCGTAAATCAGTTGGCGGAAATAAGCGTAGGCGGTATGGAAGTGATGCCGATAGGCAAAAAATCGGAAATCCATCCTCATACGGGCTACCACGTAAGTAGCGAAATATTTAGCGTCAGTAACGTAGGCGACAACAATGTTAATTCTGTGTATAGTAGCAATATTTATAACGATCCTAACCATACGGAATGGGTCGTGGTTGATTTAGGAGAAGCCAAGACGGTCGGTACCGTGGCGATCGTTCCGAGGGCATTTGGATACTGCTTTCCAGTCGACTTCAAGATCCAAACTAGCAATGACAATGTCAATTGGACTGATAATCTCTCATACACAAACTATGCAAACCCAGGCGCCACGATGCAAACCTTCAGCTTGCCTTCCAAGCAAGAAGCCAGATATGTGAGGATTTTTGCGACCAAGCTTAGTGTCGATAACGGCACAGCGTACGGACTGCAAATGGCTGAAATATACGTGAGCGCAGAGAAGCCACTCGGAGCCAGCGCCTCCAGCGTCGCCAGCGGAACTGTCGCAAGAAACGCTATGGATGGAAACACAGGCAGTCCTTGGATGAGCAGCGGTCATACGGATCCGAACCATGTAGAATGGATCACGCTCGATATGAATGCGAGCCGAGTCTACGATACGATAAATGTGGTGCCAAGACTTGTGCTGCCTAACGCCACTTCCAACGGCTTCCCGCAGAACTTTAAATTCCAATACAGTGACGACGCGGTTAATTGGACGGACATTCCAGGAGAGTATTATAATAATTATCCAATCATGCCGAAAGGAACCCAAGTATTCAAGCTGATTAGCCCAGTTAAATCGAGATACATGAGGATGTACGCAACCAAGCTGTCGCGAGATGACCAGGGACACGTGAACTACTCGTTCCAATTGGGAGATCTGGAAATATCCTACAGCGGAAAGTCGTCGTTACGGAAAACCTTCTACGGAACGACGGAAAATCAGCCACTGACCGCCGCTGAGGCCAGCTCGTTCTTTACGACCGGATGGGAAGCTTCCAATGTGATCGATAATGACCCAGCCAGCAACTGGTCGAGTTTAGGCCATGTGGGAGCGAGTGTCATCGAGTCGGTCTATGTGGATGCCGGATCGACGCAAACGATTGAGCAGATAAGGCTGCTTCCGAGAACGGGAGGCTATGGTTTCCCCGTAGACTTCAAGTTCCAACACAGTACGGACGGGACGAGTTGGACAGATATTCCGGGGCTAAGCTACACGAACTACGGCAATCCCGGAGGACAGATTGAGCAGACTTATGCTTTGAGAACGCCAGTAAGCGCCAGATATGTCAGGCTCTACGTGACGAGGTTGGGCAAGGATGATTCAGGCACAAACGTAGTGCAGATAGCGGATTTCGCCATCGATATCGAGGTTAATCCCGATCAGACACCGCCAGTCACGACGGACGATGCTCCCAAGGATTGGACGAATCAAGATGTTACGGTAATGCTGACAGCAGAGGATGAGGAATCTGGTGTGGCCGAAACCCAATATCGAATCAATGAGGGCGAATGGCTGACCTACAGCGAGCCTGTTGCGATAACCACGGAAGGTGTAACTACATTAGAGTACAGAAGCATCGATGAAGCAGGCAACATGGAAAACGTCAAAACGTTAACGATTCAACTTGATAAGACGGCGCCAACCACAGAGGTCGTTCTCGATCAAACATCGCTGTGGCCTGCCAATCATAATTTGGTTACCGTGAACGCGACAGTTAACGCTGAGGATGCACATTCGCAAATCGACTCCATCGTGCTTCAGTCGATTACCAGCAGCGAGCCGGATGACGGACTTGGCGATGGGGGTGCGACCAAGGATATCCAAGATGCTGAATTCGGCACAGAGGACCTCATCTTCTCCCTTCGAGCTGAGCGCTCAGGTCAAGGGGTGGGTCGGACCTACACCATCACGTATGTCGTCACCGATCAGGCGGGCAATCAGAGTACGGCTCAAGCTATCGTTACCGTACCGCATGACCAGGAAGACTAATAGTTCGGAAGCCACCTGCGACGTTAGGCTTCAACCTGCGTTGCGGCTATAGAGTAGAGGATCGCTCCTTGTGAGCGGTCCTTCCTTTTATTCAGCACTCAAATCTTAAGATAGGATGGAGTTCGAGGTTGAACCACGATAATAAATGGATCTACATTAAGTATCGTAGAGTGGTAGTGATACCGCTCTTTTGCGTTTATTGGTATGGAATTTCGATTATATATTTAAAATATGAAAGCGGTTTATTATTCAGTTCATCCGTATACATTTTCAGTTTAGCAGTGCACATTCAGGATGAAGTTCGCGGCAAAGCGGGTTCCCGGGGAGCGAGATTTATGGGCTTCAAAGGTACACTGGAGTTCGACTTCATCACTGGCAAAATACAAGTGTTTATGCATCACACTCCGCGAGTGGAAGTATACGAACTTGAGGTTGGTGAAGGACACTTTGGTGGTGACATCGCACTGGCTGAAAATTTTATTGGTATTGTTCGCCGAGAAACAACTTCTACCAGCAGGCTTGAAGATGGAATGTTAAGCGCACTCATGTGTTTGAAGGCAAAGCAATCTGCACAAACAGAAAGCTTTCAGCAGATCAATTGGGATTGACCATTTTCAACCCGACCTCACGAGGTCGGGTTTTTGCTTGATTGGCGGCGAATGAAGGCATCAGCATGAGATGATGCCTTTTTTATGTTGAAGGATTAGAGTAAGATATTCGAGTTTTTATGTAAGATATTCAATTCAAGTTAGACTCAATTCATCTTACACTTATAGACATAGGAACTAGCGCAGAGGAAAGAAGAGAGAGGTGAGAAGATGAGTGATATTCTAGTGTCGATGGCTGGAATTGATAAATCTTTTCCGGGTGTGCGAGCTTTGATCGATTGCCAGTTCGACTTACGAGCGGGTGAAGTGCACGCACTGGTGGGAGAGAATGGGGCTGGTAAGTCAACTTTAATGAAGGTGCTCACCGGAGTGTATCAGAAGGATGCAGGTCATATTCGGGTTAAGGGACAGGAAGTTCACATTGCTAACACAAAGGCTGCTCAAGATATGGGCATAAGCATTATCCATCAGGAGCTTAATCTGGCTGCGGATTTGACGATAGCTCAGAATATATACATCGGCAGGGAGCCGCGTAAGTTTTTTAACCTGTTTCTTGATGAGAGAGAGATCAATGAACAAACGCAACAATTGTTTAAGCGGTTAAATTTACCGCCAATGAATCCACGCACACTCATCTCAGAGCTGACCGTGGCCAAGCAACAGATGGTGGAGATCGCCAAGGCGTTATCCTTTGATGCTCAAGTTCTAATTATGGATGAACCTACTGCTGCCTTAAGCGATGCGGAAATTAATGATTTATTCCAAATCATTCAGCAATTAAGAAACAATGGGGTTGGCATTGTCTATATTTCGCATCGGATGAACGAGCTGAAGCAGATCACGGACCGGATCACGGTCATGCGTGATGGTGGCTACATTGATACGGTTGAGACAGATGTGGTCACAATTGATCAGATCATATCGATGATGGTGGGACGAGAAATTTATCAATCATCCAAAGCTTTGAAGATAGATGAGGATCTGCCGAATGTACTGGAGGTTCGAAATTTGAACCGTGGGAGAATACTCAAGGATATTAGCTTTGACTTAAAGAAAGGTGAAATCTTGGGGTTAGCTGGATTGGTTGGTGCTGGACGAACGGAAGTGGCACGGGCCATCTTCGGTGCAGATCCTATCGATTCGGGACAGTTGAATGTGGGTGGCAAAGCTGTCATCATCAACAGCCCGTTCCAAGCAGTAAAGCAGGGTATTGGTTATTTGTCGGAGGATCGTAAGCATTATGGCTGTATGGTCGAAATGGATGTGAAGATAAATATTGCCATGGCTTCCTTTCACAAATTTACCAATTGGATTGGATGGATCAATGAGAAGAAGATATCAAAGGTATCCAATGATGTTGTTGAGACCTTAAAGGTCAAGACGCCATCTATCCATCAAGAGGTTAAGTTTCTATCTGGCGGGAATCAACAGAAGGTCGTCATCGGCAAATGGCTAACTAGGGATTGTGAGATTCTGATCTTCGATGAACCGACTCGGGGCATTGACATTGGAGCTAAGAGTGAAATATATAAGCTGTTGAATGATCTGGCCGAGCAAGGTAAATCAATCATTATGATCTCATCTGAGCTTCCAGAGATTCTACGAATGAGCCATAGAATTGCAGTCATGTGTGAAGGCAGAATAACGGGAATTCTTCATCGAGATGAAGCAACACAAGAAGCAATAATGAGTTTAGCCACACAACGTGGCGCCTAGCTTTATATGGGGGGGAAACAATATGAATCTAATTACAGAAAAACGTGATCAAATTATTAAATCAGGAGCTCTTCAGCAAGTCCTAGCCTTTGCTAGCTTGATCTTACTGGTCCTGGTCTTCTCCTTATCTTCAAGCAACTTCTTTCAATTTTCCAATATTGTAGGAATTCTGCTCTCAACAGCGGTTATTGGGGTGCTTGCTCTGGGCTCAACATTCGTCATTATCACTGGCGGTATTGATTTATCTGTTGGAACAGTTATGACGCTAAGTGCCGTAATGACGGGTGTGTTTATTACCTTCTTCGGTCTTCCGGTTCCAATAGGTATTCTAGGAGGAATATTAACCGGTGCCTTCTGTGGGATGCTCTCGGGTTTATCGGTAGCGAAGATGAATATCCCGCCATTTATCGCAACCTTGGCGATGATGATGATTGCCAAGGGTTTGGCGCTAGTCATATCGGGGACTAAGCCGATCTACTTCGCAGAAGATACTGGATTCTCGAGGATTTCGCAGGATTCTGAAATCGGCAAGATTATTCCAGGGTTTGATATTCCGAATGCAGTTTTAATCTTCTTCATTGTCGCCATTATTGGAGCGATCATACTGTCCAAAACCATTATTGGTCGATATAACTTCGCAATCGGTAGTAATGAAGAAGCAACCCGACTGTCGGGGGTTAACGTTCACTTCTGGAAGATATTAATCTACACGATAACGGGTACCTTCACAGGAATCGCTGGTATCTTAATGGCCTCTAGATTGAATTCTGCCCAGCCTGCTCTAGGAATGGGATATGAGCTGGAAGCTATCGCAGCTGTAGTTATTGGTGGAACCTCACTTAGCGGTGGTAAAGGGACGATTGTCGGCACCGTTATTGGGGCCTTGATTATGAGTGTATTAACGAATGGGTTGAGAATTCTATCCGTTCCACAGGAATGGCAAACCGTAGTCGTTGGCTTTGTTATTATTCTGGCGGTGTACGCTGACATTCTGCGCAGGAAGAAAAGCACTTAGGAAATTCGCAACTTCATATTCGGGCGTACGTAACTGCTAGCGGTATGACCTCCTAAGGGAGTTCACATACAAAAAATGAACAAGGGGAGAATAATGATGAAAAAGTGGGTAATGATCTTAGCAGTGGTATTGGCAACCATTCTTGTGTTTAGTGGGTGTGGGTCTAATAGTAATTCAGGCAAATCTAGCAACTCAAAAGACGAGATTTATATTCCAGTTATATCTAAGGGATTTCAGCACCAATTCTGGCAAGCGGTAAAGGTTGGGGCAGAGAAAGCGGCAACCGAATTTAATGTTAAGATCACATTTGAAGGTCCGGAGTCTGAAACACAAGTCGACAAACAAATTGAAATGCTACAGGTCGCATTGGACAAAAACCCAAGTGCGATCGGATTTGCTGCATTGGATAGTCAAGCCGCAACTCCTTTGCTGAAAAAAGCTCAAGAGAAGAATATCCCAATCATCGCTTTTGACTCTGGTGTAGATAGTGATATTCCTGTAACGACTGCATCCACAGATAACATAGCTGCAGCGGGTTTGGCGGCTGACAAAATGGCTGAATTGATTGGCGGAGAAGGCGAAGTGGCATTGGTTGTACATGACCAAACAAGTCGTACGGGTATCGATCGTCGTGATGGCTTCGTTAATCGGGTTAAAGAGAAATATCCGAATATCAAGATTGTGGATGTTCAATACGGTGGGGGTGACCATCTAAAGTCAACTGACTTGGCCAAAGCGATTATGCAGGCCCATCCGAATTTGAAAGGTTTCTTCGGTGCTAACGAAGGCTCGGCAATCGGAGTGTTGAATGCGGTAACGGAGTTAAACAACAGCTCCATCATCGTGATTGGATATGATTCCGGAAAAGCCCAAATTGATGCGGTTCGAAGTGGTAAGATGGCCGGAGCAATTACTCAGAATCCGATCGGAATCGGTTATGAAACGGTTAAAGCAGCGGTAGATGCGTTGAATGGCAAAGAAGTACCTAAGAATATTGATACCGGATTTTATTGGTACGATAAATCGAACATGGATGAGGAACAAATTAAGGCAGTTCTGTACGAATAACCAATGATGCTTAAATGAATAAGATCAGAGGAGGAGCTAACTTAACGGTTAGCTCCTCTAAACTATTCCTACGATGAATGTAGTATAATCTTCAATGAAGGAATTTGCATTTAAACTGACAATTAATGGAGAGATCATATGAGAATTGGTGCGATTGAAGCAGGTGGAACGAAGTTTGTAGTTGGGATTGGTAATGAGCAGGGAGTCATTGAAGAGCGTATCAGCATTCCGACCGAGCATCCGGAGCAGACATTGTCCAAGGTCAATGCATATTTCCGCGATAAACGTGTGGATGCGATTGGTGTTGGGACATTCGGACCGATCAATATCGATCCGAATAGCCCTCAGTATGGTCATGTGACAACTACGCCGAAGCCAGGCTGGTCGGGTTTCAACTTCCTTGGAGCGTTGAAGCAACATTTCGACGTTCCTTACGGATGGGATACGGATGTTAATGCTGCTGCACTGGGTGAAGCTGTCTGGGGTGCGGCGAAAGGTTTAGATAGCTGTGTGTATTATACGTTCGGAACTGGGGTAGGCCTGGGTATATATACAGAAGGTAAATTGGTTCATGGACTTGTACATCCAGAAGGTGGACATGTGATGACGAGACGTCATCCCGATGATCATTACGAGGGTTTTTGCCCATATCACGGTGATTGTCTAGAGGGAGTATCGGCCGGTCCAGCCATCGAACGCAGGTGGAAGGTGAAGGGAAGCGAGCTTCCGATCGATCATCCTGCTTGGAGTATGGAAGCTTACTATATTGCCCAAGCAGTAGCATCAACCATCCTCATTCTCTCACCCAAGAAGGTTATATTAGGCGGGGGAGTAATGAAGCAGGAGCAATTGTTCCCGCTTATTCGCACAGAAGTACTCAGACAATTAAATGGATATGTGAATGCTGCAGCGATACTAAATGATATTGACCAATATATCGTATCACCAGGGCTCGGCGACAATGCAGGACTATGTGGAGCATTGGCTTTAGGACTGAGGTCATTAGAAGTATAGTTTGAGCTTGCATTGTCATTGATCTTATTTGGAGTTGGACATCATTGAGAAGATAGCCCTTTCACTAGCAATTATTGTTCTTGGTATATTAGTAGGCAAAGTCTTGAGCAGGTTGTCTCAAGGGAAATGGTCTGGATCTGTGGTTACTGTAGAGAAGTGGTTAAACGGAATGACGATGATAGCCTTACTCGCCCTCGGCCCGCTTATACTGATCGGTGTTTTCTGGATTGTTGATATACGACAGATGAACCTCTATTACCTCCCTATTATTGGAATCCTCTGTTTAGTATTGGGTGGTTTATTTGCTATAGGCTTCGCTAAAGTGCTGAAACTGGACCGAAAGAGAACAGGCTCGATGTTCGTCTCAGGTACATTCTACAATTGGGGAAGCTTTGGCATGTTATTCTGCTTTATGATTCTTGGACAACAAAGCCTCGTTTACGTAGTTATGGTTAGAATTTTTGAGGAACTCATATATTACACAATCGCTTTTCCAATGGCTAAGGCATATGGGATTAAGCAACAGGAAGACCAAGGTCAGAAGCTAGCCAGAATTAGAATATTGGCCGATCCATTTATCCTGACCGCGCTACTCGCCATATTGATCGGAGGCATACTTAATTTCTCACCGCTCGGTCGACCTGGTTTGTATGAGATGTTCATTAATATCGTGGTTCCGCTATCAATCCTTCTGTTAATTATCCCGATTGGTTATCGTATGCAGTTTATGGCTGTACAAGATTATCTGAAGGAGAGCTTCTCGATATCCATTGTTAGATTTATTATGGTTCCGATTTGTATTATACCCCTTGCTTATGGATTAGGATTGGGCAATCTACACGACGGGATGGTATTGAGAACGATACTCATTCTGTCCGCGATGCCTCCAGCCTTCATGTCTTTAATACCTCCCAAATTGTACGGACTAGATGTGAATCTAGCAATGAGCGGTTTCAAACAAACCATGGGGATCATAGGCAAAATAATAATTACAAGCAGGAATCACAATATGATCGTCGTATATTAAAAGAGCGGTAAAACCAGAATTGACCAATTAAGGAGATTATACGTTGAAATCATTATTTGCTAGAATTACGTACGTGACTATTCCGATTGTATTATGTCTTACCTTGTTCATAACGCCATGGAGTGCGAGTGCCAAGGAGTCGGGTAAGTACACGGAGCTTGATGAGACGATAGATTTGCTGGAATCCTATCACTTGAGTGGAGTGACAGAAGAGGAGTTAATTCAAGCTGCTATTGAGGGAATTATTTACTCATTGGACGATCCTTATACGGAGTACTTTAGTGAAGTGGATTTAGAATCATTCACAGATTCGTTGAATAATGTTTACTATGGGACAGGTATCATCTTAGGTGAACTCGATGGTGAGATCATTGTTAATCTTGTCATGGAGCATACATCTGCGGAACAGATGGGGGTTCAAGAGGGAGATGTTATTCTTACGGTTAACGGTGTCGTGGCCAAAGGGAAAAAACTGTTCGACCTCGTGCAAGCCGAAATGGGTACAGATGGAGCAAGTGTAAAGTTAACGCTACGAAGAGGCAGTAAAGACCTTGCTTTTAACTTAACTTACAAGGAAGTACAAGTCCCCTTAGTGACTTCTCGTTGGTTCGGTAATGGAGTTGGATACTTGCAATTACATACGTTCTCCGATGAGGCTACATTCGAATTCATAGCTGAGCTTGGTAAGCTCAAGGATAAAGGGTTGCAATCACTTATTATTGATCTTCGATATAATGGCGGGGGCTTATTGAGCGCAACAGAGACAATCGCCGAGCAATTCCTAGACAATGATGTGTTGATGTATACAAAGGATAACCGAGGTAAGGAAATAAAAGTTGAGGTTGATGGACAGTCGCCACTAACGATTCCGCTCGTTGTTCTGGTCAATGATGGAACAGCTAGCGCATCTGAGGTTCTTGCTGGAGCACTTCAGGATAATCATCTTGCATTGGTCGTGGGTGATCAATCCTTTGGTAAGGTGTTATCCAACAAATCATACCTTTGCACACGAGTGGTGGAGTATTGAAGATCACTGTCGAGGAGTATTTCACACCGAATCGACATAAAGTTCACGGTGTAGGAATTACACCGGATATAGCAGTTGTTGGTGTTCAAGAGCAGTTATTTCAGGCTCTATACGCAGCAGGGCTCACTAAGATGAACCTTGTCATAGATTCAACAACCATCAAGGTTAATGGTGAAATCTTCCACACACAGGTTAATCTTCTCAAGCAAGGTGGAGAAATCTATCTACCCCTGCGGTTTCTTGCAGCTGCCACGGATGCCAATTTAACTTGGGATTCTAAAACCAAGTCGGTCATACTCACGAAAGGCTCGAAGAAGTTCGTATATCCAATAAACAGCCTTACAGTGAAGAACGACCTTAGTTATATCGATGTTAAGACATTCCAGAAGAACTTTCCTGAATTCATCTGGAGCACATCGAGAGATATTACAACGATTGACGTAGGCATATAGAAACATAACTAAATCATTCTTGGAATCCTACTATGGAGTAATATTAAGCCAGACTCATTGTTCGGAAGGCGGACTCGACTGCATCGAGCGTGAATGCGATATCATCGTCGCTGTGTGCGTTGGTCATGAACCAGGCTTCGTACTTCGATGGCGCCAAGCAGATGCCTTGGTCAAGCATAAGCCGGAAGAATGAAGCGAATTGCTCACTATCCGCACGACCGGCTTCCTCATAATTCGTAACTGGATGCGCACAGAAGTGTGTAGAGAACGAACCGCGTATACGGTTGATTGTCAGATCAATATGGTGCTCTGCTGCAGACTTAGCGATCCCCGCTGTAAGACGCTCGGTTAACATGTCTAAGCGTTCATAGGTGCCAGGCTCCTGCAGAACTTCCAGACAAGCGATGCCTGCAGATACAGAGATAGGATTACCAGCCATGGTACCTGCTTGATATGCGGGGCCGAGGGGAGCTACCTTCTCCATAATCTCACGCCGACCACCATATGCACCAATGGGAAGACCACCACCGATGATCTTGCCAAGTGCTGTTAGATCAGCTTGAACAGCTTCGTTGTCAGGGAAGTAGGCATATGTCTGTGCTGATCCGTAGTGAAAGCGAAAGGCGCTGATCACCTCATCGAAGATGACAAGTGCTCCACACTCTCGAGTGAGCGAGCATACGGCTTCTAGATAGCCGGGCTCGGGAAGAACCATGCCAAAGTTGCCGACAATCGGTTCGATCATCACAGCGGCGACTTGTTCGCCCCAAAGCTTTAATGCCTCTTCCAATGCAGTAGCATCGTTGAATGGAACGGTAATGATTTCCTGGGCAATACTGGCGGGAACGCCTGCGCTATCAGGAATTCCTAAGGTTGAAGGACCTGATCCTGCGGCAACAAGAACCAGATCAGAGTGACCGTGATAGCAGCCAGCGAATTTAATGATCTTGTTGCGACCGGTGTAAGCTCTAGCTACACGAATGGTGCTCATTACGGCTTCTGTACCGGAATTGACTAAGCGAACTTTGTCCATGGAAGGGATCGCTTCCTTCAGCATGCGACAAAAGGTAATTTCTAATTCAGTTGGGGTTCCATATAATGTGCCATTCTCTGCGGCGCGGACGATTGCAGCTGTTACCGTAGGGTGTGCATGACCAAGAATAATCGGACCATATGCTGCCAAATAATCAACATAACGATGACCATCCACATCCCAGAAATAAGCGCCTTTCGCCCTCTCCATGAATACTGGTGCAGTTCCACCGACCGCCTTAAAGGAGCGTGAAGGACTATTCACACCACCGACAATATGCGCTAATGCTTCCTGATATAAAGACTCGGAACGGGTTCTATTCATGGCGTTACTTCACGATCGGTTGCTGAGTTGTTTGATGAATTACTCGAAGAATCAGTTGCAGGATCAGTAGTTGCCCCATCAGTAGTTGCACCATCAGGTGTAACCGGTTCAACAACGATTGGGTTAAGCTGTTCCTGTACATACTCATGCAATTTGTCGGAATCGGTTATACTGATCACGTCTGCGCCACCGATCTTCTCCTCGCGAAGAAGTTCATAAGGTGGAATCATGACACTCGGAATAGAAGTCGTATCGATATCGAACCCAAGACGTCCTAACTTAACCATATCATCTATGCCCATATTCGTCTCAATATAAGGGGCAACACTATTCAGTAAGAGAGGAAGCTTGATCAATGACGATGTTTGCTTGACCTTGTCTGCAACTGCGGTTAGGAAGTTACGCTGTCTCTCAGTACGAGTAAAGTCAGATAGTGCATCTTTGCGGAATCGTACATATTGAAGTGCGGTTGTACCGTCCAAATGTTGAAATCCTGGCTGTAAGTCAATATAATATTGAGGATCATCGGCTCTATCGATGTAATGCATTCTTTTCTCAACTTCAAAATCAATGCCACCCATTGCATCAATGAGCTTGATGAAGCCTTGGAAGTCTGTATATATATAATACTGAATCGACAATCCAGTAAGTTCACTAATTGTATTCATAGCAAGACTAGGTCCACCTAATGCAAGTGCTGCATTAATTCGATTATCATTATGCCCGGGAATAGCTGCATACGTGTCCCGTAACACGGAGAACATTGTTGCTTTCTTCGTGACAGGATCGATTGACGCGATGATCATCGAATCTGAACGAGGAACCTCGTTCTCCGCCAATCCACGTGCATCGGCACCAAGTAGTAGAATATTGACGCGTTCGGTTCCTTCCCATACAGGAAGAGGTTCATTTGATTCTACACCTTTGAACGCAGAATCATCAGGATCAGAGATCTTATTAGCAAAGCCCAGAACTGAATTTATATAGAAGATAACAATAGCAACAATGATAAGCAGCAGGGTGAGCAGGCTATATATTAAGATCTTCGAGCGCTTGAGTTTCTTACGCGGTGATACGGGGTCCATCTCGTTAATTGCTTCGGTCATATGATAATTCCAGCCTTTCGATGTTGTTAATCCACCAAACTATTATAGTTGGTAAGGACTTCCCCTGCAAGTGACATTAAGAATGTATGAATACCATTTTTCATTTATATCAAGGTTCGTGTATAGTGTATAAATGAGAGAATTACGTTAAGCACTAGGAGGTTAGACGTTATGAATGCCATTGAAGTTGCAGGGTTACGTAAGGAATTTTTGGTACAAAAGAATAAAGTTGGCCTAAAAGGCGCATTCCAGGATTTATTCCGCAGAGAATATACACATCTAACCGCGGTGAAAGATATAGACTTCACGATCCCACAGGGAGAAATTTGTGGATATATTGGAGAGAATGGAGCAGGTAAATCCACGACGATTAAGATGCTCACAGGCATTCTGGTTCCAACTGCAGGGGATATTCGCGTGAATGGTTATGTACCTTACAAGGATCGAGAAATCTTCGTTCGAGGCATCGGTGTCGTATTCGGGCAACGTAGTCAGTTATGGTGGGATATCGGCGTCATAGAATCGTTCCAATTGTTACGCAAGGTATATCGTGTCACCGAAGCAGATTTCAGGCGGAGACTGAACGACTTAACGGACATGTTACAAATCGGTGACATTCTGTCTCGGCCTGTTCGCAAGCTCAGCTTAGGTCAACGGATGCGCTGTGAGTTGGCAGCTTCTTTATTACATAATCCATCTATATTATTCTTGGATGAGCCCACAATTGGTCTAGATATTGTAGTGAAGACGGAAATTCGTGAATTTCTGAAGCAGATGAATCGCACTTATAATACGACGATATTACTAACTACACACGATTTGCAGGACATCGAAGCACTCTGTTCACGTGTTATTATGCTCGATGATGGCCGTATTATTTATGATGGTGGATTAGATGATCTGAAGCTCCGCTGGGGTAAGGGCAAGGAAGTGTGGCTGCAATTCGGTGAGCCCGTTTCATTAGAACGACTACAGCAACTTACAGTAGGATTGGATGTTATCTGGTCACGTGATAATGAATTCTCAGCGAAGGTTATTATTCCACGCGGACAAGAGATTATCTCACAAGTGCTCGGAAGTGTCGTAGGTCAGATCGATATACGCGACGTGAAGATCACCGAGACGAATACGGACGAGATCGTTCGCGAAATATATCGAACCGGTTCGGCCACGGTGCAGGCGGTATCTTCCACATGATCAGTGTATACATCGATTTTATTCGAATGCGATTTCTGACGATGCTCGCATACCGTGTGAATTATTATAGCGGAATTGCGATCTATGCGATCAATATAGGCTCTGCTTATTTTATATGGAAGGCTGTGTATGGTGATCATGCGTTGCTTGGAGGAATGACTTCTGGGCAGGTATCCACCTATATCGCGATATCCTGGATGGCACGTGCATTCTACTTCAACAATCTGGATCAAGAGATTTCGCGAGAAATTCGCGACGGCAGCGTAGCGATTCAGATGATTAGACCATATCAATATCTCGCGGTGAAGATGATGCAAGGCTTGGGCGAAGGCCTATTCCGTTTATTGTTATTCAGTATTCCAGGAATGATTATTGTGACCTTATTGTTCCCCATTCGATTGCTGCTGGATCCACTCACTTGGATGGCATTCGCTGTAATGATGGTGTTCAGCTTCTTCATTAATTCGCAGATCAATATTCTGACCGGCTTGTCGGCTTTCTTCCTTGAGAATAATGAAGGTTTGATGCGGATGAAACGTGTTGCGATCGATTTGTTCTCGGGACTGGTCATTCCATTATCATTTTTCCCAGGCTGGGCAGAGCAATTGTTGCAGCTTCTACCTTTTCAAGCCATTACCTATTTACCGGGCTCCGTATTCACAGGTAATATTGTTGGAAATGAGATTATCCAAGCGATTGGTGTACAAATATTGTGGTTTATTGCATTACTGCTGCCTCTTAATGTCGTATGGCGTCGGGCGCGCAAGCGGTTGTTCGTGCAGGGGGGCTGAGGATTTAATGTTCTATATTTCGTTATTCTATGAATACTTGAAAAACTACATAAAAACTCGGTTAACTTACCGCTCTGATTTCTGGATTGAGGTATTGTCTGATCTTGCGTTTAACTTCATGAATCTGTTCTTTATCCTAGTTGTATATATGCACACGGATGCACTCGATGGTTGGGTACGTGCTGAGGTGATCTTCATCTATGGATATTTTATGGTGCCGTATAGTGTGTTCAACTGCTTCTTTAACCTGTATGGCTTTGGTGATCGTTATATTGTAAAAGGTGAGATGGATCGTGTACTTACCCGTCCTGCTCATAATCTATTCCAAGTGATGCTGGAGAATATGGACCCGCCGGCATTGTTCGGTGCTGTGGCTGGGTTTGCAGTTATGGTTTACGCTTGGACCGACCTAGATGTGGCTCTAAGCTGGTACGATCCACTGTTGTTCTTGCTGATGGTAGTTGGGTCGGTGATGATTTATTTTGGCATATATGTGTCCTTAACATCCTTATCGCTATTCTCTGATTCACCAACAGGCATATTGCCGCTCATCTGGAACATTCAGAATTACGGTCGATACCCGGTTAGCATCTATAATGGCATCATACGGGTTGTATTGACTTGGTTACTTCCGTTCGCCTTTGTCGGATTCTATCCGGCAGCGCTCTTCTTGAGGCGAGGGGATTTCATAACTATGGCATTGCTTACGCCTGTTGTCGGGCTTGTTCTCATGCTGATCAGTATCTGGATTTGGAATATTGGTGTTCGCAGATATCGGGGTGCGGGGTCGTAGATCAAAAACTTTCAGGAGGTATCGAGAAACATGACAATAGAAGTAGGTACAATAGCCCCAGACTTTCAACTTGAAGCGAGTAATGGAAAACGGGTAAAGTTATCTGATTTCAGAGGCAAGAATGTGCTTCTGTACTTCTACCCGAAGGATTTGACTCCTGCTTGTACAACAGAAGCTTGCGATTTCCGCGATAGCAGTAAAAATTTCAAGAAGTTGAACACGATCATCATTGGTGTTAGCACTGATTCGATGGCGCGGCATCACAAATTCATAGAGAAATACGAGCTTCCCTTCCTCTTACTTGCAGATGAGGATCATTCCGTATCTGAACTGTATGAGGTTTGGCAATTAAAGAAATTGTACGGTCATGAGTTTATGGGAATTGTACGGTCCACTTTTATCATTGATCAGCAAGGATTATTGGTTAAAGAGTGGAGTAAGGTGAAAGTTAAGGATCATGCGGAAGAGTCGTTGAACTATATACGAACGCATATGGCTGGAGAGTAGAAGTCGTTGGTGTATTAAAAGTTGACCATAACCAGAACTGAAACTGCTGCAATGATGCTGTTACTACAAGTTACTCCATATAGTTACTCCATTCGATCTACGACTTTAGTCTAGGTTTAATTTCAGTCTATAGTCGTTTTGCCATTGGAGGGTCAGATGATTATGATAGTATAAGATAATAAATTGATGGTGTGGAAGGGGAACTATTAGTGAAATCATTTATCCAGAATGCATTTAGTAACAAAGCAGCAATGATCGTAATTATTGTTATGGTAATGGTATTGGGAGGAATTAGCTACACGTTACTACCTAGAGAATTTCTGCCTGAGGCTGATAACCCACAGGTTACCGTGTCCGTTATTGGACCGGGATATGATGCTTCTTCTATGGAAAGGTCAGTTACCATCCCACTAGAACAAGCACTGAAATCAGTGAAGGGGCAAACCAACTCATTCTCGACTTCTGGTGATGGATTCTCCCAAGTGAATCTAAACTTTGATTCCAAGACGAATATGAAAGACGCCAAAGCGGAAGTTCAACAAGCGGTTGATGCAGTTACACTTCCAGAACGGGTTTCTCCAGCTTATGTGATCCAATTTAATACATCGATGATTCCGATCTCGTTTGTAACTCTTACGTTTGAAGACGGTGTAAGTGATGCGCAGAAGGAAATTCTTGAGAAACGTGCAATAGACGAGTTCCGGGCAATCGAAGGTGCTGGCGATGTTCAATTGTCAGGTAAATCGAAGCCTAAGCTTAGCATTGTTCCTGATGCAGCTAAACTCGCTGATAAAGGGGTACCGCTGCAAGCCATATATGGTGTCCTTCAAGGACGTGATGCATCGGCATCTGTAGGTGAGAGTACATTGGATGGCCAGACCGTGAATTTGAATGTGTCTGCAAGCCTTCAAGATGTAGAAGCGGTGAAGAGGCTTCCAGTTGCCCAGGGCGTTACATTGGGTGATGTAGCAGAGGTGACCTTCCTCGACAATAAAGAAAGCACATTCAGAATGGATGGCAAGGATGCACTTCAGATTGTTATCTCCAAGGGTGCAGATGCCAACGCAGTTGCAGTTGGAGATGGTGTAGAGAAAGCGATGGAGACTCTGAATAAAGAGTATAAAGAAATGACTTTGAAATTGATGATTAGTACCTCTGAGCAGATTGTCCACTCCGTTAATAGTATGATGAGAGAGGTTCTGCTAGGAGCGTTACTTGCAACAATCGTCATTCTATTATTCATGCGTAATATTCGCGCAACATTGGTTACAATTGTATCCATTCCGTTGTCTTTAGCAATGACTCTCTTCCTACTAAATATGTCTGGTATCACGCTTAACATCCTGACACTAGGTGGGGTAGCAGTAGCAGTTGGACGTTTGGTCGATGACAGTATTGTTGTCATCGAGAATATATTCCGGCGATTACAGAAGGAGAAATTCTCAATAGGGGTAATACTCGATGCTACACAAGAGGTATCAAGGGCGATTACGGCATCCACGTTAACTACGGTTGCTGTCTTCTTGCCAATGAGTCTATTGAATGGTTCATTGCAATCGTTCTTACTACCCTTCGCATTAACTATGACTTACGCATTATTATCTTCCTTATTGGTAGCATTAACGGTTGTACCCCTTCTAAGTGCGGGTGTTCTCAGAAACTCCATTATAAAGGAACATCAACCTTCCAAGCGGTTTACTAGATTTCTGGAGTGGAATTTGAGATTCAAATGGATTCCAATTACATTGGCGTTCTTGCTGCTGGTCGGATCAATTGCAACCTACTTTGCGATGCCAAAAGGTGCGATCGATTCCTCAAGCGCTGAGACATTAAGTGTTACGCTGGAATACAAGCCCGACACACCAGTTGCACAAGTACTTGAGAATGGCGGCAAGCTTGAAGCTTTCTTGTTAGAGCAGAAAGAAGCCGAATGGATTGCTATGACGAACGGGAATAGTGCTGATGATGCGAAGTATGGCGCGGTATCGTCACCAACGTTAGTCACATTCATGATCCAGATGAAGGATGGCGCTAATGCTGAGCATATTATCGATGCTGTTAAGGCGCAAAGGGATAACTACCCTGGAGCAGCATTGAACGCGGGAACAGCTAATCTGTTCACAGGTGGAAACTCAACATCCATTTTCGTAGACATCATCGGTGAGGATCAGGAGCTGCTCACGAAGACTGCTGCTAAGGTTATCGCCAAGATCGAACCTGTCAAGGATGTACTCAAGGTTCAAAGCAATCAAGAAGAGAAGAAAACTGTGTACACACTTGAAGTGAATGCTACTGAAGCGAAAGCTGGCGATATCGCTATGCAATTGCAGGGTATGCTGAATCCAATGCCGATTGGTTCAATAACGGTTGACGGACAGATGGTTCAGGTCGTTCTTGAACCTACGTTGAAGCCGAAATCCGAGAGTGAGCTATCTACGTTAACGGTTATGACGGACTCAGGTCCGAAGCCAGTCTCAAGTGTTGCAAAATGGGTTAAGTCAGAGCAATCAACGAAGTACTTCCATAAGGATGGCGAAAGTTATATCCGAGTATCCGCGACAGTTGAGCCTTCTCAATTATCTATTGTAGGTAAAGACATTAAGGACCAATTAGCTGATTTAACCCCTCCAGAGGGAGTAGAGTTGGTCGTTGGTGGTGCATCAGCTGATCAGTCATCGGACTTGAATAGTTTAATGCTCATGATGCTAGTATCCATCTTCATCGTGTACTTGATCATGGTGTTCACCTTTAAGACACTACGTGCCCCGCTGGCAATTATATCTTCTATACTTTTCGTACCTATCGGGGCGGTGCTTGGCTTGATCATCACGGGAGTTTCTCCTGACTTTACGGCCATCTTCGGGGTCGTCATGCTGATTGGTATCGTAGTTACGAACGCGATTGTACTCATTGACCGCGTTAAGCATAACGAGGAGAAGATGACGATCCGTGAGTCGTTGATTGAAGCAGCTGGGGTGCGGATGCGACCCATTCTGATGACCGCCACCGCTACAATCGGTGCAATGATACCGATCGTATGGGGATCATCAGAAACCGGAAGCATCGTCTCCCAGAGCTTAGCGATCGTGGTCATCGGTGGATTGAGTGTAGCTACCTTGCTTACACTTGTCATCGTACCTTGTATATACGAGCTACTGCACTTCCGCAAGTCTGCCCGTCAGCGTCGTGAGCTGGTTAAACAGAATAGCAACAATATAGAGACACAAGAAGTAGCTGTATAGTAATAGTATAAAGGTAGCTGCCTAAGGATTCGTCCTTGGCAGCTATTTTTTTGCGCGTATAGGAAAGTATAAGTTTTCGAGGTGGCCGAAGTGGTACTTTTCCTTATAGGAAAAGGTGAAATGAGTTATGCGAGCCCATATTCTAGAACAGATAGGGTTGGATCAGCATGAATATTGCGAATTTGAACATATAGGATTTGGGGGAATGAATAGCGCAAATATACACTTAATCCACTTAGAATAGGGCGAAGTGAAGAAATAGTAACGATATACAACAAAAGATCGAAATACCAAGAAATTCTCATGGAAATTCGAATTCAGTTGTAAAATCGCACTAATTATTGGTTAATGATCACATTACGTAGTAAACAGTTGTAATATCGCAGCTAAATTGCTCACTTCAACGATTTGTAGGTGTATGTTCCTATACCAACTCCCGTCCAACAATACAATATTATGTGTTATCACATCAAAGGACGCCGCAAGGCGTTTTTCTTACGCGTATATACACGAATGTAACTGTAGAGCGGAAAATCCGCTGCCGACAGCGTCTAAACCCCCGATCCTATGGAAACAATGGTAGGTATAAGATCAATTGTCGACACTGGGAAGGGGATTTTCTAACGATATGTCAAGCTACAATGAACAGTGGATGGAGCCACTCGAATTAATAGAACGATGGATTATAGAAATCGAGAAGGTGATTGCAGGGAAACGATTATTAATAGAGAGAGTAATCACAGCATGTCTGTGTGAAGGTCATGTGTTGCTCGAGGACGTACCCGGTGTTGGTAAGACAACGCTAGTTCAAGCGTTAGCTGGTTCCATTGGGAGCAGCTTTAAGCGTATTCAATTCACACCAGATCAGCTGCCTTCAGATATTACGGGGATATCTGCTTTCCATCCACAGACGATGGAATTCATATATCGCCCAGGTCCGATCATGGCCAATATTGTGCTGGCTGACGAGATTAACCGTGCATCGCCGAAGACGCAATCGGCCTTACTCGAAGCTATGGAAGAGCGATGTGTAACTGTGGATGGTACAACCTATCCACTTCCACGCCCATTCCTGTTGCTTGCGACACAGAATCCATTACGACATGAAGGAACCTATACATTGCCTGAAGCACAAATGGATCGATTCATGTTCCAACTACGAGTCGGATATCCCTTAGCAGATCAAGAGATGGAGCTCATGGAACGGGCCCGGCTAAGTCATCCTTTGGAGCAAGTTAAAGTTGTATTAACCGGAGATGAATTGATCAGACTACAGCAATTGGTTCGAGCCGTACATGTAGATTCGTCGATCAAACGATATATTGTGAATATAGTCGAAGCTACTCGTAATCATCCAGATATTCGTCTGGGAGCAAGTCCCCGCGCCTCTATTGCATTGATGAGAGCTTCACAAGCGAGAGCGTGGATGCAAGGCAGAGAATATGTCATACCCGATGATGTCAAAGCTCTTGCTGCAGCAATCATCAAACATAGATTAATGATGAAGCCCGATGTGTTCCTCGATCAGCGTGGTCGTGAGGAATTGCTAGAAACGCTCATTAAACACGTTAGTGTTCCTACTTTTATCAAAGCCTCCAACTTGGACAGTGAGAATACACTTATCCGAAAAAGCTGGTTTCAATGAACATGCCCATAGCTCGGACGATGAGTATGTTTGGTTTACTCCTAGCAGTTATAGGTTTAGCTAAAATCGGCGGTTATATGGGTTTGTTCCTGAGCGGATGCCTCGGATTTCTATTTATTTATTTACTCGTTATCTCACTATGGATTCGTCGAGGAGATATCCATGCTGTACGAATGATTCACCAGAAGCGGATAGAAGCAGGAGATCTCGTGGAAGTTACGATAACGATTAACCTCCCTGTACGTTATTGGTTATGTTGGATTGTTGTGGAGGAGCGTTGGGTTCAGCAAAAGTATAGTGGTTTACAAGAGAAGCAAGAGAAGCAAGAGAAGCAAGAGAAGCAAGAGAAGCAAGAGAAGCAAGAGATAGATGCTGAGCAGTATGCTTGCTTGACTTATATCAGAGGCGATCGGAATATCAAATGCCATTATACGACCTCGGCTAAAACTAGAGGTTTGTACCGCGTTCATAGTTCTCGTGTCATGATTGGAGATATGTTCGGTTTGGTGAAGAGAGTGCTCGTTCAAGAGGAACAAGAAGCTGAGATTGTACAGGTAAATCCTATTCCACTTGTTGGGAATTGGTTTAAGCGTATGCAACAGGGTGGAGGAACTCCAACTGACTATGGGACTCTACGTGATTATATGAGTGGAGATCCTATATCGAGCATTGATTGGAAATCATATGCTAGATATCAGACGCTGAAGACGAAGCAGCTTGAAGTGGAGGACCGGAAATCCATGCTAATCGTGATGGATGCAAGGGAAACTCATTTCGAGTTGACTGTGAGCGCGGTTACTCGTATAGTCTTGGAGATAAACGAACCCTCCACAGAGATCATACTCGCTTGCGGAGATAGCCGCTGTGTGGTTATTCCACATTATGCGAATGAATCCGGTGTACCCACTGAAATCTATGAGTGGCTTTCTTCATTAGAGGCATCAAGCTCCGATTCCTTCGCTGAGCAACTACGAACCGCTATGACACGCCCAGGCATAATCTCTAACTCACGTGCAAATGACTCAGGTGTAGACGCAAACTGCAACATAATCGGTGTAACAATAACATCCGACGAACAAATTCATACGGAGAATAACGTGTTTACCCATCAACAATCCATCCAAATTCTATATATTCCACAAGTAATAGAGGCAGTTGCAGTTAGAGAGGGAGATCGAGATGGAGAACTGAATTATGCGTGATCAGAATGCATTACGCCGCTTATTATCCGGCTCCCTACTCGTTGTCCTCATCACTGAATGGTTGCGCCCATTAACTGAATTATCGAATTGGACGGACGTATATGCCATTGAACCGATACTGATTACCATAATCGGGGTATTGGCAGTTGATGTATTGAGAATCACGCCAGTCTGGACTTGGATCGTTAAATTGTTGATTATTCTTTCCTCCGTTGCTGCCATGTTCCATGGGACAAACCTGTTTCATCTCGATTGGTGGGTTAACTTTACGATATTGATCATGCAAGATTTCCTTCGCATACTGACTGGACAGTGGGATGCAGTGAGCGCAGAAGGCCGCACACTACTGTTCATTGGGGCATGGGCAACGGTAGTTTGTTGGTTGTATGTGGTCATTCTCTATCAGAGAATTGCCTTATATGTAACAATGCTCACGATTGTATATTTGCTCGTCCTCCAGCTGTGGATGGGGTTAGACACAATAAAGGGAGTTGTCCTAGTCGTCATCGTAGGATTATCGCTGCATGGCTTAAGTGTGCTTCCCGTCTTGGAGAACAAATTCGGCTTAAGCAACAAGAGTCCGGGTTGGCCAATGAGCTGGGTAATCAGCTCCATACTATTGGTATGTATAACCGTAGGCTGCGGGTTCATCGTATCAGTGGGGCAGGACAGAGCTGCACTTAAGCTACCCCATATGAAACCGTTGAATTGGAAATCAATCGAGGCATTTAGCCCATTCTCCTTGCAGAGCTTCCCCGGATATTCGAATGAGCACGCAGAAATCGAGCAGAAATCAGGATATAGCATGGATGATACGAAGCTTGGCGGAACGGTCAAATCGGATGATTCAATTGCTTTTCTGGCTAATACAGAGCAGCCTCAAGCCTACTGGCGAGGTGAATCGAAGGCAGTTTACGATGGCAAGGGCTGGAGCAATCTAACTAATGATTTATTCGGCTATGAGATTGGCGCTGAGCTGCCTGATGTATTAACTGATTTGAACAGCAATTCCTCTAGGCAGAATAAATCGTCGTTCGTCCAAGAAGTATTCCCATTCCCTGATTACCCTCATGATGATCGCTCGACCATTCTGTTATCGGGTGGTGCTATTCAACGTGTGGACGGTGTTGCCTTCAAGGAGGGTGCTTCGAGTTCGGCGGGTCTGATTACGCTTGATCGCATTGAGGGGAAATACATGCTACTAGAGAGTGGATCATCTACACTGACCACCTATCGTTTGCAATCTTCCGTTCCGATAACCTCCGAGGATGCCGAGAAGAGATCAGCAAGTGAGGAGCCAATACCTGCCGTGATATCTGCTGCATATGTTCAACTGCCTGAGCAGTTACCAGAGCGCATCAATCAACTGACGCACTACATTACAGACGAATTTAATTCTACATGGGAGAAAGCGAATGCAATTGATCAATTTCTAGGCGAACATTATCGCTACACCCTTACCCCGAAATTGTCGGCAAAAGAGGGCGATTTTGTCGACCAATTCTTGTTCGAGCAGAAGGAAGGCTATTGTGATTACTTCTCAACAGCGATGACGGTTATGCTACGAACTATCGGTATTCCAGCGCGTTGGGTCAAAGGCTTCACACCAGGAGAAATCATCGATGTTGAAGAGAATGGCTTTCTACAGGAAAGCTCGCTAAGACTTCGTTCATCTCAGATCGTAACTTTCCCTGTGATGGTCCGTAACCGTAATGCCCATTCTTGGGTAGAGGTGTATATATCGGGGGTTGGCTGGACAGCCTTCGATCCAACACCGCAGAGCTTGGTGGCTGAATCACAGGGTACGGGAGCTGAAGTAGCTAGTTCATCAGATGAAGAGGAAGGTAGTCATCTACTACATAAGTTCATTGTAGGCACGCTTACTGTTATGTCAGATAAGCGGACTTTAACCGCGCTATTATGGGCAGCGGCAATCGTTCTTAGCGGCCAAACAGCGAGAATGGTGTTCAGATCTAGATCAATTCGACATAGTTGGTTGACCATCCACATTCGTTTCCTCATGATGAAGTACGCATGGGGAATGACGACGAACGATGCGGATACGCGATTATTGGAGCGGGTTCTCAGTCAAACATTCTCACGATATGGACATGGGATACATAGGGGAGAGACTTTGCAGGAGTCGGTGAGGAGGGGTTATTTTCCAGATGAGGTGGTGGTCCGTTTGCTTGAATTGATATCCTTGTACGAGCTGGCTCGTTATGGTCCGGTCCTTCGTAAGCGAATACCGTATCGCACGATCGCAGGGTCTTGGAGGTTATTGCGTTAGCATTCATTATTGCTAGATAATATGCTAAACTAGATTGTACTTGCTACATTGCATAAGGAGCCACCAGAAATGTCTGGGCTGAAAAAAAGCACATCGTTCGGCACACTGTATTTTTCAGAAAGGAGTGATAGTTTGAAACAGTATGTTTGTGTTACTGGAGCAGACCGTGGACTTGGCTTGGCTTTCACGAAGCAGTTTATAAGTAAGGGCTACACTGTCTTCGCTGGACAATATATGAGTAATTGGAAGGAGCTTGAGGCACTTCACGAGAAATTCCCGGAACAATTGATTATCATCGATCTTGATATCTCAAGCGACGAGAGTGTGAAGAAGGCTGGGCAATATATCGCTTCAATCACAGATAAAGTAGAGATTCTGGTGAATAATGCGGCGATCATCGGTAATATCACAGATACGATATTCGATGAGCTCGACTTTGATCATATCCTGAACGTGATTAACGTGACAGGGCTTGGCGGGTTAAGAGTAACGAATGCACTCATCCCTCTAATCATGAATAGTGAGACGAAATTAGTCGTGAATATATCCTCAGAAGCTGGTAGTATCGGCCAATGTACTCGGAAGGCTTGGTACGGCTATATGATGGCGAAAGCGTCCGTGAACATGCATGCAGCTATAACGCAGAACATGAGGCTCATTCTCAAAAAGAAATATATTATGCTGGACATTAGCGGGTTTATCTTTT
>JBBDIY010000062.1:0-15390 GCA_040880185.1 Paenibacillaceae bacterium
GCAATTTTAATACATATCTTCTGGAAAGTCTAGTTAAATATTTCACGCTGTAGTGCTAATAAAGAATAGTAAAACGTATGAAATGGAAGATAAGACTGCTGATATCAGCAGTCTAGTTTTCATAGAGAACGAAGTAGCAATAACATTCGAAAAAACGAATAGAACATATAACTATAAGATGGCAAATGTCCAAGTGATTGACCAGCCTAAAATCATTAAAATTGAACATGTAATCATATGCGTTAATGATTTTCCGATAGGAGAGTATGATAAGGTTTTAGAGTTTGGGGACTATATCAAGGTCTTCAATAATCAGCAAAGAGTCGCCACGTATGAGAAATCTAAGGTGACCTTTCAGCAATCGTGTCTGAATTCGAAGCAACCTAAAGCCATTTTCGAATATCTAAAGGATTTATCAGCCTATGTAAGTGTATTAGCCGATGGTAAGAAGGTGCTGTTAAACCAGTATGAAAAGTTGGCGAAAGTAAGTGAACAGAGTGTTCTGGCAACTTACTTATCTGAAGGACCAATCCATAAAGCTAAGAATGTTAATACCCCGATATTCCCATTCGGATTTAATCTAAGTCAGAGGGAGGCTGTGAAGAAAGCTCTCGAGAACTCGATTAGTATCATAGAGGGACCTCCCGGAACAGGGAAGACACAGACAATATTGAACATCATTGCTAATGTTGTATGTATGGGGAAATCGGTTGGTATTGTCTCGGCCAACAACTCTGCGACCTCCAATGTGCAGGAAAAGCTAGTGAATAACGGTTATGGGTTTATTACTGCTTTATTAGGAAATGCTGACCTAAAGAAAGAATTCATTGAAAATAAACAATATGACGTTCCTGAACTGGACGATTGGGCTCAAGAGCCTAAAGCGTTGAATGCATTGTCGGAACAACTTAAGACGATAAATACGCAGCTTACTCTATTACTAGAAGATCGCAATAGAATGGCAAAGCTACAAGAAGAGCTGTCGAAATTTATAGTAGAACAAGCCTATTATGAGAATAGCTTAAAGAGAGAGTCATTGAGGCCTTCTAAATTCTCTATCTTTTGGAATTGGTCCAATGATTCAATTCTGGGGTTTATCAATGATCTTGAGAGGATCGCGGACGAAGGTAATAACTACAGCGCCTCAAGCAAAGCACTGTTGTTCTTTAAATATGGTGTTTATAAATTTAAATTTGTAAACGGAAATCAGGAATATATCGTTTCTTCTTTTAGAAGCGCCTATTATGAGAACGGCATTAAGCAAAGGAAAAAGGCAATTTCCTCTATAAAAGCTAATCTTAAGGATGAAAGCTATGAGGAGCTTATGGAACAATATACGATATTATCATCTGAATTGTTTAAGGCATCTCTGTATAGGACCTTCTCAAAAAGGATCAGAGCCAATTATTCGATCAAAAGCTATAAGTATAATTTCCAAGATTTCATTCAAGATTATCCAGTAATTCTGAGTACTACACATTCGATTAAAACCAGCATAACCGACAACTATTTATTCGATTATTTGATTATTGATGAGGCTTCACAGGTTGACCTAGTTACGGCTTCATTAGCATTATCATGCTGTAAGAATGTAGTCATTGTAGGGGATACAAAACAGCTTCCTCAAATCGTCCCAACGGAGATCGCAATGAGAAGTGATGAGATACTATCAGCCTACAACATCGGAGAGTCCTATGATTACAGTAAATTTAGCATTATTGCATCGTTAATGAATATATATAAAGACGATTTACCCAAGACCTTATTGTGCGAGCATTATAGATGCCATCCGAAAATAATTGGGTTCTGTAACGAGAAATTTTATGATAATCAATTAGTTGTCATGACCGAGGAGTTTGCTGAGGACAAGCCTTTGCGACTGTACAGAACAGCACAAGGCAATCATGCTCGTAGGGATAATTTCAGCGATGGAAAAGGTTGGTATAATATACGGCAAATTGAAGTTGTTAGAGATGAAATTATTAATAAATATCAAGCTGTTACTAGCATAGGAATTATATCTCCATATAGAAAGCATGTTACAGAGACTAAACAACTGATTCCTCATCCAGACCTTGAAGTTGATACCGTGCACAAATTTCAAGGACTTGAAAAACATACAATTGTATTCACAACTGTGGCTAATGATATAAATCGATTCATTGATGATGCGAATTTAATTAATGTTGCAGTATCACGTGCGGTTAAAGAACTAATCGTAGTAACATCGAATAAATTATTTAAGCAGCATGGAACTAATATTGGTGATTTAATAAGGTACATAGAATACAACTCAATGGAAGGAGATATTATTGAAAGTCCAAAAATCTCCGTGTTCGACTTGCTCTACAGCGAATCCTCAGCCAAGCTACTAAAGTTTATGAGTTCGGCTAAGCATATGTCAAAATATACTTCTGAGAACCTTATGTACAGCGTCATTGAAGAAGTAATTGCTCTTCCTGAATTTAGCTCGTTTAAATGTGTTATGCATATACCGCTCAATTCAATTGTAAGAGATTTGACTAGCTTAAAGGATGAAGAGAGAAATTATACTATGAATCCTTGGACACACGTAGACTTTCTAATATTTAATAAATTAGACAAGGAACCTGTATTGGTTGTGGAGGTCGACGGCCATAAGTTTCATCGCGATAATGAACAACAGCGACATCGAGACGCGCTTAAAGATAAGATTCTAGCCCAAATAGATCTTCCAATCCTTCGAATTGCTACGAATGAAAGTGGTGAGAGGGAAAAGCTAATAAAGAAACTTAATGAGATCGTGAAGCTTTCTGCCGAGACAAGTGAAGGAGTTATAGCGTATATCTAAACGAATATAGCACAGCGTTACATCCATCACAGGAAGACGGGCAACCGTATTGCCTTGTTCGTGAGAGAGTATAAGAAGGACAACGGCTATACGTCGCCATTCGTCTATCTGGGGGAAGCGGAGTACGTACGTCATGAAGGAGATCGACCGATTAGTTTCGTGTGGAGACTGAAGGAGGAGTTACCCCCGATGCTTGTTCCAGTTGCGAATAAGTGCATTGTGTAGGATGTTCAAGATTATAGAATATAGAGGTGCTTCATTGTGTGTAGCTCTTCGCCAGCCCCTTCAGGCTTTCATCCAAAAATACTGCGCAGTTGTAAAAGACAACCCTTAAGAAATTCTATTTCTTTTGGGGTTAGATTTAAATTAATCAAATCGGAATCGGGGTAATGAGATAGGTCAGTTCTCCCTAGTAAATAATCGGTAGTTGTTTCCAACACGTCGGCCAATTGAATTAACATATCATTCGATGGTGTACTGTGCCCATTTTCATAGTTGCTTATCGTCGATTTGGTTGTATTGACTTGTTTAGAAAGGTCCTCTTGTGAGAGGCCTTTTATTTTTCGTATTGTCTGTAATCTTGTAGGGAAAGCAGTCATTATGTTCCCTCATTTCTCAGATGGAAGTACAAGTTAATTGTACTAGGAATGTTCTGAAGTCGAAATGAAGTACAAGATAGTCATACTTATTGTTGATATAAATAGAAATACGTTGTATATTGAGCATATGCATACAAGAATCTTGTACTTCATGACATGATCATGCCCGATTTTGTTCTCTGATATACACTTTCAAGTGAAGGATGGGTTAACTTGTTTGTCTCAGAATATTTATTAGGAGCACCATGGCTACTTGTATTGAGTATTCCGGTAGTAGCAGCAAGCGGAAAGTGAGTGAGATAAGGTATGAATAATGGAAGTATTAAAGTCCATTGGTAATTGCCAGACGAACAATGGGTTGAACTCATGCTATCAATATAGTTGATTTATTATGGTCGTTAGATAAAGTGGAGACGATCACATTTCAAGGAATCAGCTATAAGCTAGTTAGACTCGAATTATTACTTGAGGATCCGGGTTTATTGTCTGTTCTCTTAGCGTAATAGTACTGATTATAAGTATGGATTTCGGCTGTTGATTAAAGTAATTAAGAAGAGGTTGCTCAAAGATCAGGTCTTACTCAATCTGCTATAGCAAAACTTGAGAATGAGGCTTCGATTCCACGACTTGATACACTTGAAAAAGTTGCAATTGCACTTGGCATGCGACTCGAGTTCGTATTAGGAAAGGAAGAGGATGCTGTAGAATTCAATATATAAGCTAACTGAGGTAGTTGATCGTAGGCTACTAAGCCTTTTCAATATCTTGTTGTGATGGATCAAGTTGATCTCTCCTAGATGAAGTGGACGAGACGCGGACATTATCTTCTTGAGCAGGATAAGTTACCCATGTTGTTAACATGAGGGTGGACAGTGATTACTAATGATACGGTTAAATGAATCTTCTGTAACGATTATAGGATACTTTATCTTGTTGAGGAGAGTAACCACTATGCATAACTGGATCAAAGATGCACTACTCAAAAAATTCGATGATCGGATCGTTCAATCTGAACAGAATAATGAGTTTGAGAAGATCAGAGAGCAGTTACTTGAGATGGAAAAGAGAATCTACAACAATCTATCTGATGATAGTCAACAATTAATCAACGATTGGCTCGATCTGAATGTCCGAATGACTACTGTTCAGAATGAGTGGCTTTACACGAAAGGTATTCAAGACGGCATATACTTGATAGTATATTTGCAACTCGAGAAGGAATACATATCATAGCTGGAGTATGGGGTGATTCTGTGGGTAAGTCGTTCCAGGATTATTTGAAATTCTGTAGACGTTTTCAGGAACAGAACGAATTTGAGTTCAATGAACACCATTTGGTGAAGCCTACTGAAGACAAGGCATATCACAGCTATGATGCTACATATCGAGATGATGGTAATTATAAGACGAATGTGGAGCTTCGATATGATGGAAGAGCGATCACATGGGAACTGGAAGAAGGATGGCATGACGCGCATGTTGAGTTGAGCCGATTGTATTGTGATATATTCGCGAGCATCGGTACGTTGCACAGAACCAAGATTATAATATAAAGAATCTACGTAAGAATAATTCGGAATCAAGTAGCTACGGGTATAGCTGACTAATAATTAAAATTATATAGCGCACTGACGTCATAACCTGACTTCAGTGCGTGTTTGTTGTACGATCGGCGAAGCGACTGAGTTAGCGAGATCCAATAAAGTGAAATTGTATAGTCGGGATGACTTGGTTGAGATGATATTAAAGATGAATCCTAGGACCAGGGATACAGAATTTACGGATCTAAGAATATTCAGATACTGAACAATATCCGATACCATAACTACTACAGTCGAATCGTCTGGAAGTAATAAGTTTAGTCTCATTGCCTAAACTCAGAATGAGGTGTAGTTAATGGATCATATATTGTTACAATCTGTTGGAAGAAGAATACGGGAAATTCGCAAGGGAAAAGGGCTAACTCAAGAACAAGTCGGAGAGAGGGGTGGATTCAATTACTCCTATATCGGGCGGATTGAACGCGGGGATAAGAATGTCTCTTTACTAACAATAGAGAAAATTGCAGAAGCACTTGATGTTGAGCCTATGCAGTTATTCATCCCCTTTGACAGCAATCTCAGCATGGTCACACCCAAAGATCAACAAATCCAAGAGACTGTTCAATTGCTCATTGAAATTTTACGAAAGACGGATACCCTCAAAATAGAGAAAATCAAACGCATCCTAAAAGAGTTAGATGACGAATAACAATTCAACAAAACAAAGCACACTGAGGTTTAAATAAGACCTCAGTGCGCTTTGTTTTCGGTATTAATACGATGTGCAAAAATGTGCAAACTCTCAATCTAAAGCTTAAATTCCTCCGTCTTTATTATAGTTTTTATATTTCTCAGCAAGATACTTTAGAGTTCTCTCATCCAAATCATCCTGTGAATTGATTGCGGTAATTATTTCTTGTGCTTTCTCATCAGTAATAGAGAATAATGTATCACCTATACGCGGCCTAATGTCGAGTCCAGTCTCAGAGAGTGTGATCCCAGGCTTCGGACGGATTACCCATTCAAGATCGACAGAATAAGGCCATCTCCCGCTAACTAGTTTACAATCTGATGCTACACTGGCTAGTCCCATAATCTTCTTCTCTGGTGAAGTTACATAGATGAACATGAACTGGCCTTTTTTCAGTTGCATGGCTACCTTCCTTCGATTGTTTGGGAAACCGGCTTTCAAATTGTCTATACTTGTGAATATACCTGGATATACAAGCTTGATCATATATTTCGATACGGTATTCGTTTGATACTCAACTCCTGATCTAGTTTTATTCAACTGAGTTTCTAAATTTGTCACCCTGCCAGATAATCCAGTTAATGCTCTTTCTAACTCGCTAATACGGTTGTTCATGTTACATCCCCCTCGTATTGGTATAAGATATGTATATGCAACACTTACTCAAGTGAGTACTTAATTCAGTGATTCACTTGAATAATATTTCACTTGAATATAGGCCGACTCATTTTATGTTATAATTGTTATAAAAAATGGTAAGCATGAGGGTGGATGGTGATTACCGATGATAAAGTTAAATGAATCTCAGTTGACTTCATTAACATCTGAAGAAAAGATAGCTATTTCAATACTAAAAGAACGATTAAAGAAGGAGTTTAATGTAGTTAAGTTAATTTTATTTGGCTCAAAAGCGAGAGGTGACTATACGGAATATTCTGATGTTGATTTGCTCGTGTTAGTAAAAGAGTCTCCAACACGAGAAGCGAAAGAAAAGTTATCTGATGTGCAATTTGCTACGATAATGGAACAAGATGCACCGTTAATGTCTATCCTAGAAAACTATAACAACTGGCTTGAGGAAGTGAATGTCTCACTTCCTCTGAAGGATAATATAGAGAGCGAGGGTATAGAAATTGAGATATAGCAATTCTGTTAGTATCATGCTAACTAAAGCTCAAGGTTCCTATTCTTCTGCATCTACGGATTTAGATAATGAGATATATGATAGAGCGGTAAGTTCATTGTATTATTCTGCTTTTCAAACAGTGACTGCTTTAATGCTACTAAGAGGTATTCGAAGTAAGAGTCATACACACGTCCGGTCCTATATTAATAATGAATTGATTAAAAAAGGGCATATCCCAATCGAACTAGGGAAAATGTACAATAAGTTGATGGATATGCGTGGGGATGCTGATTACAGTGATACTGTAACCTTTACAAGATCCCAAGCTGAAGAGCTTTGTGAACATGTCAAGGAGTTCAATCAATGGATTATCACAATAATTAATAAAGAAGAGTGACAACACGACCGATGTGCCCAATGAAACTAGGACTCTACGAGCAAATACTCAATTCAGTTACGAGGAATGAACTTATTGAGTTGACTCCAGATTTATTCTTCATAGGCAAGGAATCACTGGATGTGGAGGAAGCTCGCAAGTTACTTGCTCATTACATCTCATTAGTCACTCGAAGAGCTCTGAAACTAGTTAGGGAACAGAATAGTGATGACCAAGATGCCGTATTAGCGCAAATTCGCATCTGTAACGAGCTTATAACGACGATGAGGACCAGCTTAGGGCAGCAAGAGTTAGAGGATTACAGAATAGATGAACAAGGAGAGGTCCTTACCTTCGTCTATTCCAAACTCAATCACATTCGTGGCATCAAGGAAGATAAAATCTTACGGCCAATGACTCCGCTCTCCCAGAGTTCATTGTTCACAGGCTCACACGCTGAGCCGAATATGCTTAGCGAGCTTCAACATGAAATCGTAACCTCAGATCGAATTGATATGCTCGTCTCCTTCATTAAGTGGAGCGGGCTTCGTTGTCTCATGGAACAGCTAGAGCAGTTCACGGAATCCGGTGGACATCTGCGTGTCATAACAACTACATACATGGAAGCGACGGATCTGAAAGCGATCCAAGAGCTTAGTCGTCTTAAGAATACCGAAATCCAAATATCATACGATTCGAAACGTACCTGTTTACAGTCTCTTATTCGTTGCCCATCGCGAGGAAATTCTCAAGCAAAGCCGAGATACATTTCGCGCTATTCTAAAAGATCTGAACTTCGGTGAACTACATGTTGGCCGTGATCAGGCAAATTCGTTAGACCACTTGTTCATTAGCATCCAAAGCTTCAATTCGATGAAGTTAGACGAACGCACGACGGAAGATTTCTACGACTATATCGTTGTCGATGAATTTCATCATGCTGCTGCACCGTCCTATCAACGATTGTTGACTTACTATAAACCGAAGATTCTACTAGGTTTGACTGCTACACCTGAGAGAATGGATGGCAAAAGTATCCTTTCCTACTTCGACGATACCATAGCTGCTGAAATCCGCCTAACTGAGGCAGTTGATCGCAAGCTGCTGAGTCCTTTTCAATATTTTGGCGTGACGGATCAGGTTGATCTCTCCCAGGTGAAGTGGACGAGACGCGGATATGATCTTCTTGAGCTAGAGAACCTATATACGAATAATAAGATACGTGTTACCCAAATCCTGAATAGTCTCAAAAAGTACGTCACCGACCTAGCTGATGTTAAGGGTCTCGGTTTCTGCGTCAGTGTTGAGCATGCGATCTATATGGCCAAAGTTTTTCAGGAGTCGGGTATTCCCTCCATCGCCTTGCATGGGAACTCTCCGGATGAAGAGCGGAATCAGGTCAAAGGTAGGTTGGTTCGTGGAGATATCAAGTTTATATTCGTCGTCGATCTCTATAACGAAGGTGTAGATATTCCTGAGGTGAATACCATCCTATTCCTGCGCCCGACTGAGAGTTTGACTGTCTTCCTCCAACAGCTTGGTCGTGGGCTGCGACTGGCTGAGGGCAAGGAATGCTTGACTGTGCTCGACTTTATCGGACAAGCTCACGTCAGCTATAACTTTCAGGACAAATTCCGGGCTCTCATGGGGCGGACCAAGCACTCTATTTCCTATTATGTGGACAACGGCTTTTCCAATTTACCAAGAGGCAGCTTTATCCAACTAGAGAAGCAAGCGAAGGAATACGTGCTACGTAATCTGAAGGATGCCAATTATACGCGACGTAATGTGATCTCCAAGCTGAAGCATTTCCAGAAAGATACGGGGATGACAGCAACGATAGCAAACTTCCTTGAACACTATCAGATTGACCTATATGAATTGTATGGCCGCAACGGCGATCGCACATTTAGTAGGATGCTGGTTGAAGCGGGCATTAGAGAAGATTTTGATATGGCAAATGAGAGCTATCTTACAAAGCGGTTACCTGCGTTGTTTGCAATGAATTCTCGAGTAATGCTCGGATATCTTCTTGAGTACTTGCTGAATAAACAGAAACCTAAGATGGACGAAGAGCAGCTCCTGCTGAACATGTTCTATTATACATTCTACAGTTCGGCGCCTAGCAAGGAAGGGTTCGATACTATTGAAACTGGGGTTCAGGCGGTCGTCCAATGTGAGGAATTCTGTGATGAGATTGTGCAAATCCTTAAATACAATCTGAAGCAGCTTGATTTTGTTGATCTACCTAACCCTTTTCCATATGATTGCCCTCTGGATGTGCACTGCAAGTACACCACCTCACAGGTGATGGCGGCATTTGGATTCTACAATGATGAGAAGGCACCGGAGTTCAGGGAAGGCGTCAAATATTTTGAGGACAAAAAAACGGATATCTTCTTCATCACCCTCAATAAGTCGGACAAGGACTTCTCTCCATCAACCTTATACGAGGACTATGCAATCAACGAGCGGTTATTCCATTGGCAGACACAGAGTCGAACTACAGAGAAGTCGAATATAGCACAGCGGTATATCCATCATCGGAAGACGGGCAACCGAATTGCCTTATTCGTTAGGGAGTATAAGAAGGAGAACGGCTATACGTCACCATTTGTTTTCCTGGGGGAAGCGGAGTACGTACGTCATGAAGGCGATCGGCCGATTAGTTTCGTATGGAGATTGAAGGAAGAGCTGCCTCCGATGCTTGTTCCTATTGCGAATAAGTGTATTGTGTAGGATGTTCAAATTTATGGAATTGTTGAATTACAAACTAATTTCCCATAGATATATTATAGTGTATTTGCTATAATATATAGCGTAAACGTTATAATATTCTCGATTAAGGATATACTTATAGGAGGATTTGTGTACAAAATCATATTTTATGAAGACGACAAGGGTCAATCAGATCTTCTAGAATGGATGAGGGACATAAACGGTCGTGCCGATTCTGGTGATAAAAATTCTCGCATTTTGCTTGCGAAAATAACTTATTTAATGCGTCGAGCCGAAGTGGATGGAACCCGAGCAGGAGAAAAATATTGCAAACATATTCGAGATAAAATCTGGGAACTACGACCTGATGACCATCGTATTCTGTTCTTTGGTTGGCAAGGCAATCAACTGGTACTACTCACTTATTTTCAGAAGAAACAGATCAAAACACCCTTGCGAGAAATTGAAAAAGCTGAGATGCGAATGAAAGATTGGATTACTCGCTTCGGAAGATAATAAAGGAGGACAACTCGGATGACATCATGGGATGAGTTTGAAAAAGAGATATCTTCAATTAGCCAGATAGAAAAGGAGCATATCAAACAGACAGCTCGATTAGTATCTCAAATTGTACGTCGCAGACGTGCTTTGGGGATATCACAAGCGGAGGTTGCTCAAAGATCAGGTCTCACACAATCCGCAATAGCGAGGCTTGAGAATGAGTCTTCCATTCCACGACTCGATACACTTGAGAAAGTGGCTCTAGCCCTCGGCATGCGACTAGAGTTTGTAATGGCAAACGAAGAGGAAGCCGCTGCGTTGAGTATTTAATACTTCCCCAATCCAAGCCAATGATCTACTAATGCCCGATATTAGTTCTCTTTAACATCAATAAAATCAATGATCTTGCGAATATCGCTAATGCCAAGTGCATCGGCGATCTTTTCGATATGGGAGAAGTTAATGTTGGATCTTTTGCCGTTAGATAATTCACTTAATGCAGCGTGTCTAACATCGGACAGACGGGAAAGTTCGCGAAGTGAGATCCCATATTTTTTAGTTAATTCAGGTATTCTAATTACCACCTTCTTGGCCATTGAGATCCTCCTAGCATTCGCTTGACTTTACGCATTAACGTACCATATATTATTTAATATGGTGGTACGCATTAACGTAACGTCTCTAATAGAATCTGCTGGGAGTGTTGTAATTATGCCTGAATGGATCAGGGATGCAGTGATCAAGAGATTTGATGAAAGATCTATCCAATCTGAGAAGATTCATGATATGGAGATGATCAGAAATAGGCTGTTAGAGCTGGAGCAAGAGATCAATAGTAAACTTCCAGAAGGTGATCAAGAGTTGGTCCACGACTGGCTCGACTTGTATATCCGCATGACAGCTGTACAGAATGAGTGGCTTTATTTGAAAGGGATTCAGGATGGTATGCATATTTTGATGTATGTTCAGTTTGATAGACACTAGCGGCTAAATGACTTTTATTACTGAGAATTTCATTTCATAACAGTATAATAGAAGGGATTAACAGGCTGAGATGACAGGGGAATGAATATATGATGAGAAGAAAAATCATTGCGGTTACTGGATTGATTGCTGTTATACTTGGTGCATATTTGTTTGCAGTAAGCGTCGATAAAGATGCGCCGAAAGATAATGAAGCGCTAAGCATGAAGCAATTGGTTCATGATTACAGTGTAGGTAACATAAAAGCCCAATCCGCTTCCATCACATCGCGGCAACTCATAGTGACCAACAGCGACGAAAGCCAGATAACCTATGACTTGCTTGAAGACGACTTCTTTGTTTCCCTCGCGCCGTACGTCGAGAATACACACCCTTGCGCCGATCACAACTTAACTAGCTACCGTGGAGAGATGGCGGATGAAGATTTTATCGTATACATTGAAGACATGCAAGGCAACGTGATAATGGACCAAACATTGAAATCCCAATCTAACGGATTTATTGATTTGTGGCTACCTCGTGACAATACGTATCGTGTAACGATTGAGAACGAAGGAAGAGCGCAGGAGTCAGAGATTTCCACGTTTGAGAATGACAACACTTGCATTACTACCATGCAGTTGACGGAGAACAAAAGCGTCTAATGAAAGGTTAATGGCGCACCAATCGGATGATAACGGGTTCAATATCTAAGCATGAAGTGATCCCTAACCCTCATACGCTTGCATTAAAGTTTCTATAATAATCTTATTCTTCGTTTGGAGCAATGCTTTCATAACTCTCTCTGCTTTCACTGGATCGGGGTCGCTTATCATCTCAGATAGATTGGCGGGAATAATTTGCCATGACACGCCAAACTTATCTTTCAGCCAACCGCATACCTGAGCTTTCTCGTCTCCACCCTCTGAGAGCTTTTCCCAATAATAATCCAATTCTTCTTGGTCCTCACAATTGACGATAAATGATATGGCCTCTGTGAATTTATAATGCGGACCACCGTTTAATGCTACAAATTGTTGTCCACCTAGATGGAATTCCACAGTCATGACAGGTCCCTCTGAATAGTGAGTAATTCTCCCAATCATTGAATCTCCGAATATGGATGTGTACAGCTTCGCTGCCTCTTCGGCTTGTGTATCAAACCACAAGTTTGGTGTGATTTTTTGGATTTTATTTTTCATATTTTCTCCTCCATTCATTTCAAGTTCTGCGCTCACTTTAGTTATAATATATCATTTTTAATTAGTTGTCGGAATTCGTACAGATATGATAGGATGAACAACAAACTCTTGCTTCGAGATTAAGAATCTTGGGTATGGATAGAAGAATAGGAGAAACCTCTTTATTATGAGCACTAAGAACAATAAGCATGTGTTTAGATTAGCTTTGCTGCTCGGTTTATTCTCGACACTTGGGCCTTTTACGATCGATATGTATTTACCAGCGTTCCCCGAGATTGTGAAGCAATTTGATACGACGGCTTCGCTGGTGCAACTAAGCCTGACCGCTTGTTTGCTCGGACTCGGCATCGGCCAACTCGTCATGGGTTCGCTGAGCGACGTCTACGGTAGACGCAATCCACTGCTTATCTCCATGGCCGTTTATGTCGCTGCTTCGTTCGCTTGCGCATTCTCGCCCAATATCGGGCTGTTGATCGCATTCCGGTTCGTGCAGGGCTTTGCCGCCTCGGCGGGCATTGTCATTTCTCGCGCGATCGCACGCGACCTATACAGCGGTCACGAGCTCACTAAATTTTTCTCGTTACTCTTACTTGTCGGTAATTTGGGTCCGCTCGTGGCACCGGTTACCGGTAGTGGGGTGCTTTCTTTCACGACTTGGATCGGCGTATTTGTAGCGCTTGCGCTACTGGGAATCTACCTATTGACGATGACAAAATTGCAGCTGCAGGAGACTCTACCCTCAGATCGCCGCATGCCCAGCAATTTCGTGCAGCAGCTGCGGAATTTCGGATCGCTCTTGCAAGATCGCCAGTTCATCGGCTACATGCTGGCACAGGGCATTATGATCGCAGGGGTCTTCGCGTATGTTTCGGGAACACCCTTTATTTATCAGAATATTTACGGGGCCTCGCCAACCGTATTCGCTCTATTATTCGGCTCGAACGGCATCAGCCTGATCATCGGCTCCCAACTGGTTGGGCGGATGGCGCATCGCGTATCCGAACACACCTTTCTGTTGATCGGACTATGGCTTGCCGGTTTGGCAAGCGTCGTTGTCCTGGTTGTGGCCATCGTCCATGGACCGCTTTTCGCATTGGTGATTCCACTGTTCTTCTTCGTAGGGTCACTCGGCATTGCATCAACGGCAGCATTCCCGCTTGCGATGGAGAGCCAGGGTCATATGGCGGGCAGCGCTGCTGCGCTGCTTGGTGTCATTCCCTTCTTGCTCGGAGCGGTCGTCTCTCCGCTAGTCGGCATCGCGGGTGAAGACACTACGGTTCCGCTAGGCATAATTATTGTAGTGACTAGCGCCGCGGCGCTGATGGCTTACTTCTTACTGGTAAGAAGAAGCCCGCGTGGAGCGGCTTAAGTTAGTAGCATGTGGTATATGGAACAGTGAACATAATGAGAGATAACAAGGACAAGATGTCGCGCATCATGTAGCCAAATATGATAGAGCAGGAATCTCTAACAATGGAGGGAAATCATTTTATTATCTAGATAAGAATCATACAGGTGGTTTTTCCCGATCATGACAGCGTATCAGCTTGCAAAAGATTTGAATGATGAGAAAGATCAAACATTTGATGTTGGTAAGATTGCCTCGATCTCTCTAGAAATAAAAGAAAAAAAAGCCATATATCCAATTCAAGTTGTAAGAGGGGAGAAGGGATATAGATTGATTCAAGGAAGACATCGTATTGCAGCTTCATTATTATGTGGGTTTAAGAGTATTCCTTATAATGAATAGAAAAACGTCTCATCCGCCAATCTTCGTATCCTATATCCATTCATTGTGTATTTGCCAAGCTCCTCGACAATACTATAGTTAGCCCAAGCGCCAACGGCTGCCCCAAAATCAAATAAATTGCAATTGCAAACATATATTCACAATCTTGTTGACATGCTGCCACAACATTTGATAAACTAGAATCAAACACATGTTCGGAGGTAATTTATGTCAATAGTCACTCCTATTTATAAAAGTCTATGGTATAATGATCTAATCCGTGAGAACAATGTTAGTCCGGAATACGTGACTAAGACACTTACTACTCCCCGTAATAATCATAAGTTAAAACTCGATCAGATCATGAGGGTACTGTTCAAACTATCTAAGAAAATCACTGTGAACATGATAAATCGCTTGTTTGATGAGAGCTTTATAAGTGAAGAAGTAGATATTCAATATGAAAATTCCGAATTTATTCAAGATGATTATAGTCGAATAACAGCTGATATGTTCATCACAATCAGAGATTATCAGAATGTTTATCGCTACCATATTGAATTTCAAACGATGAATGATTCGTCCATGGTGATCCGCATGTTTCGATATGGTTTCGAGAAGGCCGTCGAACTGGCAGGTTCCATAGAAGCGGATCAACCTATCATTCTTGAATTTCCCCGACAATTGGTCATCTTCCTAGAAGAAAATGAGAATATAGATGACTCTTTGATGATCGAGCTTCGTTTACCTAGCGGAGAAGTAATACCCTATGCAGTTCCTGTTATGAAATACTGGAAGTATTCAGCGGAGGATCTCCAAGAACAAAAAATGTATGCATTGCTTCCGTTACAAGCTTTTAAATCAAGGAAGAAAATACAAACAATTTATAGAAGTCGAAAAAGCGTGGAAGAGAAAAGTCGTCTTATTACCGCAGAATTCACCCTGCTTAAAGAAACGATCCAACGTACGGTTGATATTCTAGGGGAATTGCATAATCAACAAGAAATTCATACTGGTGATCTAGAAAGAATATTAAGAGTAATCCAGAACATTA
>JBBDIY010000063.1:0-14943 GCA_040880185.1 Paenibacillaceae bacterium
CGAAGGAACACGCAGTCAGCTCGTAACATCTTCACTTATCTCCGATAATAAAAAAAAATGGAGCACATGTCAAGAAAAACAGTTGCGAGACTTTTGTCGGATTACAATTTAGTTCTTTATATTCAATTTATTACCTATTGAAAAAGCTAGGTCTGTTTGAGATTTCTACAAAATCAATCCCAAGCTATATTTCAGGCATCACCCCTCCAAATTTTTTTTGAAAAATTCTTGACTTTTACCGCAGTCTAAAAATCGAGTCATATCAAAGTGATGAGCACCTTGTCTAAGAACAACACCACCGTCACTCAATTCTTCAGGTGTACGGGGGCGGTACAACCAATCGCTGTAGTGCCAATTATGAATCATGCGAACGCGGCCTATCTCACCGCTTTTGATAACCTCCCTCATCTTGACAATCGGAGGATCATAACTTCTCTTGTGATTAACCATGAGGACAACACCATTTCTCTGTGCAGCCTCAATCATGGCATCTGCTTCTTCTAATGTTCTAGCAATTGGTTTTTCTACTAGAACATGCTTCTTGTGTTCAGCCGCCCATACCGCATGATCTTTATGCAAGCGGGTAGGTGTAGCAATTACGGCGTCCACTCTATCACTTGTGAGCACATCCTTGAGATCGAGATAAACATCTGCATCAGGAAAATCTTTCTTGAATGCGTTTAAATACTGTTCATTAATATCTGCTGCAGCTGTAATCTCGATATTCTTATGCTTAACCGCCTTCATCACAGTATGACTTCCAGCTTGCCCCAACCCAATAATGCCTAATCTCAATTTCATTGTTAAGAGCTCACTTTCTTCTGTGGGATAATAGAATCTTCCTCAATAATGGCAATACATTTGGAAGGATTGAAGTGCAAGTAAACGACACCTCCCTCATGTACAGGTGCAGTAGGATGGATTTTCGTATGAATAATAGTTCCATTCACCTTTAATTGAATACCTGTACTTTCTCCTAGGAAAATAAACGTATCGACTACTGCTTCATATACATTAGAATCTTGAGAAGGCTTATTTAATGTGAGCGTAATATTCTCTGGTCTTATGGATATAATAATTTTCTCATTTCCCTTTAATTTGGTTTGTGAACGTACTAGCATAATCCCGACCGCGGTTGTTGCATAATATAAACCGTCAAGTTCGAATGGACCCGTCACTTCACCTTTAATGAAATTAGTAGAGCCGATGAAGTCTGCTACAAATTGAGTTTCTGGGTATTCGTAGATTTCCGATGGTATGCCTCTCTGAACCATAACTCCGTGTTTAATGACACCAATCTTATCTGATAATGCTAGCGCTTCGATCTGATCATGAGTTACATATAATGTTGTAATACCTGACTCCTTCTGCAGCTTCTTAAGCTCAAATCTCATATGATCTCTCAGCTTGGCATCAAGGTTACTTAATGGTTGGTTCATCAAGAAGTAGCAGATCGGGTTCCATAACGAATGCTCTCGCAAGGGCTAATCGTTGCTGTTGTCCACCGCTCAGTTTCGTAGCTTCCCTAGAAGCATATCCATCCAACTGAACGACATATAAAGCTCTTTCTACCTTTTCATTGATTTCTGTCTTCGAATACTTCCTATTACCATGCCTTAGTGGAAAAGCAACATTCTCGAACACATTCATATGTGGCCAGATGGCATAAGATTGAAAGACCATACCTATATCCCGATTATTGGGTTGGACGAATGTGTTCGTATGCGAGTTGTAGACGATTTTGCGTTTGGTAGCAATTTCTCCGGAATCAGGTTTCTCCAGACCGGCAATACAGCGAAGCATTGTTGTTTTCCCACACCCACTCGGTCAGAGTAAGGTGAACAGTTCTCCCTGCGAAACCTCAAAGCTGACATCGTTGATCGCATTCGTTATCGTTCTTTCTTTATCCTGAACAGACGCTTTTTTCAAACCTTTAACGGTTAGCAATTTTTTCTCCTCCAATACCGGATTTATTTGCCTTGTTTAATCCCAAGTTTTCTGCTAATGATTTGAAGCACTATCACGATGAGAAGAAGCGAGAGCATGAATATGACGCCTAATGCACTTAATTGTGTAAATTGGCCATTATCCCACATTTCCCATATAACTACGGAGACGACTTCCGAACCAGGACTGTACAACATCACAGAACCAGATAATTCCCGAGTAGTCATGATAGCTACATATATCCAACCCGTTACAAATCCAGGTATTAACAGCGGTATAGTAATTCGTCTGAACATGGATAGCCACTGAGCACCAGACATCAATGCTGACTCCTCTAATTCCTTATGAATTTGAATCATAGAAGTTGTATTGTAGCGTAACCCCATCGGCAAGAATTTAGTTAGATAGAGGATCAACAAGATCCAAACCGTTCCGTAAACCCCGATATTAAAATTAAGATACGTGATCATCAACGCCAATCCGAACACAATTCCAGGGAATACTAATGGCAACGATACTAGATTATCAAGCATGTAGCGCCATCGTATTCTTGTCTTAATGATGATCCAGCTTGTAACGGCGGTTATTATCATAACGATAGTTGCAGCTAGAATAGCTAGAGAGAAGCTGTTAAAGAATGCGCGACCGATAGCCGGGTATGAGAAGACATAATCATAATTTTTCAATGTTAACGTTTCTAATGCGGAGAGCGACGGTGCTCGATAATAAGGTTGGAGTGAAGTCCACAATAAAACTAAGAAAGGTAGGAACATGACCACGAAGAAATAGACTAGGCTAATTCCTGCTGTTGCATACCGCCATTTACCCAAATCGATTTGACTAGGGCGGAATGCCTTACCGGTCATGGTCGAATACTTGCTTCCCTTATTCGCCAATTTGGTCTGAAAATATATGCCCACTGATAAGATGACCAAGAGGGACACCGAATACGTAGACCCAAGCCCAACATTAGGTGGATAGGAATTTATAGCTCGATAGATGCCTGAAGTTAAGACATTATATCCTGCTGGGAGCCCTAATAAGGCTGGAATTTCAAACGATTCCATCGATGAAACGAAGAGTAGCAATAAGACTGTGAATACGGCCGGCCATATCCCTTTCAAGGTGACATGGTATACAATTTTCCATAATTTCGCCCCGGACATCATCGCTGATTCTTCCAAGGAAGGGTCCATAGCCCGAAATGCTGCTGTCATGAATAAGAAGGCCATTGGAGAATACAATAATCCTTCAACGAATATCATGCCGCCCAGTGAATAGACATTGAAGAAGACGTAGTCTGTGTTGAATAAATTTTGTAGAAGTGTGTTGAATATTCCGGACCCAGGACTCGCCAACATAATCCAAGAGACTGCGAATAATATACCTGGTGTAACTAAAGGAAGAATAGATAATGAGAAGAATACAGATTTGAAAGGTGTATTCGTTCTCTCAGTAACCCACGCTAAGAATGTACCAATTACAAAAGCAACGGACATCGTACCAAGAGCAAATTTGACAGAATTCCATATCAAAGCGTAGGTTTGCCAATTTGAATACGCTTCAATATAATTAAGGAAAGTAAGCACATTGGGACTGCTTATCGTTTCTTTTGTTGTAAAACTTCCATATAACAAGAATATTAAGGGGAGTACAGCCAAATATAATGCGATGACAATACATACTCCGATTAGAATATATTGAAAATTGACATTCCTTTCTTTTCTGAGTGAGTTTGGTTTTGCTCCCATTTAATTAATTTCCCTTCCTAGTTAGTTGATTCTGGGTTGTACTTAAATATGTAAGCGAATTCATTTTGTTTGTTCTCTTAGTATAGGTCCAACTCTTTATATCGTAAAATATATATATTCTCATAAGAAGTATAATGAATTTGTTATCAATATATACATTCCAACGTTTTACAGCTATATTTGAGTGTAATATTGGCGTATATTTGCCTAGAAGGAGGAATAACTACTTTGGATCTTCTACATTTGAAATACTTCCAGACGGTAGCACAATACGAGAGTATGACACGTGCATCCGAGAAACTGCACGTCGCTCAACCCGCTATTAGTAAGATCATATCTGGTTTGGAGAGGGAGCTTAATGTATCCCTATTTGACCGCACAGGAAAATTCATCCGACTGAATGAATATGGTAGAGTGTTCTTGGACAAGGTAGATCAATCCTTATCCATCCTCGAGGATGTGCGACAAGAGCTGAACGATATGACCGGTAATATATCCGGTATGGTTGATATCATAGCTGTCTGTGCTATGTCTCTGCTGCCGGACCTACTCGGGAAATTCCGACAACAGTATCCCAATATTCGATTCCATTTGGCACAGCATTCCGTTAATACCCCGCTACCAACTACTTTTAACGTATGCATTACTACATCACCTCAGAGGGTGCCCAATTGCGAAAGCATACCGCTAATGACTGAAGAAATTTATCTGGCTGTGCCTTCCAATCATCGATTGGCCAATAGAAAAAGTATTAGATTAATTGAAGCAGCAGATGAAGAATTTATCGTCTTAGGACAAGGCAGAGCTTGCGCGAGATGACCGATGCATTTTGTAGGATTGCTGGATTTTTCCCGAAAATCATATTTGAAAGTGATGACCCTTCCACTGTGCGTAAGTTTATCAAAACGGGACAAGGGGTTGCCTTTGTTCCTGCGATTTCGTGGAGAACGATCTTACGACCTTATGTATCTTTAATACATATCGAAGAGCCCGTTTGTCAACGAACGATCCAGTTAAATTGGTTCACTGACCGTTATCTCTCCCAGGCAGTCAAGCATTTCCGCCAATTTGCTATCGAATACTTCGCTGAATTATCATCGCGCCATCGAATGTTACTAGAATTGGATGACGAAGAGGCAAAGGAAGACGAAGAAGCTTAATTGCTTCGTCTTCCTTTGCCTTATATACGGATATCCAGTCCAGTGTTTCACTCAAGCAATGAAACTCCGGCAATTCCAGGGTTTGTCATCTCATATGGATCAAGGATCAGATTTAACTCTTCTTCTGACAGAACGTTATAGTACAGACACAGCTCTCGAATCGATTTTCCTGTTAGGATGGCTTCACGGGCAATACGTGCTGTCGTTTCATAACCAAGATGTGGATTTACCGCTGTAATCAAACCCACACTTCGATCCACATCTTCCTTGAGTTTGTCTTCATTGGCAATAATTCCTTCAATACAATGTACTCTAAAAGCGCGCAAGCCGTTATTCATTATATCGATTGATTGTAAGAGATTAAATACGAGTACGGGTTCCATCACATTGAGCTCAAGCTGCCCCGCCTCTGAAGCCATACATATGGTGTGGTCATTGCCCATGACCTGAAAGGCAATTTGGTTGATTACTTCTGCCATTACCGGGTTTACTTTCCCCGGCATAATCGAGGATCCTGGTTGACGAGCAGGCAGGGAAATCTCTCCTAATCCCACTCGAGGCCCGGAAGACATCAATCGGAGATCATTCGCTACCTTGGACATATTGATCATACATACTTTCAATGCAGCAGATACTTCCGTGTAAACATCTGTATTCTGTGTTGCATCTACAAGATGCTCCGCTCCACGAATGGGGAATTCACTGATGATAGCAAGCTGATTGACTACACTCTTCGTATATCGTGGATCCGCATTCAAACCTGTTCCTACGGCTGTTGCCCCCATATTCACTTCGTACAAATGCTGAAACGACTGCTTTATTCTTCTTATATCACGAGCAAGCACACGTCGGTATGCTTCGAATTCTTGACCAAGGCGAATCGGTACTGCATCCTGTAGGTGGGTCCGCCCCATCTTAATGACATGATCAAATTGCTGAGCTTTCATCTCAAACGCATCATGAAGCTCTTGCATAGTCAGGAGTAGCTTCTCAAGTATAGTAAGTGCGGCTATATGAATAGCAGTCGGGAATGCATCATTCGTCGATTGCGACATATTAACATGTGTATTCGGACTAAGGATTCTGTAGTTTCCTTTCGCCTCGCCTATAATCTCGAGTGCCCGATTAGCAATCACTTCATTGGCATTCATATTAATTGAGGTGCCCGCTCCACCTTGAATCGGATCGACAATAAATTGCTCATGATAATGACCATCGATGATGTCCTGAGCAGCTTGAACGATAGCGTTACCGAACCGAGGATTCAACTGTCTAGTTTCCATATTCGCAATAGCTGCAGCTTTCTTTACCATAGCTATTGCTACAATTAACGATCGATGAATGCGATAACCTGTAATCGGAAAATTCTCAACGGCTCGCATCGTTTGCACACCATAATAGGCTTCCAACGGCACTTCCTTTTCTCCAAGGAAGTCCTTTTCTGATCTATAATTATTAGCATCCTTCATCTCTAATAGCATCCTCCAACGTAAACTAACCTAATCTTTCACTCATAATAATCCCAGCAGTTTCTTCAATCGCCTTGTTAGTTACGTTTATTACCCTACTACCCAATTGCTTCATCAATGCTTCGCCATATTCTAATTCTTCGACAATTCTTTGCAGGCTTGCATATTTCGAATTATGGGGTAGTCCCATCGACTTTAACCGCTCTATCCTAATATTAAGTATATGCTCCGCATCCATCGTCAGGCCAACGATCCGCTTACTTGGCATGTTGAATAGCTCCGCAGGAGGCTTTACCTCTGGAACGATTGGCAGATTAGCCACTTTAATGCCTTTATGTGCAAGGAATATACTTAGCGGAGTCTTGGAAGTCCGAGAAACACCGATCAATACAAGATCAGCTTGTATGAGTCCCCTTGCATCCTTACCATCATCAAATTTAACAGCAAATTCTATAGCCTCTACCCGGCGAAAATAAGCCTCGTCCATGCGATGCAGCAAACCTGGCCTACGATTCGGTAAATCATGGAATGTATCCATGAACACCTGCATCATTGGACCCATGATATCTACAACACCGACACCCCGACGGATCGCTTCCTCCTTCATCAGCTCACGCAATTCTGGTTGAACAAGTGTATAAGCTACCATCCCACGGTTGTAGGCTGCTTCCTCCATAATCGTATGAATTTCTTCTTCGTTCTGAATCGAGCTTACACGTTTAATAACAACATGTTCAACGTCGAACTGCCGAATCGTTGCTTGAACGACGGCTTCTGCTGTTTCTCCTACTGAATCAGAGCAAACGTATATATATTTTTGCTGTTCATCCATCAATTCGCATGTTCCTCTCCTTAAGGCTCTGAAGCCAAATCCAGCATGGTACTCGTCAAGTTGGTCTTGGTGATCCGTCCTATGACTTCTAATCGAGTGGGCTCACCTATTGCATTAGAGCTTATAACCACCGGTAGGCTATCGATCTGATGCGTAATTAATTTACGTGCAGCTTCGAATACAGAATCCTCCGGTCCGATCGTAATAATATTCGGTTGGCGAGTCATCACAAGGCTAATCAACATACTCGGTGCAGAAGGATTTCCAAGTGTCACCTTGAGTAAATCCTTCCTCGAGACAATGCCGATTAATGCCCCTTCAGAATCCGTAACCATCAGACTACCCACATTCTCTAAGAAGAGGGTAACGACTGCGTCATGAATGGTGGAGGTATCCCTGACGACTACAGGAATACCTTGAATGTCTTTCACCTTTAACTTGAGAAGTGTCCGATTCAACTTGTTCTCAGGTGTTATCGCTTCTCCTAGAAAGTATCCGACCTTCGGTTTAGCATCGATATATCCCAGCATGACGAGTATCGAGAAGTCTGATCGGATCGTTGCCTTGCCAACACCAAGCTTCTCAGCAATCTTATCACCTGTTATTGGTGCATAATTCCTTACTAATTGCACAATTTCTAGCTGTCTTGAAGTTAGCTCGATGGGGAAGACCTCCCTACAAGTAATCGTGCTTGGGCTGCTGCAACTCTGGCCATTGGCACACGGTATGGTGAGCAACTAACATAATCCAGCCCTGCAGCTTGGCAGAATTGAATCGATTGTTGGTCTCCACCATGCTCACCACAAACGCCTGCTTTCAAATTCGGCTTCACCTCTCTACCTCTTGTCACAGCCATTTCGATGAGTTGACCTACGCCATCTCTGTCCAATACCTGAAATGGATTATTCGGTAATATATGATTCTCAACATAATGCGTTAAGAATTTCCCTTCTGCATCATCTCTGCTGTAGCCGAAAGTCATTTGCGTCAAGTCATTGGTACCAAATGAGAAATAATCCGCATACTCCGCTATCTGCCCCGCTGTAAGTGCTGCTCTTGGAACCTCTATCATAGTTCCCACCTTATATGCAATAGAGCTCTTCAAATCACCCAATACCTGTAAAGCAACTCGATCTACTAATTCACGAAGAATTTTCAGTTCGTTCACATGCCCAACCAACGGAATCATAATTTCTGGGAGAACATGAATGCCCTTTTGATTACAAGTCAGGATTGCATTGAATATAGCCTCCACCTGCATATCGTAGATGTCGGGTAGCACAATCCCCAGACGGCAACCACGTTGACCGAGCATGGGGTTCATTTCATGTAATGCACGTACTTTTCGAATCAGCCTATCTACTTCTTCATCCTTACCCTTCGCTTCTCTCTGACGTGCTAACAACTGCTCCAGATCAGGTAAAAACTCATGAAGCGGCGGGTCAAGTAATCGTATATTTACTGGGAACCCTTCCATAGCAGCGAAAATACCCTCGAAATCCTGCTGTTGCATAGGTAATAGCTGCTGCAGTGCTTCCTGACGCTCCAGTGAATTTTCTGCTAATATCATCTTCTGTACCACTGGCACCCGTTCAGGTGATAGAAACATGTGCTCCGTTCTACATAATCCTATCCCCTCCGCGCCAAATTGTCTAGCCTTTAAGGCATCTTCAGGATTATCCGCATTCGTTAGAACCTTTAAGCTACGAATTTCATCAGCGAATTGCAGTAATTGTGTAAGCTCACCCGTCATCTCCGGTTCCTTCAATGTTACCGTTCCACGGATGACCTGTCCGGTTGAACCATCTAGCGTGATCCAATCCCCTTCGTGTATAATTCGACTACCCGAATTGGCAACCGTATTCTTAGTTAGTACAAAATTCTTATCTTGTACGTTAATAGTCAACTCGTCACAACCACATACACATGGCTTGCCCATCCCTCTAGCAACAACAGCTGCATGGCTAGTCATTCCACCTCTGCTAGTTAGAACACCTTCAGAGGCGATGACTCCATGAATATCATCTGGACTCGTTTCTGTACTGACAAGAATGACCTTTTTACCCATATGGCTCCACTCAGCAGCTGTGTCAGCATCGAACACAACTTGCCCGGTTGCCGCACCTGGAGAGGCGGGAAGACCTTTTGCTATAATATCCAACTTCTCCCCAGTATCAATCGCACGATGTAACAGCTGATCTAAATGTTCAACTTCAATACGTAGTAATGCTTCTTCCTTAGTTAGAATTCCTTCTCGCACTAAATCTACCGCAACCTTAATCGCCGCTTGTGCTGTACGTTTACCATTCCTTGTTTGTAGAATGAACAATTTCCCTTGTTCTACAGTAAATTCGATATCTTGTATGTCTTTATAATGCAGTTCAAGCTGATTAGCTGTTTGCGATAATTGTGTATATATACTAGTCATCTCATGTTCTAGCTTATGAATAGGTAGAGGTGTTCTGACCCCCGCAACAACATCCTCACCTTGTGCGTTCATTAAGTATTCGCCATATAACAATTTTTCACCTGTTGACGGATTACGTGTGAACAATACGCCAGTACCACAATCCTCACCCATATTACCGAATACCATGGATTGAATATTTACGGCTGTACCTTGCTCATCTGGAATATGATAAACCTTGCGATATACGATGGCTCTTTGATTATTCCAAGAACGGAACACCGCCTCGACAGCTAATCGAAGCTGTTCGTATACATCTTGTGGGAATGTGATGTGGGCACGCTGTTGAATCATCTTCTTGTATTGTTCAGTTAGCTCCATCCAAGCTTCCGCCGTCACATCTCGATCTTGCGAGAAACCGTAGTTGTTCTTTAATTGGTGAAGCAGATTCTCAAAGTGAATGGATTCCACATCATAGACAACATTCCCGAACATTTGAATGAAACGGCGATAACAATCGAAAGCGAAGCGTGCGTTCTGGGTCATTGCTGAGAGGCCCAATACAGTTTCGTCATTTAACCCCAGATTAAGGATCGTATCCATCATTCCTGGCATTGAAGAAATGGAGCCTGATCTTACAGAAACAAGTAGTGGGTTGTTCACATCCCCGAACTTTTGAGATTTGCTCTGCTCAACCATGTATAAGGCATCATGAATTTCTTGAATGAGACCTTCAGGCAATTGACCTTCATTCTTATAGTAAGCCCTGCATACATCCGTCGTTATGGTAAAGCCTGGAGGAACCGGGAGATTGGCTCGAGTCATCTCTGCCAGATTGGCTCCCTTACCTCCTAGCAATGTCTTCATTCCAGCATTTCCTTCGTGAAAGTGTAATACACGTTTATTATTCATTCTTGTTCTCTCCTTTGATATCACGTTGTTCAAGACATTGAGGATCATCGCATTCACTATAATAAGTAACTACATTATCCGTATCGAGAGTATCTATTATACAATTGCAATGCTTGCAAAGAATAACACCAAGATGTAACGGACCTGTTCGTGTTAGCATATGCTCTTCACCCTTTCTCTCCGTCTTTCTTTCACCATTCGTGCTAAATCCATAACCCTACAAGCATACGCCCACTCATTGTCATACCAAGCTAATACCTTGATTTGATCTTCATACACCATGAGCGACAGTCCATCAATAACTGCCGATTTACTACAACCAATAAAATCAGTGGATACTAAAGGTTCCTCTATGTAATCCACATAAGGTTTCATCTCACCCTCTGCTGCTTGTTGGAATATAGATTTTAGCTTAGTGTTGGATACAGGCCTATGTACCTGTACGGTAAGATCAATAAGGGATACATCAGGAGTCGGAACCCGAATCGAAATTCCATTGATGATAGGAGCCAAGTGCGGTAAGACATCAATCAATGCTTTGCCTACTCCAGTTGTTGTTGGCACGATAGATTGGGTACATGCTCGTGCTCGACGTAAATCCTTATGTGGATTATCCAAATGTCGTTGATCGTTCGTGTAAGAATGGATGGTCGTCATCCATCCTCCCTTCACCCCGAATGCTTGATCGATAATATATAGCACAGGTGCAACACAATTGGTCGTACAGGAAGCCGCTGATAGAAGAACATGCTTGTCAGGTTTGTATAAATGATCATTAACTCCCATTACTACGGTTAAATCCATTTGCTTACCTGGCGCCGTAATGATAACAGTTGATGCACCGGCATTCAGATGGTTTTGCGCACCTTCTCTATTATTAAATTGCCCAGTAGCATCGATTACGGTATGGATGCCTGCACTCCTCCATGGGATATTCGCCGGGTCCCGTTCATAGAACATGCTGATGGATTGACCATTAATGATTAATTGACCTTGCATACTGCTAATTTCTGCGTCCCATGTGCCGTGAACGGAATCATATTTCAACAGATGCGCTATCGTTTCTACGGGATAAGTACTATTAATCGCTTTAATAGAGCTGTTATTCCCATCTGTGAAAGCATTCCGTATGAGTAGTCGCCCAATTCTCCCTATGCCACTAATGCCTATACCCATATTAACCTCCTGCAAGTAAATATATGTTATTTATATTATATAACATATAAATAAATAAGACACAATATATAATAAAAATAATTATATATTGTGTCTTATATGATGTTTAATGTTCAAATTATATACATAATTATTAATCGATATTCTTACAGCTTCTTCTGTGCTACATTGGTTTGCATAGCTGCTTCCACGACACGATTGCGGACAGCTTCCACCACTTTCGGATTAAACACACTTGGGATAATATAATTTTTACTGCGATCTTCGTCCGTAATAATCGAAGCGATTGCCTGTGCTGCTGCAAGCTTCATCTCTTCATTAATCGTCGTCGCTCGACAGTCCAGAGCACCTCTGAATATACCTGGAAAGCACAGTACATTATTAATCTGGTTCGGATAATCGGAACGTCCTGTCGCAATAACACCAACAATATCTTCCACCTCATCCGGTAGAATTTCAGGAGTCGGATTAGCCATCGCGAAGATAATACTATTGTCTGCCATCGTGAGCACATCTGCTCTAGTCAATAATCCCCCAGAAGAGACACCAATGAAGACATCAGCCCCTCGCAAAGCATCTTGTATGCTGCCGGAGGCCCGTCCGACATTCGTGTGTTCAGCAAACCATTGTTTCATTGGATTGTCATATTGTTCATCTGCTGTGATAATGCCTTTTCGATCTAGACCAATGATGTTCTTGGCCCCCGCGGCTATTAGCATACCTGTGCATGCGATACCTGCAGCACCAACCCCGCATACAACAATCTTAACATCTCCAATTGATTTATTCACAAGCTTTAAGGCGTTAATTAATCCAGCATACATAACGACTGCCGTACCGTGCTGATCGTCATGAAACACTGGAATGTCAAGCACCTCGCGAAGTCGCCTTTCAATCTCAAAGCAGCGTGGCGAAGATATATCCTCAAGATTAATACCTCCGAATGCCGTGGCAATGTTAATCACGGTACTAATAATCTCTTCTGTATCCTGGGACTCCAGACAGATCGGGAATGCATCGACATCGCCAAATTGCTTGAATAGAACAGCCTTTCCCTCCATGACAGGCATGGCCGCACGTGGACCTATGTTGCCTAGCCCAAGTACAGCACTTCCGTCGGAAATTACCGCTACCGTGTTTTTCTTGATCGTTAATGTATATACTTTATTCGGATCCTCATATATGGCTGTGCACACTCTCGCCACATCAGGGGTATATACACGAGAGAGGTCATCCCGATTTAGAATCGGACTTCTGGGAACGATGGAGAGCTTCCCTCCAAGATGCAGAAGAAAAGTCCGGTCAGATATATGTAACAGTCTGATTCCCGAGATATTCTTCATGGCATTAGTAAGTTTATCAATCTGATCATTATCCGAAACCGCAACTGTCAAATCTCTCGTAGTCATATGTTGATCGGCCTCAACAATATCAATGGCAACAATATCACCGCCTGTCAATGTGATGGCAGCCGCAACCTCAGCAAATCGGATGTGTGAATCCATCTCTATCCGCAGGATCAAATTTCCTCCCGTGTATTTCTTTGTTTTCTCCATAACCGATCTCCTCTTTGTAAAAAGTTATTTTCATATAATATATAACATATAAATATATAAGACACAATATACAAAATGAATAATTATACATTGTAACTTATATGCTATTTTTTGAGCATTTTAGGAGAAAGAAAAAAACAACTCCAGGTTAAATATTGGGAGTTGCTTGTTATCGTGGTTGCACCCATCTACAATACCGGTGAGAACAGCCTGGTCAGCGATTCGACAAACCGTTGAAACATCGATCGATTATTATAGAGGTCTAGTGTTAGTTCCTCACAATCTTTCATATCCTCTTCGAAAATGTCTTTCAGCATCGTCGCAGTGCTTGAATTATATACGAAGGCGTTGACCTCAAAATTTAATTTAAAGCTTCTAATGTCGATATTCGTTGTTCCCACTGAACACACCTTGCCGTCTGCTACGATTGTCTTGGCATGGAGAAAGCCTTTCCGATATAAGTAACATCTCACCCCCGCATTCAACAGCTCACCAAGGTAGGAGAAGGTCGCCCAATGCATCAGATGCTTATCTGGATTACCAGGAATCATAATTCTAACATCAACACCTGATAAAGCAGCGATCTTAAGTGCATTCAACAAGCTTTCATCTGGGACAAAATAAGGTGTTTGCAAATAAAGAATATGCTTGGCGCTGTTAATTGTCTTGATCAATGCATTCCTGATCTGCTCTCTATTATCATTCGGTCCACTAGACACAATCTGGATAGCTACCTTACCTTCAGATGAATTGACAGGGAAGTACATTGGATCATATGGAATATCGTTCGCAGAAGCTAAATTCCAATCTAGGAGGAACAGTGCTTGCATCTGAAAGACAGAATTGCCTTTGATCTTAAAGTGCGTATCCCGCCAAAAACCATATTGAGGGTCCTGTCCTAAGTATTCATCACCAATATTAAAGCCACCTATGTATCCGCACGCTCCATCGATAATAGCTAGTTTCCGATGATTTCGAAAATTCAATCTAAAGTTAATATAAGGAATCCGCGAAGGGAAGAAAGCGACTGCCTGCCCACCCGCATCAATCAATGGTTTGAAAAATCGTCTAGCCAACCTCGCATTACCGATATCATCATATAAGAAACGAATCTGCACTCCTTCTTCCGCCTTCTTCGTCAATGCACTTAATAACAAATTGCCCAAGCGGTCATCCCTGACAATATAATACATCAGATGGATATGATGCTTGGCTTGATTAATATCTTTAAGTAATGAATCGAACTTATGTTGACCCACAGTGAAAATTTCGATTTCGTTATCTTGTGATAAATAAGCATGATCACTAATTAAATTTAAATAGATCATATCCTTGTACTTCGAAACTTCTGCATCCTTATATACAATCAGGTTGTTCAGTATGTTGTGCCTTTGGTCTTCGATCATACCTGCAATTTGCTTCAATTGCTTTCCCTTAACTCGATATCTCTTACGTTTACTCAAGTTCTGTCCGAAGAACAAGTAGAGAATAAAGCCTACACCTGGTAAGAATAATAAGATGACTAACCATGCCCAGGTTGCTCCAATATTGCGCCTTTCAACAAACACAACACCAAGTGCGAATAATATGTTCAATATGGAGACCAGAATGTAAGCTGTCGTGTAAGCAGTATTAAAAATCCCCATATGAACACTCCTTCTGGAAAAGAAACTGGAAATTAAACTGTCGTGACTAACAAGGGAGTTTAATTGGAAGTCGATCCGTATCGAGTA
>JBBDIY010000064.1:0-53347 GCA_040880185.1 Paenibacillaceae bacterium
AAGCTTTTTCCGTCAAGGAGCCCGTGTAGGTATAATTTGGTCGGGAATTTAGGTTTTAATTATGACTTAGAAAAAGTTAATTTCGAAAAAACTTTTACAGTTTTTTCTAGAACCCTGGGTGATAAAATTTTCTCGGGTACTAATCCCGGAGGCACTTTAATATCCCGTTTTTTAACATATCACTATGAAGCTTTTTGTATCGCAATTCAACCCTTCTTAAATAGAATTGATGAAAATAATGTACAGACATTAGAAAAGTTGAAGATAGTTTTTATGGACATTAAACAAGATGATGAATTTCGTAAAATAACTACTGGTGGGGGAAAAAATTATTCTGGACCACTAAATGAAAGAATTGGTTTTGTATCAAAAAAAATCGAGGGTATTTTATGACGATTGATGACATTTATGCTCAGATAGAAGAAGAAATAACTTGGAGAAGAGATGAGATTAGGTTTTTGAAAAATCAATTACAGTCGATTCACAACGATAACGATAAAAAGAGGTATCGAAAATCATTAATTGTTATGCTTTATTCCCATTATGAAGGATTTTGTAAAACCGCATTTCAAATTTATGTGAAGGCAATAAATGACCAACTAATACCTCGAAATGATGCTAATTGTGTAATTAAAGCAGCTTCATTAGGGGATGTATTCAAGGCTTATGGAAATTCAGACAAGAAAAACGAGTACTTTAAAACAAGTTTGCCGACTGATGAAAAGTTACACATATTTTCGAGGCAAGTTGATTTTGTTGCTACAATTGATGCTCTTTGGGCTGAAAAAGTTAGAATTCCGGAAGATATTGTTGATACTGAATCAAATTTAAAGCCTGTTGTTATGAAAAAATTACTTTTTAGACTTGGATTTGAGTTTGATTCCTTTTTAATGTATGAAGGATTAATTCATCAATTACTAAACAAAAGAAATAGTATTGCACATGGGGCTGAAAAAAGCGGTGTTGAGGAAAACATCTATAATGATGTAGAAGGTGCAACATTCACAATTATGAATGAACTAAAGAAATTAATAATGGATGCTCTTGATAAACGTAAATATTTAAAAGCTTCAAGTTAGAACTTGCTAAAACCTATTTGCCGGTTTATCAATTAATATTTATTTTTAGAGAAGGTTATGGTGAATCCGGGCTACTACCATAATGAAAAGTAGTGGTATGTGGTGACTAAATCAGAAAGAACGAAACTGAATATGGAATATATTTCTCCCTAAATCTACTACTTAATTATAGTATATCGCTAGATGATTATATTAAAGATCAGAATTATTATGACTCTAGCTTAGTCAATTTGACTGACGGTGATTCAAACGGAAAAGAGATGCATCTATTACTGTTCGAGTAACTAATAGTAAGCAGATTTGCGGGAGCCACCCTCAGGGTGGCTTTTGTGATTTTATAGATTCGAGTTTCGAAGCAGGTTATGTCGATTAATGTCTTAAATTATTAATTGTATTAAACTTTATTTCTTGGATCAAGGGTGTTATAATTTTCCTTGGGACATGAAAGACCATCTAGAATTAATAGTAGGGAGAGATTGCGGTGTATTCATATGATTTTGCTAAGGTATGGTATAAGGTAACACGTGATATGAAGGTACATATGGATGCCCAGCTTGCGCCAACTTTAACGGAGAGCCAATTGAATGTGCTCGAGTTTATTCTGAATCATGATCAAGTTAAGCCATCGGACTTAACCAACTTCTTAGCAACAACACCTGCTGCGATTACTACGTTAATGGATCGTATGGAGAAGAGTGGACTCATTGTCCGTGAGAGAGATACACAGGACCGACGAATTGTATGGTTAAAGCTTACCTCTAAGGGTGAATCCGAAGGACGCAGAGGGATCAAAGTTCGTCAGGATTTCTTAGAGGAGTATCTAGGTCGCATCTCTTCACATAATCAACAATTACTCGTTTATTTGTTAGGGAAAGTATCTTCATTCTGAGCAACGTCAATCTGAAGCTACATACATTATGGAAGCTGAGCATTCGCATCCACAATCATCGATTCCAAATTTGTAGAAGCTTCTAGCAAATAAGGTTCGATGCGCTCATAGTCTGTGGATTTGAGTAGTTCATCATTGCGCTCCGCAAGTGTAGCTTCTAATGGTAAAACACGAAATTGCGTGATTCCGTTATGCTTATACTTATTCACATAGGTAGGAGTCGCTTTTACACTCGTTATTTCAACGGTTAGATCCGGATAATGCTTACGAATGCCCACTTCGAATATTGCACCAACATCTGTTGGTTTATTCTTGTTTAAGAAACGATCTTGATTCGATATGAAATTCCCCATGGAATAGATGACTACACCTTTTTTGTGAATGCCCTCATCCGTTATTACTTCTACAATCTCATAAGGTTGGACGACATGGGGGTGACTGCCCAGTATGATATCAGCACCCGCGCTGAATAGCATGTGTACGAGATTTTGTTGTTCTTCTGTTGGTTGTAACTGATATTCGTTACCGAAGTGTAAGGAGACGGTAACAAGCTCCGCACCTTGCTCATGTGCTTTCTTAATATCTGCCTTCATACGTGTTTCGTCGATTAACGATACCAAATAGGGCTTGCCTTCAGGTATCGGAATTCCATTCGTACCGTACGTATAAGCTAAGAAAGCCATCTTCACATCTTGATGAGTAACCATCGTAATCACTTCGGATTCTTCCTGAGAGGAAGCTGTTCCGACTGGGATGAGACCACGTGATCGCAGATTGTCTAGCGTAAGAAGAATACCTTTCTCCCGACGATCGAGTGCGTGATTATTCGTGGTAGAGAGAATATTAAAACCTGCTAGCTTTAAGGAATCAGCAAGCTCAGGCGGTGCATTAAATTGGGGAAATCCGGTATAACCTAATTCAACACCAGCGAGTGGTGTCTCCAAATTACCAATCACCCAATCACCCTTTAAGTAGGGTGTAATCTGCGTAAAGAATGAATCGAAATTGTAGGTATTGGAAGTCGCATCGTATCCGGATTTCGTCTGGGGGAGATGCATCATAATATCACCGACTGCAACGAGCTCTGCTTCTGTATAATAAGGCTCTGGTTCTGTTACAGGGGGTTCGATTATGGTGTTTATTGGAGGTTCTTCCTGATTGTTGTGTGTAACATCATTGTACTTTTGGACGTCTGTATCTGTACAAGCGCTTAAAAAAAGCGCAATAAGTAAGAGAATGAGACTATATTTCATGAATATTCTGAATGATAAAAGCGGCATAATTATTCCTCACAATGATAAATAGATTCCGGCCACAAGTTCCAAGGATGCTCACGAGGTGGAATTGAATGGAAGGTCAGCATCTCCTTGGACGTGGGGTGGGTAAAGCTTAACATGGTCGACCACAAAGCTAACTGTTGACCATGTTTATTCATGCTAGCACCATACTTCTGGTCGCCGAATAAAGGACAGCCGATTGAAGACATCTGCACTCGAATCTGATGGGGTCTTCCAGTAAGGAGATCAATTCTCACTAGGCTGAATCGTTCATGCTGGCCAATGACTTGATAATTCAATCTTGCTTCCTTAGCCTCTTTATTGTGTACAGAAGCTGTCTGGACAGTATTCGTTGTTGAATCTTTGATTAGATAATGCTGGAGAGAGCCCGACATGGATTCCGGTCGGCCGTGAATGACCGCATAGTAATGCTTCCTGATGAGATGTGTGCGGATTTGATCACTCAAGCGACCAGCACTCTTAGAGGTTTTGGCGAATACCATCACACCTCCGGCGGGTCGATCTAATCGATGAACTAACCCGAGGAATACTTGACCAGGCTTGTTGTGTCTTTGCTTTAAATCCTCCTTGAGTAAGGTCAATAGATCAGGGTCCCTTGACTCATCCTCTTGCGTAGGTATATTCACGGGTTTAATAATAACAAGTAGATGATTGTCTTCGTAGATAACTGGAATCAAGCCTTATTCCTCCCAGCGTGCTGTTGTTCCCGCAGGCAATGTAATCCCTGTGGCTGTAACAGGAAGACCGATATCACCACTCTGAATATTACCGCCAAATCGAGTTTTCATCGTTAGGTTAAGGATATTATCTAAGACGGTTGATGATAGTCCAGTTGTGTAAGAATTAATAAGGAAGAACAGAGGTTTGTCCGACATGATCTGCAAGCAAGATTCTACGAACGGGTAAAGACTGGTCTCAAGCTTCCACATCTCACCAGCAGGACCTCGACCATAGGAAGGAGGATCCATAATAATCGCATCATATGTACTCCCTCGGCGTTGTTCTCGTTGTACAAATTTGAATACATCATCTGTTATATAACGAACCGTTCGATTAGATAATCCTGACAGCTCAACGTTCTCCTTAGCCCATTGCACCATACCTTTAGCGGCATCCACATGACAAACTTCTGCACCAGCGTAAGCGGCAGCTACCGTGGCACCACCTGTATAGCCGAATAAATTTAGAACCTTAATGGGTCTCCCAGCATTTGTGATTTTGTCCATAATCCATGCCCAGTTTACAGCTTGCTCAGGGAACAAGCCCGTGTGCTTGAAGTTTGTTGGATGAACATGGAAGGAAAGATCACGATAACGAATGGACCAGCGATCAGGTATAGATTTGTTGAACTCCCATTGCCCGCCACCTGATGAACTCCTTATGTATCTCGCATCAGCTTTTGTCCATAACGTATGATTCTTAATAGGCCAGATCACCTGTGGATCAGGTCGACGTAGGCTAACCTTACCCCAGCGCTCAAGCTTCTCCCCGTCACCTGTATCTATACATTCATAGTCGTTCCAATCTTCAGTAATATACATGAATAACCTTCTCTCTATAGATTCCTTTACACTCATGGATATTCTACAGCATTCTGCAAGAAATTATAAGTATAAGCTGAATCCGGATACATGAATAGTAACTAAATATGAAACAATAATAAAAAATGATGAAGATGGTGGACACATTTGCGGCAACTTATGCTCATTGATCAACATCCAGCTCTGGCTCGCAGGCTGCAGATTTCACTTCATTTTGAAGATGTTGAGGTTGTGCAAGTGAGGGATGGTAGGGAGGCACTTATTCGTTATTGCGAATCCGCATGGGATCTAGTAGTCATCGGGGATACTTGGGATAGCTCTAATGTGATATCCGTCTTACTTAAGCTACGCGTAGCAGATAGTACCGTTCCAATCCTTACAATCATTACTTCTAATCTTTCAAAAGATCGTGTCAGAATGTTCCGCCTCGGAGCGAATGATGTGCTATCACAGCCATATCATATCGATGAATTAGTTGTGCGGATTATGAATTTGCTTCATATGGGCACGAATCATCAAGCTAATGGAAACAGTATAGAAGTGAACGAGTTATTTATCGATACGGACAATCACTTGGTATTTCGACAGGAGAAGGAAATACAACTTACGCCAACTGAATATGAATTATTGTTGTTCTTATCTAAAGAAGCTGGGAAGGTGCAATCCCGAGAGAACATCTTAACTGAGGTATGGGGTTATGAATTCCATGGGAATACGAATATTGTTGATGTGTATATACGATATTTGCGAATTAAAATTGATAAAGGGTTTAAGAATAAGTTGATCAAAACGGTCAGAGGGATTGGTTATATGCTTACAGAATAGTTGAAGTTCTTCTGAATTCCTTATTCTCCTCCAAATTGTCTATGAACACTTCCTTTGCTGAATACAACGTCAGATCACAGTTCCTTAGAAGCATTGTACGGTTTCTAGGAACTGTGATCTGGGTATTATCTTAGAATAGTTATCTAATAACTCTTCTTGCTGTTTTATAATGTTGTTTCCAGAACGATTTGTTTAGTTTGGTCATTGTAACGCCAACACCCTTCTTGTAAGTGTGAAGAATTTTTCCGTTTCCTGCATAGATAGCAACATGCGCAATCCTACCACCAGAACCAGAAGTTGAGAAAAATACCAGATCACCTTTTTTTAGATTTTTCTTAGATACATAATAACCCTGCTTAGCTTGATCTTTGGATGATCTAGGTAAATAAATACCTTGTTTGGCGTAAAGCCTCTTGGTGAAGGATGAGCAGTCGAATACACGTGTTGTACTTGTAGATGCTCCAAATTGATAAGCTCTACCCCAATATGATTTACCATTAGAGATAATGGCATTCGCTTTAGAAACAGAGTAAGCTGCCTCGGCCTTCTGAGGGAGAATAGTGACTGTTGCAGAGAAGAGGAGAGAGAAACCAATTGTAATTGCAATAATACCTTTGCCAATACGATTGCTAATCATGATGTTTGTACCTCCTAAAAAATTTTGATTGCTTGTACGTTTCACAGTATAACAAAGATAAAAGATGGAACTATTTGCTAGTTGTGTAATTAAGTGTTGCTAGACTTGAGCTTATACGTAATTATTAGAATTTGATTAGAATTACTAATGAATTAGCGCTTGACACGATTAAATTAAGAAAATAGAGGGGATAGCACCTTGAAATTTATTATTTATAGGGGTATTATTTAAGTGGTTTCAGGTTGTACGTACAAGTAATAATATTTGCTTGCGAAGTGGTTTTATCGATCACTTTCATGATCATCAAAAACTTTTACAAGGAGGAATTATCAATGATACTCAGCAAGCAGCAAGAATTCTGGTTTATTACGGGTAGTCAGCATCTGTATGGTCCAGAAACATTACAGCAAGTTGATGAGCATTCTAGATTGATTTCAGACGGTTTGAATCGGGATGAGAAAATTCCGAGCAAGGTGATCGTAAAGCCTGTGGTAAAAACGCCTGAGGAAATTCGTGCAATATGTATCGCAGCTAACTCGGATGAGTCATGTGCCGGCATTATTACCTGGATGCATACTTTCTCACCTGCTAAGATGTGGATTGCTGGATTGACTGAGCTTCGTAAGCCATTATTGCACTTACATACCCAATTCAATCGAGATATTCCGTGGGAAAGTATAGATATGGATTTTATGAATCTGAATCAATCCGCACATGGCGATCGTGAATATGGATTTATCGGCACAAGAATGGGCATAGCGCGTAAAGTAGTTGTTGGATATTGGGAGGACCCCGAAGTACGTAGTCGGATTTCCGGTTGGATGCGAACCTCGCTTGCGATCACGGAAGGGCGCACACTCAAGGTTGCTCGTTTCGGCGATAACATGCGTCAGGTAGCTGTAACCGAAGGGGACAAGGTCGAAGCACAGATTAAATTCGGTTGGTCCATTAACGGTTATGGCATTGGTGACCTAGTAGATAGAATGAAGGATATCTCGGATGGTGCAGTGAAATCATTATTAGATGAATATACGGAGCTCTATGATATATCTTCAGAAACGCGCTCGAATGCTTCAAAGTGGGATGCGATTGGAGAACAAGCCCGAATTGAGCTAGGTATGAAAACCTTTCTTGAAGAGGGTGGATTCGGCGCATTCACGACTACCTTTGAAGATTTACATGGGATGAAGCAGCTTCCAGGACTTGCTGTTCAACGATTGATGGGGGCAGGCTACGGGTTTGCTGGTGAGGGCGATTGGAAAACAGCAGCCATGGTGCGGATGATGAAGGTGATCGCAGGGAATGAAGGAACCTCATTCATGGAAGATTATACGTACCACTTGGAACCTGGGAATGAACTCGTATTAGGTTCGCACATGCTAGAGATATGCCCGACTATTGCGGACAATCAACCGAAGCTGGAAGTTCATCCGCTAGGTATTGGTGGTAAAGATGACCCAGCTCGTATGGTATTCGATTGTAGAGCGGGTTCAGCACTGAATGCTTCATTAGTCGATATGGGTAATCAGTTCCGGTTGATCATTAATCAAGTGGACGCAGTTAAACCCGTTCATGCGATGCCAAAACTGCCGGTCGCTCGCGTACTGTGGAAGCCACAGCCTTCGTTACGTGATGCTGCTGAAAGTTGGATTCATGCTGGTGGTGCTCATCATACGGTGTTCTCGTATGTCGTTACAACGGAGCAACTTGTGGATTGGGCAGAGATGTCCGGAGTCGAATGTGTCATTATTGACAAAGATACATCAATCCGACAATTTCGAAACGAGCTAAGATGGAATGATATGTACTGGAAAATGAAATAAACGATAGTCGTTTGTTATACTCAAAGGTTGATTACAGGTAGCTAATTACTTGTAATCAACCTTTTTCTTTTTAAATTTACAAATTACAGCAATCTAGTCGCAATTTTATTGACAGCAATGCTTGTATTTCTTCCCACTTCCGCATGGACACGAATCGTTTCGCCCAGGTAATTTTCCTTTGTAATAATAGTTTATACCCTGGGTAAACAAATTCCGACGCACCTTTTCGGCAAGCGTCACCATCCGGTCGTGGGCATATGCATAAATTTGGCGATAACTGTGACAGAAATAATCCGGATCAGATGTACTCAGATCTTCACTCCATCTGCGGTTGCGCGGACAACCTCCATAGCACAAATCAACATAAGAGCAAGTCATGCATTGTTCTGGAAGCTTGGGCTTCAGATTTAGAAAATCGTCGTATAACGGATGTCTAAGGATGTCTGACAATGCGTCTGCCCCAACATTTCCGATTTTCCAGTCGGGATGAATATAAAAGTCACATGGATAAGCATCGCCATTGTGCTCCAGAATGAGCGTCTTTGAGCATTCTTTACGGTGAATACATAGCTCGGCTTCACGATGGGCGTAAACGGCCAGCATATTATCAAAGAAACGTTCGGATATCCTAGGGTTTCCATCATTATACCAGCAGTCGAACGCTTCACAGAGAAAGTCACCGTATTGCTCCGGCGTTATTTCGTAAATACCAGGCTGAGCAATTTGCTTTGAATGGAATTGCATACACGGTATGAATTGGACGAAATTGAATTTTTCCTGATCATAAAACTGGAACAGTTCTTTGGCTTTACCAACATTGTCCTTATGGATGACGGTTAGAATGTTAAATTCTACGCTATGACGACTCAGGTGAGAGATGCCGCGCATGACTCTTTCGAAACTACCCTGACCTTGAGCATCGACCCTACGTTTGTCATGAATATGTTGGGGACCATCCAAACTTACGCCGACTAGAAAATGATATTGTTTGAAGAATGCGGCCCATCGGTCGTGAATTAATGTCCCATTCGTTTGAAGGGCATTGCTGATGCTGGTATTCGGTGGGGCGTATTTCGCTTGCAGAGAGACAATTTTTTCAAAAAAATCAAGACCGGCAAGCAGTGGCTCGCCTCCTTGCCAAGCAAAAGAAGCAGTTCCTCTCGACAACGCCATATACTCTTGGATGAATTTCTCAAGTAGAATATCGTCGATTTTCCTAATCTTATGATCTGGTTTCCCTCCACAGGTGCTGTAATAGCAATAATCACAGACTAGATTGCAATCCTCGGAGACGGTTTTCCACATGACACCGATATTGCCGCTGATGCTTGACGAACAAGAAGTCTCCATTCAAATTTCATCCTTTCCTTATTTGTACCATTGTACAAATATTACTGCTTTTAGTTTGTGAGAGGGGTCACATGGACATTAATAATCTAGTGAATGAGACAATTTCTCGATTAGTGGAAGGGGTAGCTGTCAACCTGCTACCCAGAAATAGATGTGCGCAGCGGCAATGTAATCGTAAACCTCGTTCCCTGATCAACCTGGCTATCAACTTGAATAGTTCCTCCGTGGGAATCCACAATCCATTTAGCAATGGACAGGCCTAAACCAACATTCCCACTGGACCGAGATCGTGATGGATCGGCTCGATAAAACCTTTCAAACACACGGTCGAGTTGTTGTTCACTGATCCCGATTCCTGTATCTTGTATGATGATTACAGCCATTACTTGATCCACTTGTGCGGTTAACGAGATGCTCCCACCTTCGGGTGTGTAATGGATCGCGTTATCTAGCAGAATGATCAACAACTGAATGATCAATGGTTTGCTGGCGTAAAGGTTTAGATTCGGATCAACTTTGTAGCTGATTTGAAGGCTTTTTTCCTGAACGAGAGGCTGCAGTTTTCTAGCGATTTTGTTGATTTCTTCATCTAGCTGAACACGTTCAAACTTGATATCGTGCTCGGAAGAGTCTGCCCTTGCCAGTGTTAATAGATTCGCGGAAAGAGCAATGATCCGATTTACCTCATCCATTAGATCATGCAGTACTTGCTTGCTGAAGGGTTGCATATGCTCATGCTCTTCCGCCTCTAACACCTCCAACGATGATTTGACTACACTGAGCGGCGTCCGCAACTCATGTGAAGCATCAGCTACGAATTGTTTCTGGCGTTGAAAAGCTTCCACGATTGGAACCATCGCTTTACCTGACATCATATAACCAAGAAAAACCGCAGCGATAAAAAATAGGAGGGAGGAGCTGAGCATAAAAACCATCAGCTTCTGCAAGATATCAGCCTGTTGTGTAAGATCAGCCCCAGTGATAACGGTTCCGACCCAATGGTCATTTCGTCCTCGTCTTCATCTTTATCCTTTCTCGCAAAGTGCTTTTCTTCGACAGAGTCTTTGGAATGGTCAAGCAGTTCATATTGATACAAGTTAGCATTTTCCTCAGCTAATTTTCGGATATCCGTTTTTCGTTGTTCGTATAATTGGTTGGAGAAGATCATGTAGGTTGCTATATTAGATAATATCAGAAACAAGAAAATCAGAATGGCAAAAATTAGGGTCAGTTTATTTCTCGTTTTCTTGAACATGACCCACCTCCAATTTATAGCCGATCCCCCGAATATTGCGAATGGTTATACCGACATCTTGCTCCAGCTTCTTGCGTAGCAGCTTTATCAATGCATCGAGTGAATTGAAAGTTACATCACTATCTAACCCCCAAATCCGCGAATATAGCCGCTCTCGGGGAATGGTTTTGCCAGGTTGCTTCATCAAAATTTCTAATAGCTGATATTCTCGGATGGTGAGGGGGATTTGCTCTTGGTTGTGGCTTAAAGTATGTTCTCGCATATCCAAGCGATAAGGTGGCAGATCGATAACTTCCTCCGCAAGGCTGCTCTGCATACGGCGTCCGACTGAGCGAATGCGCGCGAATAGTTCGGCGAAGGTGAAGGGTTTCACCACATAGTCATCGGCACCGGTGTCCAAACCATAAATGCGATCTTGCATCTCATCTTTAGCCGTCAGCATAATGATTCCCTTGTTATAGCCCTGACTGCGTAACTCGCGACAGACATCAATCCCACTTATCCTAGGCATCATCCAATCGAGGAGGAGAAGATCATAATCTCCTGCGTCAGCATAGTCCAGAGCGTCTTGACCATTGTCAACCCAATCCGCTGTGTGATGTTCTTTTCGAAGCATATGCAGGATAAGCTGTCCCAACTTTTGGTCGTCTTCAGCCAATAAGATGTTCATGATCTCCGTTCCTCCTATGCTGCTCACCGTTTCACTACATTATTATCCTCTATTATAACGCATTTTCAATTTACTCCTCCAGCTATATCCTATCCTTATCGAACATACTAATACAAAGGCGATGCCTAAACTGATATAGAAGGAGATGGCCCATGATTCGGTGGAATCAGAACCGGCAACAATCCCGTGAGCAACCGACAGGACCAGAGCTGGATAGGTGAGTAAATGAATTTTGCGCCATAGGTTTTTCCCAATAACCTTCATAGCATCTGATGTTACGATAACGATAAATATCAAGTATAAGGCGATAGTGCCTAATCCGTTGGCGAAAGGATGGATTTTCGCTGTAAAAGGTATAAGAATGGAAGTTAGTGAGAATGGCTCATACTTGTCAATTGTCAGAACCATACCGTGGAGCATTCCGGTAAGCAGCCCTAACCATCCGCTTCCTTGATGGATGATCATTAAGGGCATTTTGTAGCGAGGAGACAGCAGCTTTCCATAACAAAATGCCCCAAAGCAAATGGAAATAAACAATAAGAGGAGAGAGGTAAATCCAGAAGCTTTAATTACGCTCCATGTCGAGAACCAGGGTAACCATGTTAGGGTCATCTATTATTCCTCCATAATTATGGCATAATTCAAAAGGTTGCGATTTATGATTACTTCTCCATCCTGACGAATGAGGATAAAGCCAAGTGTAGGGAAGTGCTGATTGAACCAAGAACCAACCTGATCTGTTCCAAGTATGCATAACACTTTAGCAGCAACCTCGGCTTCTGTTGCGGAGGAAGCAAATGCAGTTGCCTGAATAATGTCTGACTCCGCTGAATTACCTGTATGACCATGCAATATATGGTGATATTGGACATCACCCATACTCCAAGAACGATAGCTCGTATTGGAGGTGGCAATGCCCGCATTACGAACCAAAAGGCGAGCTACGATCTCATCTTCATTGTATGGATCCTGAATACCGATTACCCAAGGCTTTATGTCTGACCATACACTCATATCGCCGCCAGCATCTACGATGCCCGATGTAACTCCAAACATGCCCCTCATGATGCCTATAAATGCCATACTCACCATCAATCCATTCTTTAGTATTTCTTCATTACAAACCATGATACCAAAGTCGTCTTCAATAACAATTGATAGATTTTTTGTATTCAAGTAGAATAGGTATCAGTTGCTGGGAGTTGTCCATCTTACTAGCTAACCCGAAAAACGGGAATCCTCAATTATTTTTGATAGCGATTTCTTTAAATGATAAATTCCCTACTTTTGGATAAGGATGCAGGTGACTCAATAAAATCTGGAATTACAGGGGGATTTATGGACATAGGTGGTAAAATAAAAACAATGTTTTCTTATCGGACATTTGCAAATAGATTCAATAATAATAATACTTGGTTTTATAAGACCCTATTTTCCTATCTTCCTGTTTTTTTCTTTATTTTTTCAGTGTTATTTTTGATATTATTTCTGGCGTTTAGTGAACATATAAAAAAGACGACTATCAAATCAAATGAGATTTTTGTTAAGCAAATTAGCCAATCTGTTGATAACATACTTTCTCCCATCGATAAAATGGTTGTAAAAGAGATGTTGGCGAATGAAACGTTAAATATATTTTTTGAGAGTGAGAATCTTGGAAAATACTCTATCTATGCAACATCTAAGGTCTTAAAGGACCTGATTCTTAATATGCCGATTATTGATTCTGCATATATCTTTCATCAAAGTGATCAACTTATTATTAGTGATAGTATCTTTACATCTATAAATAATTTTATGGACCAAGATTTTATTCGGCAGCAATTAAGCCAGTCGTATCGCGATTCTTGGACAGGTAGAAGGATGTATGAGAATCCAAGAAAGAATGATGTTCAGCCTGTAGTTTCTCTGGTGAAAAAATATCCCTTTCATACTGGCGAGCAGGGATTGGTTGTAATCAATATTCGGGTAGACTCTATTCGTAACTTGGTTGTGAATATGTCAAACTTTGAAACGGGTTTTGTCCATCTATTTGATGATAAGGGAAAAATCATAATTAGTACGGAAGAAATGATTCAACCGGATCTTCATACTTCTGATATTGAAAAACCATTGGCGAAAGCTAATTCAAATTATACTGGTTGGGAAATACATAGTGGATTTGATAACGGGAATATGTTTAGTTTTTTTTTAGTGTTCCCTTACTTCTGGGTAACATTGCTTTTAATGTCCATAGGGGTTGGAATTGTATGGATCATATATGTAACTCGTCGAAGCTACAAGCCTATCAAAACGATCATAAATCGAATTAATGAGTCTATTATCCACAACAACAGTGAATTGTTCAATAAAAGTGGAAGTCCTAATGAAATGCGATTTATTGAAATCGCCATTGAAGATTTGATGGAGCAGACGACTAAATTTCAAAACCAATATGAGGAAGATTTAATTCGACTCCGTCATAATTATTTTAAAGAGATTGTAGAAGGGAATCGTCCACTCGATTTTGAGGAATGGAAATATGAAATGCAAAGGCTGGATCTGTATACAGACTTTGACACAATCGTTCTTAACATATTGGAGATTGACAAATACTATGATTTTATTACCGAATATAAAAAAAAAGATCAATATTTACTTAAGTTTGTTTTAAACAGTGTGGTGAACGAGATTGCCCAAACCCATGATGTTCAGGTTTGGGCAGAATGGATCTCTAACGAACAGATCGGTATCCTGTATATGCTGAAAAGTACCGATCGCAGTGAGAATAATTCCAACTTAATAAGAGTCCAACAAATGTCTAATGCTGCAATTACTTGGATAAAGGGAAATTTGAATTTTACGGTTACTTTTGGAATTGGCGGAGAAACGGACAAGCCCAATGACATTCCCGATTTATATGTGAAGGCTCTAGAAGCATTAAAATACAAGCCTGTGCTGGGAAATCAGCGTGTTATTAATCACTGGGAGCTGCCTTCTAAACCGAGAGTGGAAATTTATAATCACGTGCAATTTATTAGTACGATTGCAAATTCTTATCGTTTAGGTGACTCTATATGGGAATCACAATACAAAAAGTTTTTCAATGATTTAAAAATGGGAATATTCCCACGTGAGGATATCATCAGTTTGATCCAATATTTAATTTATTATTTTAATCTGAATATGAATGAACTCTCTGATAAATTGCTAATGACTTGGAAGAAAAACACTATGCCAATATTAACAAAAATGATTGATCACTTTGAAAATTTAGATGAATTTGAAAATAAATCATATCAGCTGTTAAAAAATATGGGAGACGAAATACAGAATTTACGTGAAAACCAAATAAACTATCAATTAATTCATGATATGAGAAAATACATTGAGGTACATTATGCGAATCCTGATCTTTCGCTCGACCAGTTAAGTGATGAGTTCAATCTAAGCTCACGCTATCTCAGTCAGTTATTCAAAGATGAATTTGGCGAAAAATTCATTGATTATCTGGTCAAGATAAGGATTGATGCAGCGATTAAACTTCTGCAAGAAACAACTGATCCGGTTCAAAGCATTGCATTGAAGGTAGGATATTTGCATTCCTTTTCCTTTATTAGGGTCTTCAAAAAGGTTATTGGGAAAACACCTGGGGATTTTCGCAAATAATTGAAATCGTGCTTGCAAGCATAAATGTATAAAGAATTTAGATGAATGAGCAAAAAGGCTCTGATTATTGGAGCCTTTTTGCTCATCTTGTGTATCTATTTCGTAAATAGTGTATAGGAGTGCGACATTTCAGCCCAAGAGTAGCCTATGCAGCAACGAATAACTTCTCGATTTGGATATGCTGATCACTTGTCTTTATACGCAATGTGTATCAATTCGAAAATGTGTTTATTGAAATCCCATTTCCTAATGCGCTATATTTAAGCCAGTCAAGAAAATGTAAACGCTTGCTAAATAAAACATGAAAGGTGGACTACTCATGACAACTGAATCCAGCAATGCCATCATTGATTGCGATGTTCATGTCTATCCCAAAAACCCGAATGAGATTAGGTCTTATTTAGCACAGCCATGGAAGGAACGTTTTAATGGGGAGGGCAGGGGATTATTCACCAATCCTGTACACGGATCTCGGAGAGATGCTATCCCTCCGGGCGGAGGTCCGGCAGGCTCTGATTCAGAATTTCTCCGTAAGCAATTAATTGATCAATATGAAATTGCTCATGCGATTCTTTTACCCAGAGCGTTTTGTAACCTGCATCCTGATCCGGATTTCGCCACAGCCATTGCCGCAGCCTACAATGATTGGTTGGCAGATACATGGCTGGGCAAATACAATGAAGATGGCGTTTTCAAAGGATCGATCACCATTGCTCATCAGGATCCGACGGCGGCGGCTCGTGAAATTGAACGCTGGGGGGATCACCCACATTTTGTTCAGGTTATGACCGATTCTGGAGCACGCGCCCCTTTTGGGCAAAGGCAATATTACCCCATTTATGAAGCATGTGAGCGTTATGGATTACCATTTGCAATGCATCCTGGTACAGATGGTATGGGGATTAACATTCAACCTTCCCCCGGATACCCGACACATTATATTGAATGGCATACCTGTCTTTCCTTGGGCTTCCAAGCTCATTTGGTCAGCTTCATATCCGAAGGCGTATTCGAAAGGTTTCCAAACTTGAAGATTGTACTCACCGAGGGAGGTGTTTCTTGGTTACCTGCTTTGATGTGGCGGTTGGACCAGGAATATAAGGGTTTGCGTTATGAAGTGCCATGGTTGAAGAAAAAGCCTAGTGAATATTTGCGTGATCACGTGCGCATCACCTCACAACCATTGGAACGACCAGACAATGACAAGCATCTTCTGCAGACGCTTGAAATGATGGATGCCGAGCATATATTAATGTTTTCCAGTGATTATCCCCATTGGGATTTTGATTCTCCTAAGATGGCCTTTCCGAAATTGTCGGAATCGTTGAGAAAACGTATCTTTTATGAAAACGCCAAAGAATTTTACAAATTATAACGGATTACAGGAGGTGGAATCATTATGGGGAGACATGTAATCGGAAAGGTAAGCGAATTACCTCCCGGCAGCAATAAAATTCTGGCTTTAAAAAATCGATCTATAGGTGTTTTTAATGTCAATGGGGAGTTTTATGCTTTGAGAAATACGTGCCCACACCAAGGAGCCCCTCTCTGTAAGGGGGATGTAAGGGGGACGACTTTACCATCAAAGCCAGGAGAATATATTTATGGTCAGGAAGGTGAGATTGTCCGATGCCCTTGGCATGGTTGGGAATTTAATATTAAAGATGGGCGATCCATATTCGATCCTAATAAATGTCTTGTCAAAACATACGAGGTTGAAATTGAGCAAGAGCCTTCTGCTGTTGAGACTTTTCCTGTGAAAATAGAATTTAACAATATCGTCGTTTATGTTTAGGTTTTTGAAATTTTATGATGATGTGCGAATGGAGGTGCGTAACGAGTGGGAAATACAGTACTTAATAATAAAATAGGACATTCACAGGTCCCGGTATATATCAAGCACAAAAAAAATCTATCGAAGGAATTAATAAAGAATAAGTACTTGTATTTATTTTTATTGCCCGCGTTCTTATGGTTCATTATTTTTTATTATGTACCCATTTACGGTGTAACCATCGCATTTAAAGACTATTCTTTGACAAAAGGAATTTTGGGGAGCAGCTGGGTCGGTTTTGATCACTTTGAACGTATGTTTAAATCACCTGAGTTTGTAAGGGTATTTAGAAACACAATTGTTATCGCCTTCTTAAAACTCCTTTTTGTCTATACCTCAGGTATATTTTTGGCCCTTGCGTTAAGTGAATTGTTTCATGATAAGTTCAAAAAAATCGTGCAAAGTATCACCTATCTGCCCCACTTTTTATCCTGGGTTATTATTGGGAGTATCATGGTAGAGCTCCTTTCACCTTCAAGCGGGCTGGTCAATTATATTATTATGGCATTCGGGGGGAAACCGATCTATTTCCTGGCTGAAACGAATTGGTTTATTCCAATTCTAATCCTCTCTGACGTTTGGCAGAGCATAGGCTGGGGTTCGATTATCTATCTGGCTGCTATTGCTGGCGTTGATCCTCAAATGTATGAAGCCGCTACCGTAGATGGTGCGGGAAGATTTATGAAATTATGGCACGTCACACTTCCATCTATTGCCAATGTCATTATTATTATGATGATATTTAATATTGGAAATATGATGAATGCCGGATTTGATCAAATATTTAATTTGTATAATCCAGCGGTATATGAGGTAGCGGATATTATTGACACTTACGTTTATCGTGTCGGACTAGTACAAATGAATTTCAGTTTTTCTACAGCAGTCGGCTTGTTTAAGAATGCAATCGGTTTAATACTCGTTCTGATCGTCAATCGATTGGCCAATCGATTCGGTCAAACTGGATTATGGTAGGAGGTGAATAGATGTGGCAATCGTAGGTAAAAAAAATCGCTTTACGCTGTTTGATTATTTAAATTACATGTTCATGATTGGCTTATCCTTATCTGTGATATATCCCATTCTTTACCTCTTTTTCTTATCAGTAAGCACACGTGAAGGCCTTGCCCAGGCAAGCAGCTCCATTCTAATTTGGCCTCAAGGCTTTTCGTGGAGTGCATATCAAGCATTCATGCATCAATCTTATATTTATACTGGATATGCCTATACCATCGGGCGAACAGTAATTGGTACATTTCTTGCTGTTCTATTTATGTCACTAGCGGGCTATGCACTAGCCAAATATATTCCTTACAAAAAATCGATTACTTTCTTCTTTATTTTCACCATGTTTTTCAACGGAGGTTTAATCCCGACCTATTTGCTCATCAAAAACATCGGTTTAATTAATAATCCGTTGGTATACATCTTGGCCCCTCCATTCTTATACAATACTTTCTATATGTTAATTTTGCGGAATTTTTTCATGACGATTCCAGACAGCCTCGAAGAGTCAGCAAAGATGGATGGAGCCAACGACCTGAGGATTTTCTTTACCATTATGGTTCCCCTTGCCGCTCCTGCCATTGCAACAATTAGCCTCTGGGTTGCAGTTAACCACTGGAATTCATGGTTTGATTCCATCATTTATATGCAATCGGCAGATAAACAAGTCATTCAGGTTCATATCAGAAGGCTGATTATCGAGCAAAGTGCAGCAATGATGAGCTCTACAGCAAGCTTCTTTGATAAGTCAAATGCACCGACAGGGGAAAGTACGAAGGCGGCTGCTATCTTAATTACGATGATCCCTATTCTGTGTGTTTATCCGTTTGTACAACGTTTCTTCGTTAAAGGTGTCGTGATGGGAGCAGTAAAAGGTTAAACGTTGCTTGTTCAAGTCTTGATTTACTATAAGGAGGTGATTTGAAATAAATAGAAGAAAACCAAGAAAATATGGAGGGTTATTGAAAGGGGGGGTCATATGAATTCGACAATAGGATTCTTGAATGGTAATTAAGAGTGTTCCCAAAACGTAGGATTACAACATGGCCGTTTTAATACCCGTGTTAAGAGAACACTCGACAAGAAGTATAAATAATAACTTTTAAAAAATCAATTATTAATTAGGAGGGTATATATGGTTAAAGGTATTAAAATAAATCTTGCCCTATTATTGATTATATGTATGGTTGGTGTTTTGTTCGCCGGATGTTCGAATAACAATGGTCTGGATGAAACAGAGGAAAACGTAGGAAACAAGGATACGAAGAGTAATGATAAAGTATCAACTGAGAACTTAGATCCGCTTTCTAAAGAATATGCTGAGGAAATATTCCAGCAAACTCTGGCGGAAGTCGAAACCCCTGAATATTTCAAAAACACACCAACATATGAATATACATTCCAGCTGGGAGATAGTCCGATAGACGAGACCTTCGGTCAAAGATACTTTGAAAAGAAATTCAATGTCAAAGTGAATTTTGTTAGGCTGGATGGCGGAGACCGTCTTGAACAGCTAAATCTAATGTATGCAACAGGAACCATACCGGATTTGGTAACTGGACCATTGGCGCTAGTTCCTGAATATACCAAACAGGGACTTTTGGCAGAAATTTCGGAAGATATGATTAAAGAGCATATGCCGGGTTATTATAAGACGATGCAGCAATATGACCCCAGTCTGTTATCGAATTCAAAAGTAGACGGAAAAAATATGGGTTTACTCAGATTTTTTCCACCTGGCGGGGTGCCTCGTCCGGCAGGGATTCGCGCAGATTGGTTAAAGAATGTTGGGCTAAACAAATTGCCTGAAACCCTGGATGAACTTGAAGAGGCTTTCATTAAATTTAGAAATGATGACCCGGATCAAAACGGTAAAAAAGACACCTATGCGCTCTCAGTAGCAAGTGACTATCCTGGGGAATGGTGGTTACAATCGATATTTGGCGCTTTTGGAGCGAACCCATTTCTGTGGGTGGAGCGAGACGGAAAGCTGCAGTTCGGCTTGACAACAGATGAAGTGAAACAGGCATTAAAGCGTCTTAACAGTTGGTACGAGATGGAGCTGATTGACCCTGAATTTATTACAGATATAGGGAGAAGTGTTGATCAAGAAGATATACCTGCTAAATTTGCGAAAAATAAGCTAGGATATCTGGATCATCTGAACTTCGATGATTATCAATGGGATAACGATGGGCATATCAGTTTTAAATGGGTTGCTAATCATCCTGAATGGCAGCAGTGGTATGAAGACAGAAAAGATAATCCGGATGAATACTATTCCATGGATCTCATCACGGATTTCAAGGACAATGTGATTGAGCCATATTACATTGTCATGCCTCCTGTCGAGGGACCGGAAGGGCATATTGGTTATCAACGTCTTGGTTATTCAGATACCACTTTTCTTTTTGGGCAGCCGTTGGAAGAAGACCCCGAAAAATATGAAAAGCTCCTGAAAATTATGGATTATCTGCACACGGACAAGGATACTTATATAATGCTAGAGGCAGGTCCAGAGGGAGTATTGCTGGTTAAAGATGAACAAGGTAAATTAATATACAATCCGCAATGGACCGAACATGATCTATATAGTTCCGCGATGGAAAAAGTAGGTCTTGAATGGAAGTTAAATATGATGAGATGGACTAATCCTGATTGGTTAGCCATAGTGGGTGGGGCTCGTCCAGAACAAAGATATGAGAAGACCGCTCCATTTGTCAGTGATTTTGCTTCTTATGAAAATAGACTGAAAGTGCCTTTGCCTTCTCAGGCAGATTTTTCTGAGATTTTGGATACTCGAGTTAAAGAGTACTTGATTAAAACGATCGGTGGAGATATAGATATTGATTCCTCATTCGATGACATGGTAAGCAGATGGTATAGAGATGGTGGCGAGCAATTAACAAAAGAAGCAAACGATTGGTATGAAAGTACCAAATGATTACGTAAAATGAAGCGGTAGGAGAACAAATCCTGTAGGTAGAATAACAAATCCACAGGATTTGTTTATTAAAGGAATTTGCACATACTCTAATATCACGAAGTGAGGGAGAGATTCAATACGGAGGATAAAAAAATCATTGCATGCCAAGTTGGCGCAGTCTCTTTTGCAGATGAGGGGGTAAAACCTGTTTTGGATAATTTACAGGAACTGGGCGGCGTTAACACTTTATTTTTAGCTAATTTTACTTATACAAGGGGAACGGGAGGGCGTCAGATGCCTGGACACCCATTTCCAGACCATGGACTTCAGGAGTATGACTATGATTTTGTCGGAGGCAATTATGGGGTAGCCAACGCCCCGTACTATCGTAATACTTTTATCCAACCAGAGGATTTTAGAGCCAAAGATCATGGGGACATGGATGTGATGGCGGAAGTCATACCAGAAGCCAAAAAGCGCGGGATGGAAACCTATTGCTGGATCGAGGAAAGTTCAGGTTCAGCGCAATCCAAAACAATTCCTAATTACGCGTCTGTCTTAGAACAGGATCCCCGTGGGATTCGGGGTAATAAGCCTTGTTTTAACCATCCGGATTATCGAAACTGGCACTTTGGTTTAGTGGAAGACTATATAAAATCCTATGAAGTAGATGGTGTGGCTTGGTGCTCAGAGCGTCAGGGTCCAATGGGTAATTTATTTGGCGGACCTTGGGGAACAGGTGAGATTACCTGCTTCTGTGAGCATTGCAGAGCCAAAGCCAGAGAACGCGGGATTAATGTGGATAGGGCACGTATGGGGTATTTAGAATTAAAAGAGTTTATGGCTAAGGCTCGCAAAAACATTCGACCGACAGATGGTTATTTCGTAGCTTTTTGGCGTTTGCTTTTAAAGTATCCTGAGCTTATGGCATGGGAATCTCTTTGGCATGATGGGCAACAGCAGTTTTTCCGTGAAATGTACGGTATGGTAAAATCAATCAATTCTCAAGTCCAGTTTGGATGGCATGTTTTCCATTTGAATTCGCTTTCCCCGTTTTATCGGGCTACTCAGGATTTAGCAGAGATGAGCCATTACAGTGATTTTATTAAGCTTGTAGCCTATAACAACTGTGCTGGAGCACGTTTCGCCTATTATATGAAAAGTTTGCATAATACCATTTTCCACGACGTTTCTGAGAAAGACAGCTTAAGATTGATTTATGGCTTTTTAGGTATTGAAGAAGGAGAATTAGAAGAAGTACCTAGAATAGGGTGGTCCGCAGACTTTGTTCGTCGCGAAACTGAAAGGGCGCAGGCATCTGTAAGAAGTGCGGGGAACCAAACAAAAATTTTACCGGGAATCGATGTCGATATTCCAATTACCGATGGCTCATTAGAATTTGGAACTCTGGAGGAATTGAAGAGTACACAACCGGAGGATGTATATCAGGCTGTTAGAGCTTCTTTAGAAGCAGGGGCCGAAGGCGTAGTTCTCTCTCGTAAATATTCGGAAATGAAACTGGATAATTTGGCAGCCTGCGGTAAAGCATTGAAGGATTTAAAGGTTAATACTTAAAAGTAGCAGTAGTTTTAAATAAGGAGGTCAACCGGGTATGTCTGAATGACCTCCTTATTTTATCATTAAGCGGCATAACCGGAATTACTCAGTTTGCGATCGCTATAAGAAGAATATGAATATGAAATTAGGATTGCTAGTACGCTAGTATTATAAATAAAGGAGGAGTATAGAATATGTTGTCTAGAGAAAGAATGGAACAATTTATTCCTGAGCAAGGAGCCAAATATGATGTCATCGTTTGCGGTGGCGGTCCGGCTGGGATTGGTGCGGCGCTGGCTGCATCGATCAATGGAGCAAAAACTCTGTTAATTGAGGGAAGAGGATTTTTTGGGGGCGTCGCGGGTGTAGCTCTGTGGATGCCGATGAACCGTCTATTGGTGAATGGTAAAAGTAGAGGGGGGGTTCATAATCGATTTGTCGAGAAAATAAGACATTATGGTGAAGATGCTTCAGTTGAGGGGAAAAAAAGTTGGGTCGATGGGGACGGCCTGCATATCCATCCGGACTATCTAAAAATTGCGGTATTTGAACTGCTCGAGGAAGCAGATTGTCATTATCGTTTGCATAGTTCCGTTACAGATGTCATTAAAGAAGGAAATGATATAAAAGGAGTTGTCGTTACCGGAAAAGACGGACATCATTCATTTTATGCCAATGTTGTTATTGATACAACAGGTGATGGCGACGTTGCTTATCTAGCAGGTGCGGAAATGGTGAAGGGACGGGAAGAAGACGGCGTTTTTATGCCTATTTCTTTAGTATTCGCCCTAGCAAATGTAGATATTGATAAATTACTAGATTTCACTGAGAATCATGGGGACCAATTTAAAGTCATTATTGAAGAGGCGAGGAATGAAGGGTATACCACATCCATTTTCTATTCGTTCGATAGGACTACAATTCCAGGTGTTGTTTCGGTGAATAATGGCGGAATGCACGGAATCGGTAGTCTTGATGGAACGTCTGTGAAGGATTTAATCATTGCGGAAAGAGGCGGCATCCAGATAGCGATAGATTTTGTCGAAATTGCGCGGAGCAAAAAAATTCCTGGTCTGGAAAATTGCTATTTAATGAGAACAGGGGGGAATGTAGGAGTAAGGGAAACACGAAGAATTGTCGGTGATTACACAGTCACGGTAGAGGATGCTATAAACGGCCCACAATTTGAAGACGTAGTTGCTCGCAGATATGGGGCAATTGATCCTGGAGGGATGGAAACAGAAAAGGATTACAAAACAGTTATGAAATCAGGGCATGCTTATCCATATAGAAGTTTACTACCAAGGGGGATTGAATATTTGCTGGTTGCGGGACGCTGCGGTTCCACCACACAATTGGGTCAGGCAGCCGGCAAAAGTATGGGGAATATGATGGATTTGGGCCAGGCAGCTGGAGTAGCTGCAGCGTTAGCAAGCTCAGAGAAAGTTACTCCCCGGCAGTTGGATGTTAGGAAAATCCAAGATAGGCTAATTTCAATGGGGGTAAATCTTTTTAATAATTAAATTTTTGGGAAATCAAGCGGCTCATTCCCAATGGTGATTGGTGGGGGTGATCGATCATTCGGTCTATTGACATGGATAATATTATAATATATTTCAGGAGGTTTAATTAATGAAAATAACTAATCTTGAAGCTATTATTTTGGAAGAAGAAGTCAAAAACCCGGCTAGTGATGCTTTACATACGTATGATGCCGGGAGAACAGTTGTAACCAGAGTATATACAGACGAAGGCATAGTTGGATACGCTACGACCTTCATTGGCAGAGGAAAAGCAACCGCTGATGTTCTGAAGTTATTACTTGAGAAAGAATTAGCACCTTATCTAATGGGTGAGGACCCATTCTTCACTCGCCTTATACGAAAAAAATTGTGGGGCATTGCTGACTATCATGGCGTTGAAGGTTTAGCTCATTTTGGCTTATCAGCTATCGATATTGCTCTTTGGGATATTGTAGGCAAGGCTTTGAAGCTACCGACAGCCAAAGTTTTGGGTGCATGCCGGGATCGAATACCTGCGTACTCTATGGCTGGTTGGTATTATGATAATGAAAAGGATTTTCTTGAAAAGTGTATCGGTACTGCAGAAGAAGGTTTTAAAGCTATCAAGTTGAAGGTGGGTAGATACTCCTTGGAAAACGATGTCCAAAGGATTAAAGCTGCACAAAAGGAATTGGGATTAAATTTTACAATAATGGTGGATGCCAATCAAGGTTTTGATGAAAGGGAGGCTATAAGGCGGGGTAGAGCTTACCAAGAGCTTGGAATAAGATGGTTAGAAGAACCTTTGATTCCACAGCATAAAGAAAATCATGCGCGTTTGGTTCAGGCCTTGGATATACCTATTGCGATTGGAGAAAATTACTATTCCAAGCATCATTTTTATGATGCTGTACAGTCAGGTGCGGCCTCGATTTATCAGCCGGATAACAGACGGGCAGGCGGACCTACGGAATGGCTTGAAATAGGAGCAATAACAGATGCCGCCGGTCTCCACATTGCAAGCCACGGAGGTGGGCCAGTGAATGTGAACATGCTTTGTGCCATTCCTAATGCTATCTATTTGGAAAGCGGCAGCTTGAAGAATGAAAACAAAATGCTCAAGACACAGCTTAAGATGGTTGACGGTGAAGTATTACTGCCCGATACGCCTGGTATGGGTATAGATGTGGATGAAGATTATATCAAAACCTATAGAATATCGTGATTATTTTATAATCGGAGGATTACTTAAGGGAAAATGCCTCGATCGTAGACTCCATATTTTTGTTGATGCTGATATGATGAAGAGAAATCTGTAGTTAATAATAGTCATAATAGCTAAGAAAAAATGAGAAAGTAATCAATTCCGTGGTAGCACAGTGGTAGAGCATGAGGAAACGCCCGTAAATGTGGGGGATACAGCAGTGCACTCCCAACGCCCGGAAGTCTTGATATGACGGGATTTTGGGACATTTGAGAAAACTCGAGAACGGCCCATGATGTTTACCACTAACGGCTTTGAAACCAACGTATGGGATGATATATCCTCTCCACAGCGTAAGGTAAGTGGGGTGTTCTCTAGGCTGATCTTGAGAAATTGATGAACCGTCGAAGTGAACGTAAACCATTAGAGGACATCCGTATCGATGATAAGATTACCGACAGATACTATCAGAAGGAAGCCAAGAAGCATCTTCAAGAAGTATCAAGCGATTTTCGAATACTTTGACGGCATCCTAGTAGGATTAACCGCAACTCCAAAGTCCGAGGTAGACCATAATACATATGAATTCTTCGAAGTGGAAAGCGGAGTACCAACCTATGCTTATGACTATGATACTGCTGTTGAAAAAGACCACGTGTTGGTGCCATACCATAATATTGAGGTAACAACACGATTCTTAGAGCAGGGCATAACTTACGATGATCTATCTGAAGAGGACAAAGCACGTTATCCCCAACAAAGGGATGGAAGAGATATTCGGTTTTTAACGCCATCGACCATGCATCACGAAGCAAATCAAAGAGTAGAGCAGATAAGTATATCTTCATTCCAGGTTGCATTTGGTTAATTCGGGATAGTTCACTGTCGGGCAAAAATCGCGAAGCCGTTTTTTCAATTTCCATAAATGTACGACTAACAGGCTTTTGCCAATATGGTAATAGAGTATTGGCAGCCCCGAGAGTTGTTATTGTGCTATTCATCGCCCTGAATTCAATGCCATTACAACTATTATCTTCTGTAAGTATGCGCATTAGGACCGTCGTGATTTACGATCAACTTTTTTAATCAATGCTGGAGCCTTCCTAGATGTTGCGTTTAACGAAGGTATGATGCTTGCCGTCCCCGCACTATCCCATTCCAGCGTTTCAAGCAATATTTCGCGGCTTTTTTGGTCACTTCCTACTGTTGTGGCTATTTCCTCCATCTCTGTGCGCGAATGAATGAAGATGTGAGTTACTTGCTTATTTTCGCTAATTTGTCCATTGGCTACAGAAATATCTGAATGAATGGGGATATTCACTTCGTCTAACTGCTGGGTTGCTCCAGGTTCGGCAATATCTGTCGGACTTTGTGTTGCATATAGAAAGGCAGTAAAAGCACTAATACCGGTTATCCCTGCGACCCATCTCGGCCATTTTTTTGCTGCCATCTTTTTCACCCCTCAAGATTCATAGTTTGTGTTGTCTGATTCCAAGTGATGGCAATGCCGAGTTGATTGGTCATATCCGTAATGGAGACATAAATTTCACCATCTTGAATCAGTGGGGTGTTGTTTAATTCAATCTTTGTTCCATTCTTGTAGGCAATCACTTTGCCGGTATGGAAAATCCAGTGTTGCTCATGAATATAACCTTCGAAGAGTAATTCCTGAGATATTGAACGTATGGTGCGTTTAGCAATTCGAATAATGTAGATACCGGAAGCCAGCCTTCATCTTGGCCTTCGTGTTCATTTCCATCATGTTTGTCTATGCTGTACTCACTCTGCTCGTTTTCTTCTCGGTCACCATGATGATCGTTGTCGTCATCCGCAAAAACGGAAGAGAGAAAAAAGCTGGAAAAGATCATGAGGAAGAGGATGAGAACTATCCAGGCCGTTTTCTTGAATTGCTTTTGTTGAAACATAAGTATTCTCCCTTCGATTTGAAATTCTTTCTGTAATCATACAGTTCTGATTATGAAAAAAGTCTACAAAGGGATCGATCTCAACTCAAAATAATCAAAAAAAAGGCCAACCAAAATTCCGGTTGGTCTCATATATAGCAACTTCTTAAGCAATTGTTGGGAACATCAAATAGGTTTTATAGCCACCTGTTAAATTGCGAACCTTGAAACCTTTTTGCTGTAGTATTCTTGAAGCGGTATAACCTCGTAAACCAACTTGACAATATACCCAAATCTCTTTGAGTGGATCTAATTCATCAAGACGTCCTCGCAGCTCGTCGACCGGTATGAGCATTGAACCAGCTATATGTCCATTGTTATGCTCCATTTCCGTACGGACATCAACTAATTGGGTGGAAGACAGGTGTCTGGTAATCAGATCCTTCGGCACGAATACGTTAACTTTACCTGTTAGTACGTTCTCAGCTGTATAACCGGCCATGTTAACAGGATCCTTGGCAGACGAATAGGGGGGAGCATAGGCAAGCTCCAACTCTGTCAAATCGGTGACTGTACCTTTGAAGTGGATGACTGTTGCTATGTCGTCTATTCGTTTATCCACACCATCCATTCCAACGATCTGTGCACCTAACATAGTCCCATTCTCATGGAAAATCAGCTTGATCGTTAGAGAAGTTGCACCTGGATAATAGCCAGCATGGGAGCCAGGGTGGACATAAATCACATGATAAGGAATATCCAAGCGTTGTAATGTCTTCTCATTATTCCCTGTTGCCGCACCTGCTAGTCCGAACACTTTAATAATTCTGATTATACCGTTAACTCAGATTGCACGTATGTTGTTACTTTGGTGCTGGATGGTCAATTGAAAGGTAAATTTACCTCTTAATGAGTTGCATTGGTGCTCGGCGGTCGATTTCGGTGGAATAGGATTACTTTTCTTTTGTATGATCCCGATAAAGCTGAGCCCAGGTAATAGAATTAAGAACCATTCTCCCTCAGTTTGAAGGGTTTATCTCACGTATGCTCGCTTATTCGCAGGATTTCAGATAACTTGGAATATATTGAATGGCTTTAAGGTTTAGAAACCGTTCGTGACAAGGGATTGGTGCAGTGAATGGGCGTACGGGAATAGAAGAATTGTAAGTTCTCTTCCGTAATAACCATATCCTGCACGCATTCTCCACTTTCCCCTTGGAGGTTTACCCTCCCATGACTCAACGGGTCTATGCCCTTACATTCCTTCGTTACACCTATCCAAGGGATGGAGGCCGATGTTGCTGAGCTAACGGGTCTATGCCCTTGAGAAAAAGTTATTCGGTACTCCGTGCTTTCTTTTGTCTGAATTCCTGCGAATAGGCCAACACACGTAAGCTAATTATTGTTGATTATGCTGCAAGTGAAATAACGGTAAATTTCTCGGGAACATAAGACTGATTCTGATTCGTCATGGCCACTAAGATACGAGCGAGTTTGCCGCATAGTTTGATGATGGAATGGATTTTCTTCATTTTCTTCACTTTTGTATTGTACTGGTGCTGTGCGCTAAATTCTGTATTATTTTTGACCAGATGCAGCACCGCCAGAAACAACATTTTACGCAGTTTGGGACGACCCCGCTTGGTAATGCGAGCCTGACCCTTATGCAGCCCGGAGCTGATTTCACTCAGGTGCAGTCCCGCTAGTCGCAGTATTTGCTGGCCGTGGTCATAGCTCCCCAGATCCCCTGTCTCCGAAAGAATACCCGCCAGGGTAATCGTGCCGATTCCCGGGATCGCAAGGATCGGCACGGCCTGTGGGATCTCCTGAAGCAGTGTGAGGACGCTCAGTTCCAGCTCCGTCAGGTAATCTGTAAGCAACTGATATTGCGACAACAGGAATGCCAGGGACTGCTTGGCTTGCGTGTGCCCCGTGCTGGCACCTACGGAAAGAAGGGCATATTCCCGGAGTGCGATGGCGAATGTAAAGCTGCCACGGCGCCTCATGATCGGTTTCCATGCGGCATAGATCTCCGCAGCGCTTAGGTGCTTCACGTCCGCCGGTAGCGGAAAGAGCTGGAGCGTCGCGAGCGATGATTTGCAGGTCCAATCTTGAAAAACATGATGGTATTCGGGAAACCAGATGTCCAACCATCTATGAATCTGATTTTGAACGCTAACGAACTGTTTAACAGCAAACTCACGGCTACCGAATAGAATACGCAGTTCCTCGAACTTGCCGGTAGGCAGGCGCAGTGTAGAGAAATAACCGTTTTTGATCATGTCCGCGATGACCAACGCATCTTTGACATCGTTCTTCGTGGGTGAATTGTCTCGGTTTTCTTTGTTCAGTTTGACATGATAAGGGTTTACCACAACCACTTCATACTTTCGTTCAAGGAGCCAGTGAGCGACGTTCAGCCAGTAATGACCCGTGGGTTCCATCCCGATTACGACTTCCGTTTTACCATGTTGGTGCTGTAAGCACTGCATCCATTGTTGGAATTGTTCGAAGCCTGGAAGATCATTTGTAAACGAGCACGGAATTCCTACCTCAATCCCACGATAGGTTACTGCGCGTGCAACTTGGATTTCCTTTGCGATATCAACACCAATAACCAAATGATTTGTAGTGATACGTTCAATACGTTGATTTTGTGCGTCGCGTTGTTTAAACTTCATGTTAGAGCATCTCCTAGATAGAATATAGTGCCTTGGTGGGGCCTATCTCTATCCTATAGGGATGCTTCATTATTTACAAAGTCCAAATTTAACGCTCTACAGGAATGCTGAGCTAACGGCATACTCATTTTAAGTAATATTCACAATTTGAAAGGATACGTGCCATGACACATCCATCTGAACAAACATTATCTGATCAAGTGTTACAGTGGGTTGTTGATTCCGTAAATTCGAGTGCTATAGTTGAATCGGTTGATCGGCTTCATGGTGGTATGTCATCGATCGTTCATAGTGTTTCACTTCGAAGCGGAGATCTCGTTAATGACTACGTTGTACGTCAGTTCAATAATAAGGATTGGCTATCAACTGAACGTGATTTGGTTGCTCATGAAGGGGCAAATTTACGTTTAGCATCTAAAGTCGCCTTGCCAACTCCGGAGCTCATTGCATTCGATGAAATGGGACACCGGTGTGGAATGCCAACTGTACTGATGACCAAGCTTGAAGGCTCCGTTATTCTAGCTCCGGACGATATGAGTGTGTGGTTGGATGGTCTAGCTGAATCACTCGTAGCGATTCACAGAGTGGCGGCAGATGATCATCCATGGATTTATCGAACCTACATCGATATTGATGCTCTCGATACACCGATGTGGTCCTACGTTCCACAATTGTGGAGCCAAGCCATCGACATCGCGAGAGGTCCGATACCGCAAACCAAACCTTGTTTCATTCATCGTGACTATCATCCAACGAATGTTCTGTGGCACCGAGGGAGAGTTAGTGGTGTTGTTGATTGGGTGAATGCCTGCCGAGGACCTGCGGGAATTGATCTAGCTCACTGTAGATGGAATCTAGCATTGTTGTTCGATGTCACTACTGCAGATTTGTTCTTATCGAAATATGAAAGTTATGCGGGGTCAACATTTAGGTATGATCCATATTGGGATCTTCTATCCATGATGGATACGCTCTTCGGACCGCCCCAGGTATACCCTGGTTGGACAGCTCTAGGTGTGACTGGGCTCACGGATGAGATGATGAGTCAACGTTCGGATGCATATTTATTAAGTATACTGAAAAGATATAATTGAGTATAATGAAACTAAGTTTCATCAAGTGAAATTACAAACATGCTTTCGAAGTTACTAATTCTCAAAACCTGAGGGAGGCTAACCTATTGTCATTCAAATTTGTCGGAGTAGACCACGTTCAATTGGCCGCACCGAAAAACTGTGAAGCAGATGCAAGGAAGTTCTTCGGTGATTTATTAGGGTGGAAGGAGATTCCGAAGCCTGAGAAGTTGAGACAACGTGGTGGTGTTTGGTTTCAATGCGGCACCCATGAGGTGCACATCGGTGTTCAGGCAGACTTCGTTCCTGCTACCAAAGCACATCCAGGATTTTATGTTGAGAATATACAAGAATGGCGAGCATACTTAACTCACAACGAAATTACAATCATCGAAGATGAGATCAGAGCTGAAGAGGGGATATCCAGATTCTATCTGAATGATCCTTTCGGTAACCGACTAGAGTTTCTTGAACAGGATAAGACGAAGCAGGGAGAGATATTCTCTGATTCGGCGAACAATACCGATCGTTTTTCTAATCGTGTGGACACCTATGTCAAGTATCGTCCGAGTTACCCTGATACTGCTATCGATTAAGGACTTCCTGATCATTCCATAGATTATATCGTCTGTGCTCAGGCGTTTCATTGGTTTGATCGTTCTGTTGCACAATCCGAATTTCGTCGAATTCTCAAATCAGGTGGGAAGGTCATCTTAATTTGGAATTCTCGACTGACCAGCGGCACCCCATTCCTAGAACAATATGACCAATTACTTCATACCTTTGGAACCGACTACATACAGGTTAAGCATACGAATATTACTAAGCAAACATTAATTTCATTTTTCAAGAAAGACGGGCTGCACGAAGAACGATTCACTTTCCGACAGCTGTTTGACCTAGCGGGACTCCGTGGTCGTCTGCAGTCATCCTCGTATACGCCTATTGAAGATCATCCCAATTATCAGCCCATGATGAAAGAGTTGAACCATATATTCGAACGGAATAATCGGGATGGGAATGTCTCATTCGATTATGAAACCCAAGTGTTCTGGGGTGAGCTGTAGCGCTGCTGTTCCTCAATCATAATGTAACGAAATGCATGACATCAACCCTGCAACCTTCTCATATAATACTCCGTCTTTAAGTTTACATATAGTGGATGACATATATAGAGACCACTAAATTAGTAAGAGGGGGTTGCGGTCATGAATCATCGTATGAATGGAAAGAGGTATTCGCTTCACTGGTGGGAACTTGGATTAGTAATTGTGATGCTGGTTTTTGGCTTAGTAGGCTGTGGTTCAAGTAGTAATAATGACAGTGGTAATACGAGCTCTTCAAAAATGGTCACTAGTAATTCGGTAGCCGTAAGTCCAGAAGCTCCTTCGATGGGCGTTGAATTTAATGAAAGTTCGGAGCCTGCAGCGAAGGCAGATGCCCCACAAGCAGAAGTGGAGGATGCGAAAGCGTCTGATATCGGTAACAGCGACCCGTCATTAGGCACTGCTGCGACGGATTTCAGTGCATATGATCGCAAGCTGATCTACAATGCGAATGTTGTGCTCGAAGTTGAAGATTACGGGGATGCCCAAACGAAATTACTGAATATGGTGACGCTAGCTGGTGGTTACATGTTGAATTTCAGTGATGTGAAGAGCGAGTATGAATCCGGTGGTGTATTCGTAATTAAAGTTCCTTCTAAAGGCTTCCACCCTTTCGTAACGAAGTTAGAAGAGCTGAAGAAGAAAGATACGAAGGCAGAACGAAGTATTCAAGGTAAGGATGTAACCGAGGAGTATGTAGATATCGAATCCAGATTGAAGGCTAAGCAGGTTGTAGAGGCTCGTCTGCTCGACTTTATGGAGAAGGCAACGGACACGAAGAATTTGCTGCAGTTTTCCAATCAGCTTGCGCTTGTGCAAGAGGAGATTGAAGCGATCAAAGGTCGGATGCGTTACATTGATCAGAATGTCGCTTTCTCCACCGTAGAAATTAGAATGTACGAGAAGGAAGCAAAGGCGTTAACCCAAAAAGAGAAGAAGGACAATGTGCTTACTCGCGCCGGAGATGCCATGAAGGGTAGCGGGAAAGCAGTGCTTGCGATGTTCGAGGGTATATTTATCGTCTTGGCCGGAGCTATACCGATTCTTATTGTTCTTGGTTTGATTGCTGTGATCATCGGGGTCATTTATCGCAAGACGAGATATACGGGAACACGTGATGCTAAAGGTGCTTATGTTACACCAGTAGTTCATGAGCAAGCGGCTGTGCCACAAGTAGGATTGGATAAGGAAGTTACTAAGGAAGATGAGCAAGGTTCAGATCAAGAAAAGTGAGCCAATCTCATAAAAATAATTTCAGAAAAAGTCCTGCGATGTTGCAGGACTTTTTATTTTTGTGGAGAATTAATATCATTAAGTGGAGTAAAGTGGAGTAAAGTGGTAGATTATTAACATAGAGGGGTGAGCCAAGGATGTTCATGGGTGAGTATCAACATAGCATCGACGAAAAAGGGCGGGTAATTATTCCTGCGAAATTTCGTGACTCACTAGATCAATCCTTCGTGGTCACACGAGGCCTCGACAGTTGTCTATTCGTTTACCCTACGAAGGAATGGGCTGTGCTCGAACAGAAGCTCAAGACATTATCACTTATGAAGTCTGATGCGCGTGCGTTCACTCGTTTTTTCTTCTCTGGTGCCACGGAATGTGAGCTAGATAAACAGGGAAGAGTAAATATACCGAGTAATTTACGGGAGCATGCCAAGTTAGATAAGGATTGTATTGTCATTGGTGTGTCGAATCGTGTTGAAATTTGGAGTAAAGACATGTGGGAACAATATGCTCAAGCTTCACAATCATCATTCAATGAAATTGCAGAAAAATTAGTCGATTTCAACTTCGACCTGTAGACTCCTAGGGGGTTACCCATCGTGTTCCAACATGTGACCGTATTATTGAACGAAGCCGTTAATGGCTTGAATATAAAGTCTGAAGGAATTTATGTGGATTGTACGCTTGGTGGTGCCGGTCACAGCAGTCTCATTGCAGAGCAATTAAGTAATGAAGGGCAGTTAATTGCCTTCGACCAAGATATGACCGCCATCGAACACGCAGCAATCAAGCTCGCACCTTATGGTGACCGTGTGAAACTGATTAATAGTAATTTCAGCCTTCTACGTCAACAATTATTAACCCAGCAAGTTCCTGTACATAATGGTTGGCCACAGGTTGATGGTATACTGCTAGATCTTGGTGTTTCTTCTCCGCAATTAGATGATGCGGAGCGTGGATTTAGCTATCATCAGGATGCTGAGCTAGATATGAGAATGGATCAATCGAATGATTTATCGGCATACCAGGTTGTGAATGAGTGGTCAGAGGATGAACTAACGAGAATTCTTTTCGAATATGGTGAAGAGAAGTTTGCACGCAGAATTGCCAAACAAATTATTCATACCCGAGCATTAAAGCCTATACATACAACAAGTGAGTTAGCGGAACTGATTAAGGAAGCCATTCCAGCAGCAGCAAGAAGAACAGGACCTCACCCTGCAAGACGTAGCTTCCAAGCGATCCGTATTGCAGTCAATGATGAATTGGGTGTGCTGCAGGAAGTACTCGAACAAGCGATTGAATGCCTGGCCCCCGGAGGAAGATTAGTGGTTATCACATTCCATTCTCTGGAGGACAGGATTTGTAAGCATTTTTTTGCGAAATTTGTTGAAACTTGTACTTGTCCGCCGGGTTTTCCTGTCTGTGTATGTCAGAAAAAACAGATTGTTCGCCTCATTAACAGAAAGCCTATTGTGCCAAGTGCTGAAGAACTGGAACATAACTCCAGGGCTAGATCAGCTAAATTACGAATAGCGGAAAAATTAGTCACAAATATATGATTTACGAATAAGGGGGCTTGGCTATGTACTACGAGGGGAATTTGGCTATAAGCCAGAAGAAAAAGCCGCAGGTTACATATAAAGAAACGAGACGAGTTGTAAGACGCAAGAAGACCATTCCGACACAAGAGAAGCTTCTGTACCTTTTTACGATTATTGTGTGTGTGATCGTGGCAGGGTTGGTCATCTTTCGTTATGCACAGATTTATGAAGTGAATGCCAAGCTGCAACAGATGGAACAGCAAATTCAACTGCTCGAGAGCGAGAACAGCACGCTAGAGCTCGAAGTGAATGTGCTCCAGGATCCGAAGCGACTCATTGATAAGGCTAAGCAGCTTGGTTTACACTCCTCCATTGAGGAAGACATTAGTGAGATACCCCTTGGGTCAAGAATAGCCGGGACAGATCAAATGGCACTAAAGAAATAAGGGGCTGAGTTCGATATGATTAGAAAAATCAGGGTTCGATCCTTAGTAATTGGAGGACTCTTTACCCTTCTTTTTCTTGTAATGACGATGAAACTTTATTGGGTACAGGTCGTTAATGGTGCAGAATTATTAGGTAAAGCAGAGGATTCGTGGAGCAGACAGAAGGTACTTCAGCCGGTTCGCGGAGCAATTCTTGATCGGAATGATAAGATCTTAGCGCAGGACGGTGAATCTTATACAGTCGCTGTTAATCCATTATTAATAGACAAGTATAAACAGCAGAGTATAGTGGTGGACATGCTTGCACCACTATTAAACATGAATACCCCTGAAGGTCTGAGTAAGCTGAATGACCGGGTGACCTCCAAACGAGAAGACGGTAGATTAAGAGATCAGGTTGAAATTCGCAATGAAGGATGGAAAATAGATAAATCGGTCGCAGATGAAATTAATAAGAAAATTGATGACTTAGGATTGAAGGGTGCCGTTTCATTATTAGAGGAAAGTAAGCGTTACTACCCAATGAACGAACTAGCTGCTCATTTTCTTGGTTACGTGGACAAGGAGAATGTGGCAAGAACAGGCATAGAACTGTTCTATAACGATTATCTGAAGGGAACAGCTGGTTTAATTAACTATGAGAAAGATAGACTCGGCTATCAGCTCCCCGAAGGACATGCAACCGTAACAGCGCCTGTGAATGGTTACAATGTGAAGACTACGATTGATCGCAATATTCAACATTATATCGAAGAAGCAGTAGAGAAGATGAATGAACAATATCATCCGAAGAGCGCTATGGTCATAGCTGCTGATCCGAACACGATGGAAATCCTAGGCATGTCCAGCTTACCCACATACAATCCTAATACATATTGGAATTTCGCCAATCAGTCCGATTTCATTAATCAGAATATTGCATCGCAATATGAACCTGGTTCAACATTCAAGATTGTTACACTGGCGGCGGCTGTTGATCAAGGGCTATTCCACCCCAAAGAAAAGTATCATTCTGGAACAATCAAGGTACCAGGTACAACGATTCGTGATCATAATAACGGCTTGGGTTGGGGGAGTATTAGTTACCTGGAAGGACTTAAGCGTTCGAGTAATGTGGCCTTTGTAAAACTTGGATATGAGGGTCTGGGCAAAGAAAAGCTGCATAGTTATATTGAAAAATTCGGGTTTGGTCAGAAAACTGGCATAGATCTCGCTGGTGAAATTGGTGGTGACATCTACTTTAACTTCCCAAGTGAAGTAGCTACAGCAACGTTCGGTCAAGGTGTAGCGGTAACGGCTATTCAGCAAGTGGCTGCGGTATCCGCTATCGCTAACGGTGGTAAGCTGATGAAACCTTATATGATGAAGGAAATTATAGATCCCGAAACGAACAAGATTATTCAGTCTACTAAGCCAGAAATCGTTAGACAGGTCATATCTGAACAAACGGCTAAAGAAGTGAGTGGATATCTGGAGCAGGTTGTGTCTGACCAAGAGATTGGTTCTGGCCGTCGTGGATATATTGATGGGTATCGAATTGCTGGCAAGACAGGAACGGCTCAAAAATTTATTGATGGTAGCTATGCAAAGGATCGATGGATTGTGTCATTCATTGGATATGCACCCGCGGATTATCCGCAGGTTGCGTTAATTGTCATTGTGGATGATCCAGATATCGGTTCAGATTCAACTCGCAGTAGTGAGGTATCCGCTCCAGTGTTTAAGGATATCATGGGTAAAAGCCTTAGATACCTGAATGTACCTAAAGAGAATACATCACTAGGGATTACCCAGTTACTCGATAACAGTGGTGTGCTCATGCCTGATCTGAACGATACTAGTCTAACCGAAGCGAAAGACCTCTTATCTCGTATTGGTATTAGCTACGATGTGATTGGTAATGGTCAGAAGGTTGTGCAACAGCATCCGATGGCAGGAACACGAATTGGGCTTGAGCAGAGAGGCTATATCGTCACACAACCATTGGAAAGTTTAACCTTTCCTAATGTCACCGGTCGTTCGATGCGCGATGTGGTTGAGGTTTGTTCGGTATATGAAGCGGATTGTACGCTGTTAGGTGAGGGCTATGTTACTTCGCAGAAATCCGTAGGCAATCCTCCGTCCAAGTCGATAGAGATTACATTTGAACCTTATAGACTAGAGCCGCTTGTAGATGATCAAGCAGAATAGCTTGTTCTATCCCTGATTCCTGTGGAATACGTTGATATGAAACGAATTTCAGTCGACAGGACTTATGGGGGTATGACCGAATGAAAGTATCCAGAGCCACAATGCGTAAGCGATTATTTGTGTCATTAATTATCGGTTCTCTCTTCTTCCTTGCGCTTATAACGCGTTTAGGATATGTACAGATATGGAAGGGTGCTGAACTATCCGAGCAGGCTGAGAATTCTTGGAGACGTGAGATACCCTTTACTGCCAAGCGGGGTGAGATACAAGATCGGAATGGTACGCCACTTGCTTATGATATTAGCTCACCCACGGTCATGGCTGTCCCTGTTCAGATTAAAGATGCAGCCAGAACCGCTAAGTTATTAGCACAGAAGATGGATATGACGGAGAAAAAATTAATGGATATGTTGAAGAAGAAAACGTTCATTGTCAAGCTTCAACCGGGTGGGCGTAAGATTACACCAGAGAAAGCACAGGAAATTCGCAATTTGAATTTACCAGGTATCTATATCGCAGAAGATTTTAAACGATACTATCCATTTGGTGAATTTGCCGCCCATATACTTGGATTTACAGGCATTGATAGCCAAGGTTTAACGGGTGTTGAGCTCCAATATGATGATCATCTTCAAGGGATAACAGGGAATGTTGCTTTCTTGTCCGATGTTCAGGGTCGGCAGATGCCAGGCTCTACAGACGAATATACAAGCCCGCGGGAAGGGTTGACTTTACAGCTTACGATCGATAAGCCTATTCAAACAATTCTCGAGCGAGAACTCGACCAAGCGGTGCTCCAGTATCAGCCGAAGCATGTAATTGGCATTGCCATGGATCCGAATACAGGTGAAGTTCTAGCTATGGCTAGTCGACCTGCATACGATCCAGGGAATTATAAAGATTATTCGTCAGAGGTCTATAATCGTAATTTACCGATTTGGATGACATATGAGCCAGGCTCTACCTTCAAGATCATTACTCTCGCCGCTGCTTTGGAGGAGGGGAAGGTTGACCTCCAGAAAGATCATTACTTCGATAAAGGATATATTGAAGTAGCTGGGGCTAAACTGCGTTGCTGGAAAAAGGGAGGGCACGGGGATCAAACTTTCCTGCAGGTGGTGGAGAATTCGTGTAACCCGGGTTTCGTTGTAATGGGGCAACGAGTCGGTAAGGAAAAATTATTCGATTACATTACACAATTCGGCTTTGGTCAGAAGACAGGTATTGATCTCGCGGGTGAGGAGAACGGAATACTGTTCAAGCCTGCCCAGGTTGGGCCTGTTGAATTGGCGACAACCGCCTTTGGCCAAGGGGTCTCGGTCACTCCCATTCAACAAGTTGCCGCTGTCTCCGCTGCAATCAATGGTGGAAAGCTATTTACACCCCATGTAGCCAAGTCGTGGTTGGACCCAGTTACGGGCGAGGTTGTTCAAACGATTGAGCCGGAGTTTGTTCGTCAGGTGATCTCAGAGAAAACCTCTGAAGAGGTTCGTCTTACACTAGAGAGCGTAGTTGCCAAAGGAACTGGGCGGAATGCCTTCATAGATGGCTATCGGGTTGGCGGGAAGACGGGTACAGCACAGAAGATTATCAATGGCAGATATTCAGCCACCGAGCATATCGTATCCTTTGTTGGCTTTGCTCCTGCTGATGATCCGAAGGTTGTGATCTATGTTGCCGTTGATGATCCGCAGGGGTTACAATTCGGCGGATTAATTGCTGCTCCAATCGTCCGTAATATTATGGAGGATACCCTTCGATATCTGGAGATCGAACCGCGCAAGGATCAGTTGGATAAGTTGTACCGTCCTCAGTTAGGTGAACGTGCCTATGTAGAGGTGCCTGACCTAGTCGGAATGACGGTCAAAGAGATTATTGAAGATCTGGGAACAAGCTTTAATCTGGCTAGAGCAGGGACAGGTAATCTTGTTATTAGTCAAGCACCTAAGGCGGGGTCAAGGGTAGAGAAAGGCTCGACAATTCGCGTATTTCTTACGGAACAGCCAGCAAAAAAGGAATAGAAATTGGGCTATTAGTGATATAATCTATGAACATCAACTTTAAGCTTATGCTTTCGAAGTAGTTTATCGGCCACTAGCGTGGTCATCAAAAACTTTAGGGGTGATCCTTTTGCGATTAGTGGAACTGGCACATTGGCTGGCGACTTCTTGGCTTGTAGGGGATGGCAATATGGAATTCCTAGGTGTGCAAACCGATTCTAGGAAAGTGCAACCCGGAGATTTATTTGTTTGTATCTCAGGTCTAGAACGTGATGGTCATCTATTCGCCAAGGAAGCGATTTCGATGGGAGCGGTTGCCTTAGTTCTAGAAAGGGATATTCCTGATATCCAAGTACCACACCTATTTATTAAGGATTGCAGACAGGCGGTGGGTGTAATAGCAAGTCACTTCTATGGTTATCCGAGCCAACAATTGAAGCTGATTGGGATTACGGGTACGAATGGGAAGACGACGACGACATTCATTATTGATCATATACTAAGTGATTCAGGCTATCGCTCAGGGCTAATGGGGACGATTCATACTCGTTTAGCCGGTAAGAATATACCAACAGAACGAACGACACAGGAAGCTCTAGATTTACAACGCACACTACGGCTCATGGTGAATGAGGGCGCCAAGTTCTGCGCCATGGAGGTATCCAGTCATGCGCTCGAGCTTGGACGAGTGAAGGGCTGTCGATTCCGAACGGCTATCTTCACGAATTTAACGCAAGACCATCTGGATTATCATCGAACACTGGAAAACTATCGGGATGCTAAGGGTTTGCTGTTCTCCCGACTTGGCAATGAATATGGACCCCATATGAATGATCGCCAGTTTGCGGTATTGAATGCGGATGATCCTGTCTCCGAGCGTTATGCCAGCTTAACAGCGGCACAAACGATTACCTATGGGATTCAGAATGATGCTGATGTTCGGGCAACCGATATTCATATTTCTATTAGAGGAACTACCTTTACATTGAACACCTCATTCGCTGGCTCAGCTCACGTTCAGATGAAATTAGTCGGCAAATTTAATGTTTATAATGCACTTGGGGCAATTGCCTCAACTTTAATCGAAGGTATTCCAATGGAACGAATTGTGCATAGCTTAGAGGAGATGGACGCTGTAGATGGCCGCATGCAGATGGTTGATGCAGGACAGGAGTTTCTTGTCCTGGTTGATTATGCGCATACACCAGACGGATTGGATAATGCGCTCAAGTGTGTGCGAGAATTTGCCACAGGACGTATTATTACGATATTCGGCTGTGGCGGTGATCGGGATCGCACGAAGCGATCCATTATGGGTCGTATTGCCACAGAGTATAGTGATTTCGTTATCGTGACATCGGATAATCCACGCTCAGAGGATCCAGATGCCATCATTAGTGAAATAGCTTCTGGTATTGTCGCAAGCGGCTTCCCCGTAGAACGATACAATCTTGTCACGGATCGGGCTAGCGCGATCGAGCAAGCGATTCGTAGTGCTCTTCCTCAAGATGTTATTCTAATCGCTGGCAAAGGTCATGAAACGTATCAAATACTTAAGGATCAAACGATCGATTTCGACGATCGAATCATAGCAACGAATGCGATAAGGAGCTTAACTTAGATGATACAAAGAACATTGCATCAGATGTGCAACATGATGATTGGTGCTGAGCTGCGGGCAGATGTAAAGCCGATCACGATTACCGGTGTAAGTACGGATACTCGTACGATACAGGATGGGAATTTGTTCGTTCCACTCGTGGGCGATCATTATGATGGACATGAATATGTGCAGACAGCCCACCAGCATGGCGCTGTCGCAGTGTTATGGCAGAGAGATCATACGATACCCACTGTGCTAGATGAAATTGAAATTCCAGTTATTCTCGTAGATAATACCTTAATAGCGCTTCAACAGCTCGCTGCAAGCTATAGACAGCAGCTCGTCGTCCGTGTCATAGGGATTACCGGTAGTAATGGTAAGACCTCAACGAAGGATATGGTTGCCTCGGTTATGAATAGTCAATTTAAGGTTCATAAAACCAAGGGCAATTTGAACAATCAAATCGGCTTACCGCTCACTTTATTACAAATGGATGAAACAACAGAGATTGCGGTTGTTGAGATGGGTATGAGTGGACAAGGAGAGATCGAATTATTGTCCAAGATCGCTTGCCCAGATGCGGCGATTATTACGAATGTTGGTGAAGCACATATGCTTCAGTTAGGATCTAGAGAGGGAATTGCACGAGCGAAATTCGAGATCATGGCAGGTATGCAGGATGGCGGGGTGCTCATCTATCATGGTGATGAATCATTACTACGTCAGCTCGTCGAGCAGAGTGACTATAATCCAGCTCTAGTAATCACTTTTGGTTCAGGAATCAAGGACAATGATTACTCACCAAGTGACATTCGCATACAAGCGGATCAGAGCTATTTTGCCGTGAATGTTAGAGGTAACGCTGAATGGATATCTGATCTTGCCATACCGCTTCTTGGGCGTCATAATGTGATCAATGCACTGGCAGCGATAGCCGTTGCCCAGTTGTTCGGTCTAGATGACTCGTCGATTCGCTCTGGTCTCCACAAGACCATACCAACTGGTATGCGAATCGAACTGCTCCATGCAAAGAGTGGACTTACCATTCTGAATGATGCTTATAACGCTAGTCCTGCTTCCATGAAGGCAGCGATACAATTATTAGATGAGTTAGAAGGATTCCAACAGAAAATCGTCGTATTAGGCGACATGCTTGAGCTCGGACCACAATCGGAAAGCTTTCATCGTGATATTGGGAAATTACTGAATACAATGAACTTCGATTATGTATTCACCTTCGGTGAAATGGCTGCATTCATAGCCGAGGAGTGTCGAATCAAGTATTCATCGGACTGTGTACAGGCAACGACCGATAAAGCGGAATTAGCTAAACGGATTGCCGCCGTTGCTAAGCCTCAGGATATTGTACTGGTGAAGGCTTCCAGAGGTAAACGGTTGGAGGAGCTAGTAGAAGTGTTAAGTCAGATCTAAATTTAAACACCATAGTCGTTTCATAGAAAGAGGGTACCATCGTGGATTTTACTGTTGTTGTGGTTACAATGGGAGTAGCATTCTTACTTTCAATCATACTTGGACCATTGTTCATCCCCCTGCTCCGCAAGCTCAAATTCGGGCAGCAAATTCGCTCTGAAGGACCACAAGGACACCAGAAGAAGCAAGGAACCCCCACGATGGGTGGTATTATTATTCTGCTCGCATTAACACTTGCCTATTTGAGATTTTCCGATAAAGGTCAAGAATTTTATATTCTATTAGTAGCTACACTTGGCTTTGGGTTAATAGGATTTCTGGATGATTACATCAAGATTGTGTTCAAACGATCTATGGGTTTAAGCGCTAGACAGAAGTTGATCGGACAATTGTTCTTCTCAGCGGTGATCTGTTGGCTGTTATACGACAGCGGTCATGATACATCCATTTATTTTACCCCATTCCACTTCGCACTCGATCTTCATTGGTTTTATTATCCGTTTATTGTCATATTCATACTAGGATTTACGAATGCCGTGAACTTCACAGATGGCTTGGATGGGCTTCTCTCTGGAACTGCTGCGATTGCCTTCGGAGCGCTCACGATCATTGCCTTATACCGTACCGAGCCTGAGGTCGCGATGTTCTCTGCTGCTATGATAGGAGCTGTACTCGGCTTTCTCATCTTCAATGCACATCCAGCTAAGATATTCATGGGGGATACAGGTTCATTAGGTATTGGTGGAGGCTTAGTTGCTGTTGCCATCTTAACGAAGACAGAAATTCTTCTAGTACTCATTGGTGGGATCTTTGTCTTGGAAATCTTATCCGTTGTCATCCAGGTCATTTCCTTCAAAACTACAGGCAAGCGTGTATTCAAAATGAGTCCGATTCATCATCACTTTGAATTGTCCGGATGGTCGGAATGGCGAGTTGTCATTACGTTCTGGAGTGTGGGATTGGTGTTCGCGTGTTTAGGAATTTTCTTGATAGAGGGGTTGTAGAATGAAGCATCCAAGCGATTATCGCAATGAGCAAGTCGTTGTTCTCGGGCTTGCTAAGAGTGGACAAGCAGTGGCGAAAGTGTTTCACGAGCTCGGTGCTATTGTGACTGTGAACGATCGGAAAGCTAGAGAGGAAAGTCCAGAAGCAGAGGAATTAGAAGCACTTGGTATCCAAGTCATCTGTGGAGAGCACCCAGAAGGCTTGATTCATTCGGATGTGAAGCTGGTCGTCAAGAATCCGGGTATTCCCTATACGGTAGCTCCAATTATGAAAGCCGCTGAGCTAGGAATCGACATCGTTACGGAAATTGAAGTAGGCAGTTACTTATGTGCTGGACCGATCATTGGTGTGACAGGCTCGAATGGGAAGACGACGACAACGACATGGATTGGGCTCATGCTTGAGCAGGCTGGATTCATGCCGATTGTCGCGGGTAATATAGGGCGACCATTATGTGATGTGGCTTCGGAGAACAAACCTGGACAATGGTTGGTTGTCGAATTGAGTAGCTTCCAGCTGAAGGGGACGAACAAGTTCCGACCTCATATTGCTTGTTTATTGAATATATATGAAACTCATCTCGACTATCATGGTCATATGGACGATTATATGGACTCCAAGGCGAAGCTGTTCGCCAATCAGACGGAAGAAGACATTGCTGTTGTGAATTGGGATGATCTGGAGTGTCGAAGACTATCCGCTCAAACTCGCGCAACCGTATTCCCCTTCTCAACATTGGAGATATTGCCATATGGGATTTATGTGCAAGAAGGCATGATTACATATAGGGACCAATCGGGTAAAGCTTGGCCGATCATCCTTGCATCCGATCTTGGCATAGCAGGGAAGCATAATCTGGAGAACGCTCTTGCCGCAGCAGCGGTAGCCATTGCTGCTGACGTTGATATTAGCGTAATTGCACCAGTGCTTCGTGATTTCCGTGGTGTAGAACACCGTCAGGAATTTGTTCGAATGCTAGATGATATTCGCTTCTACAATGATTCCAAAGCGACGAATAGCTCTGCATCTATTAAGGCTATAGATGCCTTCGATGCGCCCATCATATGGATTGGCGGGGGGTTAGACCGTGGATCCGATTACATGGAGCTTCTACCTTACTTCGAGCGTAATATGAAGGCAGTCATTCTCATTGGTGAGACGAAATTGAAGCTGCAGCAGGTGGCAGAGCTAGCACGGTTGAGAACGATTGAAGTCGTCGATACTGCTAATAGCGTCGAGGATATGATGGATCAGGCAGTAAAACTTGCCTTTGCGGCTGCAGAGCATGGAGATGTGATTCTCTTCTCCCCCGCTTGTGCAAGCTGGGACATGTTCACGTCCTATGAGCAACGCGGACGCATGTTTAAAGCATCGGTGCATAACCTTTAATAGAGCCTGTTCAACTAAGGGTCGGCTTCAATATTACTTCCCACTTTCTGTGGCAAAATACCCAATGGTTTTGAGGGTTTTTGCCACGGAATTAGTGGAAGTTATATTGAAACGATCCCTAAGGGTCGGCTTCAATATTACTTCCCACTTTCTGTGGCAAAATACCCAAATGGAAGTTATATTGAAACGATCCCTAAGCAACCCTCGGGCTCGAATATGCCTATGGCTAATATGGCCTGGATTGTAGGAGGTTCACGGATGGCTAGAGCTCGTACCGCACCAGACTTATGGTTAATCATTCCCACCTTGTTGATTTTGGCAATTGGCGTTATCATGGTTTACAGTGCAAGCGCGATACTTGCGTTCCACGACTTTGGAGACAGCTTCTATTACCTGAAGCGTCAGTTGATCTTCGCTGTTCTTGGTGTTTGTGCCATGTTCATCACCATGCGCATTGACTATCATGTTTGGAGAAGAGTAGCTAACATCGGATTAATTGCTTGTTTTCTCCTATTAATCATTGTACTTATTCCAGGGATTGGTGTGGAACGTGGGGGAGCTAGAAGCTGGCTTGGTATTGCCTCGTTCGGCATTCAGCCCTCTGAATTTATGAAGATGGCTATGATTATATTCATGGCTAGCGTTTTGTCTGAACCCGAATCTCGCATCACTTCCTTTAACAAAGGATTGTTGCCAATGCTACTCATCTTAGGATTAGCCTTTGGATTGATCATGCTTCAACCGGACTTAGGTACAGGAGCTGTATTGCTAGGAGCTATCCTTTTGGTCATCTACACAGCAGGTGCAAGACTTGCCCACTTGGCATGGTTAGGTATAATAGGTGTCATTGGCTTTGCAGGTCTGATTGCTGCTGCCCCCTACCGCTTGCAACGTATCACATCGTTCCTTGACCCATGGCAGGATCCCCTAGGTGCAGGCTATCAGATCATCCAATCGTTGTATGCGATCGGACCAGGCGGGCTTGTAGGACTTGGGCTTGGAATGAGCAGACAGAAGTATAGCTATCTTCCTGAACCGCAAACCGATTTTATCTTCTCCATCATCGCTGAAGAACTCGGATTTATCGGTGCAGCAACCGTGCTCCTGCTCTTCTTATTATTAATATGGCGAGGCATGCGCACCGCAATCACGGCACCAGATAGCTTTGGCAGTCTGCTCGCCACAGGGATTGTCGGGATGATTGCTGTTCAGGTCATCATCAATATAGCTGTAGTTACGGGGATGATGCCCGTTACAGGCATTACATTACCGCTCATCAGTGCGGGTGGTTCATCGCTCACATTGATGTTAACTGCAATCGGTATTCTGCTTAATATATCTCGATATGCCAGATAACAAGTGAGGAGGATGAGAGGGAGTATGGAACACAAGCGAACAATTGTGTTAACTGGCGGTGGGTCAGCGGGTCATGTTATTCCGAATATTGCACTCATTCCTCAATTAGTGAAGGAAGGCTGGTCTATAGCATATCTCGGGTCCATATCTGGTATTGAACGGGAAATTGTCGAGTCCCTTGACAATAGCGCTGTACAGTACTATCCCATATCCACGGGTAAGCTTCGTAGATACATAGACATGAAGAATTTGAAGGATCCATTCCGTGTGCTTCGCGGTGTTGCTCAGAGTTATCGTCTGCTTCGGAAAATTAGACCAGCTGTCATATTCTCCAAGGGAGGCTTTGTATCCGTCCCCGTTATTATTGGAAGCTGGTTGAATCGTATCCCGGTGATCATTCATGAATCAGATATGACACCTGGCCTCGCTAATCGAATTTCAATTCCATTCGCTTCCAAGGTATGTGTGACATTCCCTGAAACATTGAAGCATCTTCCTAAGCATAAAGCTGAATATACAGGTTCCCCGATTCGAGCCGATATTGTACGCGGTCAAGCTAACAAGGGAAAGGAACGATGTGGATTCCACTCTCAACTACCAATCTTGATGGTGATGGGCGGAAGCCTTGGATCTCAATCGATTAATCGGAAGATTCGAGATAGCTTGAACGTACTCTTACCACAATTTCAGATCATTCATATTTGTGGAAAAGGTAACGTTGATGAGCAATACAAAGATACGATCGGTTATCGACAATTCGAGTACATCAATGAAGGACTACCCGATATTCTGGCGATGGTAGATATTGTAGTATCTCGAGCAGGTGCTAATTCGATCTTCGAATTTCTCGCTCTGAAGAAGCCCATGCTGCTGATCCCACTTTCCTTGCAAGCTAGCAGGGGAGATCAAATTTTGAATGCACAATCCTTCGAGAGGATGGGTTATTGCCGAGTATTATATGAAGAAGATATATCGCAGTCCACACTATATCAAGCTATTATAGATATATACGATGATCGATCCTCTTACGTAACTAGAATGGAACAAAGCATAACAACACAAAGCGTGAATCACATTATAAAGCTCATTGAGCATTATGCCAGCAAGTCATAATGAATATCACAGCTTGGAGTCGCTTACGTGAATAGGCAGTTGTCACACTCCTATTCGCCTTTACATAACATACTCTATAGCTGTGACAGACTCCCTTAACCCCTGATGAGAAGGAGGTTGGTCCATGCAACAGGCTATCCGTGCACTCCAGAACGAGAATATTGGCCAAATTCTACCGAATGAACCTCTAGGTCCTTATACGACTTGGAAAATTGGTGGGCCTGCTGATTTTCTATTGATCCCGAATACGAAGGAACAACTGGTGCACATGGTGAGAATTCTATATGAGCACCATGTACCTTGGTTCAAGCTAGGTAAAGGCTCGAATGTCCTAGTAACAGACAAAGGTTATCGTGGAATCGTCATCAAGCTTGGAGAAGCTTTAGAGACCATTCGATTTGAGGATCATACGGTTCACGTTGGGGCCGCTTATGGGATGATCAAACTTGCTGTTATGTCGGGAAAGCAAGGATTAACTGGGCTGGAGTTTGCTGGAGGCATACCTGGCACTGTTGGTGGAGCCATCTATATGAACGCTGGTGCTCATGGGAGCGATATGTCAAGTGTATTGAAATCTGCTGAAGTTCTGCTAAACACAGGGGAATTAGTAACGCTGCAGGCCGATCAATTCGATTTTTCTTACCGTCACTCCATACTGCACGACCTTGAGGCTATCGTAACGGAAGCCGTGTTCGAGCTGGCTCACGGTGATCGCAAGGATATTGCTGCGGCAATGGCCACCTTTAAGGATCGTCGCTTACGGACTCAACCGCTACAATTCGCTTGTGCGGGAAGTGTATTCCGTAACCCTATAGGCAACTTTGCAGCCAAATTAATCGAGGAGGCTGGGCTCAAAGGATACGCAGTTGGTGGAGCGGAATTGTCGACTCAGCACGCTAATTTTATTATTAACAGCGGTCATGCATCAGCTCAAGACGTTCTCACCCTCATGGCTCATATTCAAGCATGCGTGTACGAGCAGTTTGGTATGAAGCTAATCCCAGAAGTAATGGTGGTGGGTGAACGGTAATACGGAGGCGAGACATTGGAGAAACTAGTCATCGAAGGCGGGAAACCTCTGTCAGGAACGATACGCATACACGGAGCAAAGAATGCAGCACTACCTATTCTAGCTGCTTGCATCATGGCTGAAGGGGTAAATATCATAGATAACGTTCCGAAACTATTGGATATCGAAGTGATGCTGCGAATACTAGCAGCACTTGGCTGTCGGGCAGAGCATCATGAGGATCGAGTTACCTTAGATTCAACCGATGTTCGATCGTCCCACATCCCGAAGGAACTAATGACATTGATGAGATCTTCTATATTCCTCATGGGTCCGTTACTAGCAAGAACCGGAGAAGTCCAGGTGTATCAGCCAGGTGGCTGCGCCATTGGCACAAGAAGAATAGATCTTCATCTAAAGGGATTGGAAGCACTAGGAGCAAGCATAGAAGAAAGAGAAGGTCTGATCATCTGTCGGGCTGAACGTCTGATAGGTACAGAAATCATGTTGGATTTCCCAAGTGTTGGAGCTACCGAGAATATCATGATGGCAGCAACTACAGCTGAAGGTACAACTTTCATTCATAATGCTGCTAGGGAGCCTGAGATTGTAGACTTGCAGAATATGCTGAACCGGATGGGGGCCAATATCAAGGGCGCAGGTACGGATAAGATCGAGGTTATCGGTGTAAATAGACTAACCGCATGTCATTACCGTATTATACCTGATCGTATTGTTGCAGGTACACTCATGGTTGCTGCAGCAGCTACTAGAGGACATATTATCATTCGTGATGTTAATCCTGCACATCTAACAGCCATCATACATGTATTGCGTAGAGCAGGTGTACGAATTACAATTGACGGAGATATCATCAGTGTCAGTTGTATGGAGCGTCCCAAGGCCCTTGATCGCATTGTTACAGCGCCTTATCCAGCTTTTCCAACGGATTTGCAAGCTCAGATCATGGTATTCCTTGCTTTATCTGATGGGATGAGTATTATTAAAGAAACTATCTTTGAAGGTCGATTCAAGCACATTGGAGAACTATCCCGCATGGGTGCAGATATAACCCAGGATTTGAACTGTGCCTTTATCCGTGGCGTTCCTCGACTGTATGGTAATACTGTGGAAGCAACGGACCTCAGAGCGGGTGCTGCAATTGTTATTGCAGGTCTTGCAGCTAGCGGGACCACGATCATCGAGCAGGTTCACCATATTGATCGGGGCTACGAGCAGATCGATCATATTCTAAGCCACCTTGGTGCAAACATTCATAGGCATTCACCAACTGCAATATTGAAATCGGCTACCATTTAATATGTTGTAAGATCAACGGACCTATCCCCTTTTCCATGTGAGGAGCGAGGGGATAGTCTACCGTTTCCTTGAAGAGGTGTAGCATTGGCTAACGGACGAATTCCTAGATTACCTAAACCACAGATCAAGAAAAATCGCGGCAGAAAAGTGATCTATCTTCTTCTACTTTTTTTTATTGTGCTTTTAATCGTACTATTCTTCAGATCGTCTATTAGTAAAATTGATAGCATTGAAATCAAAGGCAATCATTATATCGAGCGTGAACAAGCTGGACAAGCCTTATCCATAGACATAGGGGATTCTTTCTTCTCGGCAAGTGCGGGTCGTCTGGAAAAGCGAATTCAGAAATTAACCAATGTGGAGAGTGTTACGGTTATTAAACATTTTCCAGGACAAGTTCAAGTTAAGATCAAAGAGTTTGGTGAAGTGGCTTATGTAATTGGGCAAGATGGCAAGATGAGAATTGTGCTATCTAACGGCAATGTCGTCATTCCACTCAAGGGTAAGAGCATCGGATTAATGCCGGTATTGTCTGGTTGGGAGCAGCAACTGGATGATCAGAAGAAGTTAAGCGGACGATTAAAAGATATTCCGCAAACTTTATTAGCGGACATCTCTCAGATTAAGCCAGATCCAACAGCCTCATACCCGGATCGAATTCGTCTCTATACCCGCTCACACTTCGAGGTGATTACAACGATTGGCTATCTGCCCGACAAAATTGACTATATGCGAGCAATTATTAGTAAGAGAGAACCGGGGGAAATCATACTTCTGGAAGCAAACTCTTACCGATCATATGAATCTATATTAAAACCTGTGGATGAATCAGTTCAAACTGATCCAGTTCAAACTGATTCAGATAAGTCACAATAATCAACGCGAAATTGATTCCGATTACCTATGAATTAACACTACTAAATCATTTCAATTAATGTTAGAATTGTTAATGTGTATTTGCACCTAACTACATACGAATTTCTAGACAAGCTAGTTATTGTAAGGGCTACAGCGTTCGACAGCTAATGACAAACTCACAAAATTTAATGTAGAAAAAAGAGGGAAACCTTAAGACATGTTGAATATGTACATATTATCTTTCATTAAAGAGGACACGGCGATGTCGTATTTCATCTGTAATGAAATGGGGGGTGCCACGGGTTGAGCGGCAATGACATCATTGTTAGTTTAGACATCGGTACATCCAAGGTCCGTGCCATCATTGGCGAAATCAATAATGGAACCATCAATATTATTGGGGTTGGAACTGCCGAGTCAGAAGGTATTCGTAAAGGTGCGATCGTCGATATCGACAAAACCGTCTTATCAATCCGCAATGCGATTAGTCATGCGGAGCGTATGGTCGGTATTCAAATATCGGAAGTATATGTTGGCATTGCAGGCAGTCATATTAGTCTGCAGGCTAGTCATGGCGTTGTCGCTGTATCGAACGAGGATCGGGAGATTGGACACGACGATATTGAACGGGTACTCCAAGCGGCTAAGGTTATCGCCTTGCCACCTGAGAGAGAAATTATCGGAATTGTACCGAAGCAGTACCTGGTTGACGGATTAGAAGGAATTCACGATCCACGGGGCATGATTGGTGTGCGCTTGGAAGTAGAAGCGACAATCATTACAGGTGCTAAGACAGCTATTCATAATCTTGTCCGTTGTATTGAACGGGCTGAGTTGCGTTTGTCAGGACTTCTGCTTATGTCACTATCAGCAGGACAGCTGGCTCTTTCCAAGGATGAGAAAATGCTAGGCACATGTCTGGTAGACATCGGTGCAGGTGCAACAACAATCTCAGTGTTCGAACAAGGGAATCTCATCGCAATCTCGTCTTTACCTATCGGTGGAGAATTTATTACGAATGATATTTCCATAGGTCTACGAACACAATCGGAAACTGCGGAGAAGATTAAATTAAAATTTGGTTGTGCAGTAGTAGAGGATGCTGGTGCTGACCAAGTATTCAAGGTAACACGAATCGGTAGCAATGCTGATAAAGAGTACTCACAGGTCGATTTGGCGAATATTATTGAGCCACGTACATCTGAAATCTTCCAATTGATTCGTCAAGAAGTAAAGAAATTAGGATTCACAGAACTTCCTGGTGGTTATGTATTAACGGGTGGTTCAGTCTCAATGCCGGGTGTTATCACGATCGCCCAGAATGAACTCCATGCATCAGTTCGAATTGCTGTTCCAGATTTTATCGGTGTTAGGGACCCATCTTATACAGCTGGAGTAGGGATAATTCATTACGTGGCGAAGCATATGCGACTCCGTTCAGTAGGTTATAGCAAGAAACCAGGTAATAAGAAAATACCCACCTTAAATGGAAAGCAAAGTTTGTTCGAGCGATTTAAAAATTGGCTGAGTGAATTTATTTAAGGAGTCTGGACCGTGGTTTGTGCGGGAAGATCTCTTGAGGAGTCTAAGAAAATATTCGTGCAGTAGGGAGGACAATGCCTGTTATGTTGGAATTTGATGTCGACATGGACCAAATGGCCAAAATTAAAGTCATCGGTGTAGGTGGTGGTGGTAGTAACGCCGTTAATCGAATGATTGAATTTGGACTTAAGAATGTAGAATTCATCACTGTAAATACGGATGCACAAGCGCTTCACATGGCGCGTTCAGAGCAGAAGTTACAGATTGGTGAGAAGCTGACTCGTGGACTTGGAGCGGGAGCTAATCCGGATGTTGGGAAGAAAGCAGCCGAAGAGTCTCGCGAAATTATTAACAATACATTGAGCAATGCAGATATGGTATTCGTTACCGCAGGAATGGGTGGAGGAACAGGAACTGGAGCTGCAGCAGTCATAGCAGAAATTGCTAGAGAATGCGGCGCTCTTACCGTTGGTGTTGTAACCCGCCCCTTTACTTTTGAAGGTCGCAAACGTGCACTTCAAGCAGAGCAGGGTATTGCATCATTGAAGGAAAAAGTTGACACCCTAATCGTGATCCCTAATGATCGATTATTGGAAATTGTCGATAAGAAGACACCGATGATTGAAGCATTCCATGAAGCGGATAATGTATTGCGGCAAGCGGTACAAGGTATATCCGATTTAATCGCAGTGCCGGGTCTCATTAACTTAGACTTTGCAGATGTGAAAACCATTATGACTGAGCGTGGTTCAGCGCTAATGGGAATCGGAGTGGCTTCTGGTGAGAATCGTGCTGCTGAAGCGGCAAAGAAAGCTATCATGAGTCCTCTGCTTGAAACTTCGATTGAAGGTGCGCGTGGTGTCATCATGAACATTACGGGTGGTGCTAATCTTAGTCTATATGAAGTGAATGAAGCAGCAGAAATTGTTATCGCTGCATCTGATCCGGATGTGAATATGATTTTCGGAGCTATTATAGACGAGGAAATGAAGGACGATATCAAGGTAACGGTTATTGCTACTGGATTCGAGCATAAAGCGTATACGCCTCAAGACCGTCGACCTGCTACTACGAATAATATGCAACAGCCAAGCTCATCCCAACATTCGAACCAACCGGCTCCATCGGAGTCGAATGAGAATAAATCCTCTACACTTCGTCCATTTGGTGCTCAACCTTCGAATGATCAATTGGATATTCCTACGTTCTTACGTAATCGTGGCAAACAATCCATGGATGAATAGTCACTTTAATTATGAATGATTTACTTAAGTCAAAAGACTTTCCACATCGTTAATCTAACGATGTGGAAGGTCTTTTTTTTATGTATAAGAGTGTTGGACAATGAGGGTGGTCGTTTGTTAACAAACTTGCACAATAAATGTGCAAGTAGCAGGGCCAGAGGCGGCCCGTGAGCAAACTTGCACAATAAATGTGCGAGTAGCAGGGCAGAGGCGGCCCGTGAGCAAACTTGCACAATAAATGTGCAAGTAGCAGGGCCAGA
>JBBDIY010000064.1:53447-77512 GCA_040880185.1 Paenibacillaceae bacterium
GTGCAAGTAGCAGGGTCAGAGGCGGCCCGTGAGCAAACTTGCACAATAAATGTGCAAGTAGCAGGGTCAGAGGCGGCCCGTGAGCAAACTTGCACAATAAATGTGCGAGTAGCAGGGCCAGAGGCGGCCCGTGAGCAAACTTGCACAATAAATGTGCAAGTAGCAGGGCCAGAGGCGGCCCGTGAGCAAACTTGCACAATAAATGTGCAAGTAGCAGGGTCAGAGGCGGCCCGTGAGCAAACTTGCACAATAAATGTGCGAGTAGCAGGGTCAGAGGCGGCACGGAAGCAAACTTGCACAATAAACGTGCAAGTAGCACAGCTGGAGGCGGCCCGTGAGCGAACTTGCACAATAAATGTGCAAGTAGCAGGGCCAGAGGCGTAAAAACATGTTTTATCGACAGCACGTTCCGACAGTCTTTGAATATCCCTTGGGATATACTAGGTTCAGTCCGTGAGAGACGGAAAGGATCGGCACCATAATGAAGTCAGTCGAAGTTTATTTAGATCTGATTTTTCTGACCAATGTATTATTCGATGCGGCCATGATCATGGTGACAGCAGGGATCAGGCGTACACCTATCCGCTATTGGCGAATTATTGCTGCATCAATCATTGGAGCTATTTACTCCATTCTTATGTTTTTCCCTGCTTTCTCTTTGCTATTTACGATATTCTCTAAGCTTGTTTTCTCTTTCTTTCTCGTGTACATCGCTTTTGGGTTCCGGAGTCTTCAACACTATATGCGCAATTTGGGAATGTTCTATCTCATTCACTTTGCTACTGCGGGATCTGTGTTCGCTGTACATTATTTGCTGTTATCGTCTGGAGAGGTTATGAGAGGCATACTACTGTCTCCTTCAGGTGCCACTGCATTTGCGATTGAGAGTGGATTATGGATGGCATTCCCGGTATTCGCAGGTTCACTGATCTTTTTTCGAACCGTGTTTAAGTCGTCACTGCGAACTGAAGCGCTAACATCCTATATAGCTGAAGTTAGAGTAGAAATTGATACGACGATTAGATGCTGTAAGGGGTTAATTGATACGGGGAACCAATTGTACGATCCGTTGACGCGGACTCCAGTGATGGTTATGGAGTGTGAGCAATGGCTCGATAGTTTACCAGATATATGGATTAGACGAATTCGCAGCAACGAAGTGGATCTAATCATAGCAAGTATGGACAAGGAGGAATTTATGTGGAGCGACCGGCTGAGATTAATTCCATATCGAGGTATCAATCGAGGTACGCAATTTATGCTAGCACTAAAGCCGGACAAGGTAATCATTACCATAAATCAGACAACCTATGAAATCAATAAGGTGCTCATAGCACTTGATGGAGGGAAATTGAGTGTGAATGGTAGCTATCAGGCTCTTGTTCATCCGATGTTAGTACAGAACTAAACATATCTATTCATCAAAAACTTAGCAAATGCTTACGAAGTAGTTTTGTTAATATGACTATACTTCGTAAGTCAGGATGCTACACAAAACTTTTAGGGGGAAGCCATGTGTTACTGAAGTGGAAATTAGTACTGAAAATTTATTATTTGCGCATGTTATATCAGATTGGACTTAAAAGTGATGAACTCTATTATATAGGTGGTAGTGAAGCTTTACCTCCCCCCTTGACGAGAGATGAGGAAGTGTATTTATTAGAACAATTACCTAAGGGTGATGCCGCAATTCGTGCGGTGTTGATAGAACGAAATTTACGACTTGTTGTATATATCGCCAGAAAGTTTGAGAATACGGGAATCAATATAGAAGATCTCGTATCCATTGGTGCTATTGGGCTCATCAAAGCGGTCAATACGTTCGATCCAGAGAAGAAGATTAAATTAGCTACTTACGCTTCGCGCTGTATTGAGAATGAAATTCTGATGTATTTACGAAGGAATAGCAAGTTAAGAACCGAAGTATCTTTTGATGAACCGCTTAATATTGATTGGGATGGGAATGAACTATTATTATCCGATGTGCTCGGAACTGATAATGATATTATTTATCGCAATATTGAAGAGCAAGTAGACCGTAAGCTGTTAAAAAAAGCGTTAGGAAAGCTGTCGGAACGAGAGCGTTTAATCATGGAATTACGTTTCGGATTACAAGATGGTGAAGAAAAAACGCAGAAGGATGTAGCAGATATGCTAGGTATTTCACAATCCTATATATCACGCCTAGAGAAGCGTATCATCAAACGATTACGCAAGGAATTTAATAAGATGGTCTAAATACGTAGGAATAAAAAGACCGACCTCGGGGATAATTAACATTAATGTTTCTCCTTGGGAGGTATTCACAAGATGCGTAACAAAGTCGAAATTTGTGGTGTTGATACCGCGAAGCTTCCGGTGTTGAATAACGCAGTAATGCGCGAATTATTCGTGCAACTGCAAACACTTAATGATCGATCAGCAAGAGAGAAACTGGTGAATGGGAACCTTCGGCTTGTATTAAGTGTCATACAACGATTTAATAATCGAGGCGAGTTTGTAGATGATTTATTTCAGGTCGGTTGTATTGGGTTAATGAAGGCCATAGATAATTTCGACTTAGGTCAGAATGTACGGTTCTCAACGTATGCAGTACCGATGATCATCGGAGAGATACGTCGCTACCTACGAGATAATAATCCAATTCGTGTATCACGTTCACTAAGAGATATTGCATACAAAGCGTTACAGGTTCGTGATATGTTGACCAATAGAAACAGTCGTGAACCGACGGTCATGGAAATTGCAGAAGAGCTGAATGTTCCGAAGGAAGATATTGTATTCGCACTAGATGCCATTCAAGATCCAGTTTCCTTATTCGAACCGATTTACCATGATGGTGGAGATCCGATTTATGTGATGGACCAGATTAGTGATGATCGTAATAAGGATGTTTCTTGGATTGAGGAAATTGCTTTACGCGAAGGTCTTAGAAAACTTAATGCAAGAGAGAAAATGATCCTGTCGATGCGATTTTTCGATGGCAAAACACAAATGGAGGTTGCCGACGAAATTGGCATATCTCAAGCACAGGTATCGAGATTAGAGAAATCAGCTATTACACAAATGCAGAAGCATGTAAAATCTCAATAGTCTATTTCAATAAACCATTCGGCGAGATGCTGGGTGGTTTATTCTTAATATTTACGGGCATTTTATATTTGGGCTACATATACTAATAATGATAGAAATGTCTTCGGAAGGGAGACGTGGTGCCCTGTGAAAATTTCCGATTTTCAAACGAAGGATGTTATTAATATTGTAGACGGTAAGAAGCTTGGTCAGATTAGTGATCTGGAGCTGGATTTGCGGCAGGGACGAATTGAGTCCATTGTTGTACCGAATGGTAGTCGTTTCTTTGGTTTGATGGGTGGTGGTTCTGAATTGATTATTCCATGGAAGAATATAATAAAAATTGGGTTGGATGTCGTATTAGTTAAATTGGACGAAGGAAGAGCTTATCATAGCGAAGATAATGAAATCGTTCATGATTATACACGGTCGTATCGTGCTTGAGCAATCGGTTTGTGTTAAACTAATGGGAACACGTGTATGTAAGGTAGGGTGATGAAGGCATGGAGGCATTTGTACAACACAGACATACAGACCAATCGTTTCAATTAACTACATGGATGGACAAGTTTGAACGACTATCAGTTGGATTTACCTCTAGAACGGGTGGAGTTAGTCAGTCACCCATGACCTCTTTAAATTGTGCGCTCCATGTAGGGGACCGAGTTGAAGATGTTATAACTAATCGACAGCTTGTCGCTGAGCGTGCTGGATTTACATTCGATGCATGGACTTGTGCAGAGCAAGTACATAGTAATGCGATTCAGAAGGTTAGCAGACAACATATGGGTAGTGGTAAGCATTCACGTGATCAAGCCTTTCAGGATACGGATGCGCTAATAAGTAATGAATCAGGGATTATGCTGGCCGCTTTTTTTGCTGATTGCGTACCTTTATACTTCGTGGACCCTGTTCATCATGCCATTGGTTTGGCGCATGCAGGCTGGAAGGGGACAGCGTTACACATCGCTGAGCGAACGATCGAAGCCATGCATCGAGAGTATGGAAGTGAGCCCGAGCAAATACTTACTGCAATTGGTCCTTCTATTGGGGTGTGCTGTTATGAAGTGAATGACCAGGTCATTGAACAGCTTGATTGTGAACGGCCAGTACAGAAGCTTAATGGTCGTTATATGCTGGACTTGAAAGAAACAAACCGACAGTTTATGATAAGAGCAGGAATATTACCAATAAACATCGAAATATCTGAGTGGTGTACAAGCTGTAATACCAATTTATTCTATTCGTATCGAGCTGAGAATGGACAGACCGGTAGGATGACCGCTTGGATTGGCTGGAAGAATGAGGTGACCTAATAACCATTGCATCTTAAAGCGCAAATATCCAGTGTAGAAGAACGAATTCAATTATCCTGTAAGCGAGTTGGACGAAATCGTGAGGATATCCAAGTTATTGGTGTAACCAAGTATGTCGATTTAGCGAAAACTCGTGCTGTACTTGAGTGTGGTATTCATCATCTCGGTGAGAACCGTTGGAACCACGCCAAGGAGAAGTGGGAAGAGATTGGCGATGAAGCAACCTGGCATTTCATAGGCCATTTACAGACGAATAAGGCGAAGGATGTCGTCGGTCGATTTGCTTATATTCATTCACTAGATCGCATTGCTCTTCTGCAGGAACTTAATAAGAAAGCCGAACAAATGAATGTGAATATCCAAGCGTTTATCCAGGTGAATGTATCTGGTGAAGAATCCAAGTATGGATTAACTCCTGATCAACTGTTCTCCTTTGTTGCTGAGACGATTGTTTATCCTCATGTGCGAATTGTTGGTTTGATGACTATGGCGCCGCATGAAGCTATTCCAGAGCATACGAGACCTGTATTCCGTGGACTTCGTATGCTGCGAGATGAACTGAACGAGCGCGCGTTAATCGATCGTCGTATCGATCACCTATCGATGGGGATGTCTAATGATTATGAGATTGCCATCGAGGAAGGTTCAACTTGGCTGAGATTGGGTTCTGTATTATTCGCTGAGTAGTTATTGGCGGCAATGATTTGGATATGGAGGTTGGAGGGATGAGTGTAATGAGTAAATTATGGGGTTTCTTAGGTCTTCAGGATGAGGAAGAATTAATCGAGCGGGTGCGTGTCGAAGATTCTGAATCCGAGACGGAATACAACTTTGCAGACCAGCGTAAGAATAAAGGTAATGTTGTCGGATTACCGTCAACGAAGCCAACGAAGATGGTGCTCAGTGAGCCACGCTCTTATGAGGACACGCAAGAAATTGCTGATCAGCTTCGACAACGTCGTCCTGTACTGGTTAACCTGCAGAGAGTTAGACCGGATCAAGGCACTCGAATTGTTGATTTTCTAAGTGGAACGGTGTATGCACTAAATGGTGGTATAAGTAAGGTTGGACAGAATATTTTCTTATGTACACCAGAGACTGTAGAGGTTCAAGGTGCGATTACCGAATTTATGGATGGCGATATGGACTACAAGAAATCGAGGTGATATTAATTTGGCAACAGTTGAAAGCTTTCTATGGACCGTTGAGAGTATTTATTTCTACATGCTAATTGCTTATGTGCTAATGTCGTGGCTTCCGAATGCTAAAGAAAGCTTCGTAGGAGAATTATTGAGTAAGTTGGTCGAGCCTTATTTGACACCTTTCCGCCGCATTATACCACCTATCGGAGGGATGATCGACATCTCACCAATCGTTGCATTGTTTGCTCTAAGGTATGTTATGATGGGCATCATTACTCTACTTAGCTTTATTATTCCGGCATAGATGAATTCGAATATCCTGTCGCACTTTCACCCAGATGAACGTGGCTTTGCCCAGAAAATGGTCGACTGGCTTGAACGCGCTATTACGCAACATCAGTTAAAACGTACGGATTTCCTTGATCCAAGGCAAGCTCATATCGTAGAGACACTTGCTCGGCGTTATCCGAATTTGCAAATGAGGCTTGACGGTGGTTACCCACAAGCAGAACGCCAGAGGGCGATCATTGCACCTGACTATATGGATATAGATACACAAGACATGGGAATACGCTTGTTGAACATTGAGTCCGGTGATACGAAGATTGGTGATCTGGACCATGGAGATTATCTAGGCTCAATGCTAGGACTTGGATTAAAGCGAGAGAAAATAGGCGATTTGCATGTATCCGAGCGAGGTTGCCAATGTCTAGTCACGGAAGAGTTAGCGGATTTTATTCATCTGCATCTACAGCAAGTTCATCGCGTGCATGTCATGACATCGATCGTGTCATTGGATCAATTAGAGCCTATTATTCCTAAACTACAAGAGATGAATCTGTCTGTTGCATCTATGCGACTAGATGGTATCGTCTCTGATGTATGCAAGCTTAGTCGTGCGAAAGTGATGATCCCGATCAAGGCTGGTCGCTGTAAAGTGAACTGGAAAGTAGAAGAGGATCCTTCTCGCACACTTGCTGAAGGGGATACAATTTCCATGAAGGGCTTTGGCAGGTTCGTCTTAACGACAGTTCAAGGAGAAACCAAGAAGGGTAGAATTCGACTTACAATCGCGAAATATGTATAGATTGTTATACGAATGTTGCAGGAATTCGAGTTATATTGTCGAAATCAGTTAGTGATGAAGGCATGTTACGCCCAGAAAATAAGCATATGCTTCGCAGCAGTTTTTTCCACTGTTCGCGCATTCAATCAAAACTTTTAGGAGGTGTACCAATGCCGTTAACGCCGTTGGACATACATAACAAGGAATTTTCTCGTAGAATGCGGGGCTATGATGAAGATCAAGTAAATGAATTCCTAGATCAGATTATTAAAGATTATGAAGGACTCATTCGTGAGAATAAGGAATTGCAAACTTCGTTAACTTCGATTGAAGAGAGACTGGGTCACTTTACGAACATTGAAGAGACACTTAGCAAATCTATTATTGTAGCTCAGAATGCTGCCGATGAATTGAAGAGTAATGCCAAGAAGGAATCTCAGCTGATCGTCCGAGAAGCAGAGAAGAATGCGGACCGAATCATCAATGAGTCGTTAGCGAAGTCCCGTAGAATTGCTATTGAGATGGAAGAGCTCAAGAAGCAATCCATGATTTACCGAACTAGATTCCGTTCATTATTGGAAGCGCAAATCGAGATTCTCAAAGAAGACAGTTGGGACTCCCTTGAAGCTATCGATGTTCCACATCTGAGCAACGAGCATAATTGACAACGATGCTTCGATTCGTTATTATTACTTCAATGTAAATGATCATTATAGCGTTGATTGGGATAAGTACATGGTTGCTTTGAACTATAGCGAGTCGGGGATGGTGTAAGCCTGATGTTCGAACACGATGGAATATCACCCAAGAGCACCCCTTGAAATACAGATGCTTATCATTTGTAGAATAGAGTGGGTCGGCTGATTACCGTTAAACAATCTTCGAGTGATGAAGGTATAAGTGGATGGTTGCTTACTTCATTATGAGGGTGGTACCGCGAGAGAACCGCTTCTCGTCCCTTTTTTTGGGATGAGAAGCTTTTTTTATTTTCCGACAGCAACAATGACTGAAACAGATGAAGTCAACGAACAAGTCGCCGAATTCAGATTTAGATGTAATAATACAGTTGTATTCAGATGGAAGAGCTCAATAGAGGGATTTAATTGCATAAATACATTTATATTTCGTGAGAACAGTGGTTTTGGGTAAAATCGAAATAAATAAATGTACTTTTACAGTTAAATAGCCGAATTATGACCTTCCACCGAATTTAACTGTAAGATTGCAGTTAATTATGATTGCGATCGTTACTTTTCATCAAAGAACTACTGGTCAGTTTTGCTGTTGAAGCTTTTGTGAAATATATAAACTAGAGGAGTGTATACAAGTGGATTATGGAAAGTCATTAAATTTACCGCAAACTGAATTCCCGATGCGTGGCAACCTGCCTCAAGCAGAGCCCAAGATGCAACAGTGGTGGGATGAAATCGATATGTATGCCAAAGTGAGAGAGCACCGTAACGGGAAACCGAAATTCATCTTACATGATGGACCTCCATTCGCTAACGGTGACATTCATATCGGACATGCATTGAATAAATTGTTGAAGGATTTCATTGTGCGTTACCAGACGATGAAGGGCTTTGACGCACCTTATATTCCGGGTTGGGATACACACGGATTACCGATTGAGCAAGCGATATCCAATAGCGGCAAGGTTGACCGCAAGAAGATGAGTGTGCTTGACTTCCGAAATGCGTGCAGGGATTATGCACTCAATTGGGTCGATAAGCAGCGCCAAGGTTTTAAACGACTGGGCATTAGTGCCGATTGGGATAACCCATATATGACACTTCAACCACAATATGAAGCTCAACAAATCCGTGTATTTGGAGAAATGTTCAAGAAGGGCTCAATCTACAAAGGATTAAAGCCAGTATACTGGTCCCCATCTTCAGAGAGTGCACTTGCAGAGGCTGAGATTGAGTATAAGGAGAAAACTTCGGCTTCCATCTATGTCGCTTTCGATGTGAAGGATGGAAAAGGTATACTGCCTTCAGATGCAGCGATTGTGATCTGGACAACAACCCCTTGGACGCTACCGGCTAACCTTGGAATTAGTTTGCACCCGGATTATGATTATGTACTTGTTGAAGTTAATGATAAGAAGTATGTGCTCGCCGAAGGCATGCTGGAACAAGCAGCTGAGCATATTGGTTGGAAACAATATAACATCATCGGTACTTGGAAGGGTGCGGCTCTTGAATACATCGTTTGTTCGCATCCATTCTATGAGCGTGATTCCTTGGTGATGGTCGGTGATCATGTCACATTGGAAGCCGGAACAGGCTGTGTTCATACTGCACCAGGGCATGGTGAGGAAGACTTCTTGATTGGGCAGAAGTATCAGATTGGTGTGCTTTGTCCAGTGGATGAGCAAGGTAAATTTACGAATGAAGCACCTGGTTTTGAAGGTGTATTCTACGACAAGGCCAATGCTATGATTACCGAAATGCTGAAGGAATCCGGCAGATTATTGCACATGTCCTTTATTCAGCATCAATATATGCATGATTGGAGAACGAAGAAACCAGTTATATACCGAGCTACTGAGCAGTGGTTTGCTTCGATAGATCAGTCCCGTCAACAAATGCTTGATGAGATCAAGAAGGTCAAGTGGACTCCGGCATGGGGCGAAACTCGCTTGCATAATATGATTGCCGATCGTGGAGATTGGTGTATATCCAGGCAACGGGCCTGGGGAGTACCTATCCCCATATTCTATTGTCGTGATTGCTCAACCCCTCTTGCCACGGAGGAGACAATTGCTCATGTAGCAAACATATTTGAACACGAGGGATCGAATGCTTGGTTTGCTCATGAAGCTGAGGAACTGATGCCGTCAGGAATTGTCTGTGCATCATGTGGCGGTCAACAGTTCCGCAAGGAAACAGATATCATGGACGTATGGTTCGACTCGGGTTCTAGTCATATGGCTGTACTTGAAGCGAGACCTGAATTAAGCTTTCCAGCGGACTTATACTTGGAAGGATCCGACCAATACCGTGGTTGGTATAATTCATCGTTGATTACCAGCGTTAGCGTGCGCGGTGAATCACCTTATCGTGGCATACTAAGCCATGGCTTCACACTAGACGGTGAAGGTCGTAAAATGTCCAAATCAATCGGTAACACGGTAGATCCATTAAAGGTATGTGGATCATTGGGCGCAGACATACTGCGACTGTGGGTGGCATCTGTTGATTATCAGGAGGATGTCCGAATCTCGGATAATATCCTTACTCAGACGACTGAGGTGTATCGTAAGATTCGTAACACTCTTCGATTCTTCTTAGGTAACCTGAGCGATTACAATCACGAACAAGATGCAGTTGCTTTTGATGCAATGAATGAGCTAGATAAGTATGCGATCAACCGATTACATCGAATGATCGAACGAGTAACGAACGCTTATGACAAGTACGAATTTCATGTTGTGTATCAAGCGGTTCATCATTTCTGCGCAGTTGAGATGAGTGCTTTCTACCTCGATATTGTAAAAGATCGATTGTACGCCAGTCGTTCCAATGACCTAGCGCGAAGAGCATGTCAGACGGTACTGTATGAAGCATTAACAGCTGTTACTAAACTGATTGCTCCCATATTGCCGCACACTGCCGATGAAGTTTGGAAATTCATCCCCGGAATAGAGGGGATTAGTGTTCAGCTTGCTGATTTACCTCAGGTTAACAAATCCGTATTCGATGTTGAGCATGATCAGCTATGGGAGCAATTCATTGAGCTTCGTGAAGATATCTTCAAAGCGTTAGAGCAAGCTCGTCAGGATAAACTGATCGGCAACTCATTGAGCGCTTGTGTACATGTTTATCCGAACGAAGCTGCCTATAAGATACTTCAGAGCTTTGAGTCACTTGATACATTGTTCATTACATCACAAGTGAAAATTTATACTCCGGGTACAGCTGCTCCAGAAACTGCCGTAACATTCAAACAATGTGCGGTGAATATAACGGTAGCCGATGGAGAGAAGTGTGATCGATGTTGGATTGTAACAACAGACATCGGCCACCATGCTGAGCATCCAACAGCTTGTAAGAGGTGTGCAGAAGTTTTAATGGCTGATTAATCATCTTTGGAGGAGCGGGAAGAACGGCGGCGTACCTCTAACTCATGATCCCCTTCATCATTAGCCATATATTTGCGAAATTCATGATTGTGGAAAACCATGGTGGATTGCCCGTATATATCCGTTGCTAAGAAGCTTTCCAGAGCTTCGACATATCCAATATTCTCATCGGATTCGATGTATAGATTGTTGTAGCTGAGTGCTTCTGGATCTTCAGCCATAGCAGGCGTTGTGGAGTTTCCCCAACTCTCCACGATCTGCCAAGCGTCCTCACCATCGAATTCTGTTTCATCGTCTCGTTCATCGAAGCTTGTTCGTCCGAATGGAGGGGTTAAGAACTCCTCCTCAGCCGGGCGATTGTCGGATATTTGCTGAGATGGCGAATGTTTAATACAATATGCCGTCCAGGGAATGGCTTCTAGCCGTGCATAAGGAATGTCCTGCTTACATGTTAAACAAACACCGTATTGACCGTTGTTCATGTTCTCAATAGCAATTCGTACCTCTTCCAGATTGTGCTCTGCGTTCTCATTCAACGCGATGTCCTTGCCACGTTCGAAAAATTCACTCCCAATATCTGCTGGATGATTATCATAAAAAGACAATTCCCTGATCGAATCGCGCATCGATTCATTAAGTCCATAATGCTCATTATTCAATAATTGCCTCTCGATTTCACCTTGACGATTAATGAGTTGTTTATGAAGCCGATCGCGTTGTTTTTCTGTTAAATGCATGGATGATTTAGCTCCCTTCCTCACAAGAATCTACGGTTAGGGTGCACGAATTGAAGCTTTTTCTCACAAGGTAATTCCTTGTATGAAAGCCAATTTCCATGAACGCATCATGATTGGACGGGGAAAGTTGCATTATGCTACAATGAGCACTAGGAAAGTTTAGGGTGGAGGCAGTTTAAGCATGTATTATGTCCTTGCATTAATCGTTTTTATTTTAGATCAAATTACCAAAAAGTTAATCAAGACGAATATGGAGCTGGGTGATATTCACCCTGTATGGGGGAATTTCTTCGTCATTACATCACATCGCAATGAAGGTGCAGCTTTTGGGATTTTGCAGGGACAACGTGTATTCTTTTTAATTATTACCGTTATTTTTGTAATTGGAATTTTCTATTTTCTAAGGAAGACCATCAAGATGGGTAATAAAATTGTGCCCCTTGCTCTCAGCTTTATGTTAGGCGGCGCTGTTGGTAATTTTCTGGATAGAGCTTTATATGGTCAGGTAGTGGACTTTTTACAATTCACTTTCAAATTCAATGTGTTCGGTTGGCATGTTGATTACATATTTCCTATCTTTAACGTAGCTGATTCAGGAGTTGTAGTGGGTACCATATTGATATTATTCGACTCTCTGGTATCATGGAGACGCGAGACTAAAGAGGCTAGATTAGCAGCAATAACCGGGAAGGATACAAACAATGACCCTGCTTGACTTAGATACACATGAAATATTGGAATGGGAAATAGATGAACAAACGGCAGGAGAGCGTCTGGATAAGTTTGTAACAGATGCTATATCCGATGGAATATCAAGATCGCAAGTTCAGTTATGGATTAAAGACAGCTGTGTGAAGGTGAACGGTACGATTGCCAAATCCAATCATCGCCTTGAAGTAGGACAACGAGTAGAGCTTGCAGTACCCGAGGTTGCTGATTCTGTCATAGTAGCTGAGGACATAACACTTGATATTGCATATGAAGACAAGGATCTCATTGTCGTTAATAAGCCTCGTGGAATGGTTGTTCATCCGGCAGTCGGACATAGTTCAGGCACCTTGGTGAATGCCTTGATGTTCCATTGTAAGGATCTTTCTGGCATTAATGGTGAAATGCGTCCCGGCATCGTACATCGTATTGATAAGGACACATCAGGTTTAATGATGGCAGCGAAGAACGATAAAGCTCACATTTCACTTTCCAATCAATTGAAAGAACATACGGTAACTCGCAAATATATCGCCATCATCCACGGACTTCTGCCACATGATCAGGGAACGATCGATGCTCAGATTGGACGGGACCCTAGAGACCGTAAGCTGTTCGCCGTAAACACCAACATTGGTAAACGGGCGGTTACACACTTCCGAGTGTTGGAACGCTTTAAAGACTATACGATGGTTGAACTTCAACTAGAAACTGGGCGAACGCACCAAATTCGTGTGCATATGAAGTTTATCGGACATCCGATCGTGGGAGATCCTGTATATGGACGGACCAAGGGAGTTACGATGAATGGACAAGCGTTACATGCGGCAGTATTAGGCTTCGTACATCCAACTCTAGATACTTATATGGAATATGAGGCACCTCTACCTGAGGACATGAATCGCGTATTAGAAAATCTACGTAATATGTAGAATAATTTCATGATAAGGAAGGATAATATCTATGACTAAAATTAATCAAAATTATTTGCAATTACAGGGGAGCTACCTGTTCTCTGAAATCGCCAAGCGTAGAACAAAATTCGTAGCTGACCACCCAGAGGCACAAATTATCAGCTTAGGTATAGGCGATGTTACACGTCCTTTGCCGGATGCTATTATCCAAGCCATGCACAAGGCTGTTGATGAGTATTCAAGCAGCGACACTTTCCGTGGATACGGTCCAGAGCAAGGGTACGATTTCTTATTACAAGCGATTATTGACAATGATTATAAAGCACGTGGTGTAGATTTAGCTACGAATGAAGTATTCGTTAGTGATGGTTCAAAGTGTGATGTGGGTAACATTCAGGAAATTTTTAGCTTGGATAGTGTGATAGCAGTTATGGATCCCGTGTACCCCGTTTATGTGGATACGAATGTAATGGCAGGTCGTTCCGGAAACTTCAACACGGATACGAATAGGTACGATAATATCGTGTACTTACCTACGAATGCTGAGAACCAATTTAAACCAGAACTGCCGAAGCAGAAAGTCGATATCATCTATCTATGCTATCCGAATAACCCGACAGGAATGACATTAACGAAGGATGAACTGAAGGTTTGGGTTGATTATGCACGTGATAACAAATGTATTATTCTATTCGACTCTGCTTATGAGGCTTACATCCAAGAAGATAATGTTCCACATAGCATCTATGAGATTGAGGGTGCGAAGGAAGTTGCAATCGAATTCCGCAGCTTCTCCAAGACAGCAGGTTTTACCGGTGTAAGATGTGCTTATACCGTTGTCCCTAAAGCGCTGAAAGCATACGATAACGATGGTAATTTGGTAGCATTGAATGATCTGTGGAATCGCCGCCAAACGACTAAATTTAATGGTTGCTCTTATATAACGCAACGTGGAGCAGCTGCTGTCTATTCGGAGGAAGGTCATCAGCAGATCAGAGGTCTTGTAGATTATTATATGAGCAATGCGAATATCATCCGCCAAGGGCTGACAGATATTGGACTTGAAGTATTCGGCGGTGTGAATGCCCCTTACATCTGGTTACGTACACCGAATGGATTAGGCTCATGGGAGTTCTTCGATAAGTTAATTAGCGAAGCGAACATTGTCGGAACACCGGGCGTTGGCTTCGGACAGAGTGGACAAGGCTACTTCCGGCTTACGGCATTCGGTAGTCGCGAGAATACAGAAAAAGCGGTTGAGCGGATGAAAAACCTGAAATTTTAAGCGATTGCTGTATTGACTTCCGATGTTGAAACTGGGATAATCTAATGTAGTTAACATCAAGTCACTCGATAAGGATCGACTTCCAATTAAACTCCCTTGTTAGTCACGACAGTTTAATTTCCAGTACCTTTAATTCAGTCCAGAGAGGCTGGTAAGGTTTCGTCATGATCAATCACTGATTTGTTGCATAATGGTATCTTGACCACAGAGTACGTTGGTCTCCCATTATCAAAATCTGAGTATGAGAATCCGAAGCTCTTTGCCTAACTGGCAAGGGGCTTTTTTTCAAGGGCGCTCGATAAGGATCGACTTCCAATTAAACTCCCTTGTTAGTCACGACAGTTTAATTTCCAGAGAGGTGCGAGTAGAAAATGAATGATAAGCTTGTCATTATGGATGAAATTGCTATTCGTCGCGCACTCACTCGTATTGCTCATGAAATTCTCGAGAAGAACAAGGGAATCGAGGGTCTCGTACTGGCAGGCATTCGTACACGGGGTATTTTCCTTGCAAGACGGATATCCACGATTATTAGCTCGATTGAACAGATGAGCATCATTCTACCCATCATGGAAGTAGATGTAACGAGCTACCGTGATGATCTACAAGATAAAGCGTTAATTACTAAGCCATCCTCAGAAGATCGAATTTCTATCGAAGGCAAGAAAATCATTCTGTTCGATGATGTTCTCTATACAGGAAGAACCGTTCGTGCGGCTATGGATGCATTGATCGATCAAGGACGGCCAGAGATGATTCAGCTTGCAGTTCTGGTGGATCGAGGACATCGTGAGTTACCGATTCGTCCGGATTATATTGGCAAGAATGTGCCAACGTCAAGAGTCGAGCTGATCGATGTATCGCTAAGCGAGATTGATGGAATAGATCAAGTGATCATCACACGTTAGTTCATGTGGACACCCTGATCGATACATTATGTGAGCATAACTACTTAAAGGAGTGACATCGAATGGGCATCTGGATCGTCAATGGCAAGGTGGTCGAATCATCTAGTGGAGAACTCGTGGCTACGAACATCCTCATAGAGGATGGTAAGATAGCGGCTATCGTAAGTCCTGAATCGGCATTCGTGGATCGGAATAAGCATGAGATCATCAATGCAGCAGGAAAGCTTGTAAGTCCAGGCTTGGTCGATATGCATGTTCACTTGAGAGAGCCTGGAATGGAGTATAAAGAAACGATTGCGACGGGCAGCTTGTCTGCGGTGAAGGGTGGTTTCACGACCATTGCTTGTATGCCGAATACAAGGCCAACGATTGACTCGGTTGAGGTTATAGAGAGCGTTTATAAGAAGGCGGATGAAGCAGGTCTTGCTAGAGTATTATCATATGCTTGCATCTCGAAGAATGAGCTTGGTCGAGAGCTTACGGATTTCGCAGCGCTCAAAGCTGCTGGTGCAATTGGTTTTACTGACGATGGTGTAGGTGTACAGAGCGCACTGATGATGAAGGATGCGATGGCACTAGCAAGTAGTATAGGACTACCGATCATTGCACATTGTGAAGATGATACGTTGATCGCTGGAGCACCTGTCTCGGAAGGAACTTTCTCCCGTAAGCATGGGCTAAAGGGAATTCCGAATGAAGCCGAGGCCATCCATGTTGGACGAGATATTCTGCTAGCTGAAGCAACTGGTGTTCATTATCATGTATGCCATGTCAGTGCAGAACAATCGGTGAGGCTGATTAGACTGGGCAAGCAATGCGGCATTAAAGTAACAGCCGAGGTTTGTCCACATCATCTGCTTCTGTCCGATGAAGATATTCCGGGGATGGATGCGAATTGGAAGATGAACCCACCGCTAAGATCTAAACACGATGTTGAAGCGCTGATTGCAGGAGTAGAGGATGGTACGATCGATATGATCGTAACCGATCATGCCCCTCATTCTGCTGAAGATAAGGCCAAAGGGATGATGCTAGCACCGTTTGGTATCGTTGGATTTGAAACAGCATTCCCTTTACTCTATAGCAAGTTTGTAGTAACTGGACGATGGACACTTCAATTCCTGCTCGACCGAATGACGGTTAAACCAGCACAGGTTTTTGGACTAAGCTCTGGTGTATTAGAGCCCGGCCGAGATGCCGATATCACAATTATCGATTTGGAGCAAGAAGTTACGGTTGATCCGTCAACGTTCCTTAGTAAGAGCTCGAATACTCCTTTCGCTGGGTGGAAGCTGCAAGGCTGGCCTACAACCACATTGGTCGGTGGCAAAGTCGTATGGTCGTCGAATCTATAGAAAGAACGCCAGCTTTTGCTAGGCTATAAATAAACACATTGTTGTCACAGCGTTTATTTAAGAGGAGGGTTTACACACATGAAAGCAATATTACTGCTTGAAGACGGCACTATTTTTACAGGTAAAGGATTCGGTGCCATAACAGATTCAGTTGGTGAGATTGTGTTCAACACGAGTATGACTGGGTATCAAGAAGCGCTATCTGATCCATCATATTGTGGGCAAATCGTAACGATGACTTACCCACTCATTGGGAATTATGGGATTGCACGTGATGATTTTGAATCGATGCGCCCTTATATACACGGCTTCGTCGTTCGTGAGTATGAAGAGGTGCCGAGCAACTGGAGAGCAGAATATTCGATTGATGAGCTACTACAGGAATATGGTATCCCAGGAATCAGTGAAATTGATACAAGAATGCTAACTCGTATTCTTCGACATCATGGCACGATGAAGGGTGTTATTAGTACATCTGGTAAGTCTGTTGAGGAATTGCAAAAGTTATTAGAGCAAACGCCACTGCTGACAGATCAGGTAGAGCGTGTCTCCACGAAAAGTGTCTTCGGCTGTCCAGGTAATAAAGAACGTGTTGTGCTCGTTGACTTTGGTTCGAAGAGTGGTATTCTACGCGATCTTACATTACGAAGTTGTGATGTCGTCGTCGTTCCGCAAGATGTAACTGCTGAACAAATACTTAATCTCCGTCCCGATGGCGTGTTACTCTCCAATGGTCCTGGGGATCCTAAGAGTGTACCGCATGCGGTAGCAATGATCCGTGAGCTGCTTGGCAAGCTGCCAATTTTCGGAATTTGCCTCGGTCACCAGCTGCTTGCCTTAGCCTGTGATGCCGATACCAGTAAGCTGAAATTCGGACATCGTGGTGGGAATCATCCGGTGAAGGATTTAGCTGCGAATCGCTGTTACATTACTTCGCAGAATCATGGATATACGGTTGATGAGGATTCGATCCAAGGCACTGAGCTTATTGTGACGCATATCAATAATAATGATCAAACTATAGAAGGCTTAAAGCATCAACGATTCCCAATGTTCTCCGTGCAGTATCATCCGGAAGCATCCCCGGGACCTTATGATTCTAGCTACCTGTTCGACGATTTCTTGCAGATGATCAGCAATTGGAAGATAACGAACCCCGTGCTTCCGAAGCAAGTCATATTCACGGAGAAGGCTTTGAAGGCTGTCAATAATGCGAGAGGAGAAGTGACGTATGCCCAGAAATAATAGCCTTAAGAAAATTCTCGTCATCGGCTCCGGTCCTATCGTAATTGGTCAAGCGGCTGAATTTGACTATGCAGGTACACAAGCATGCCAAGCTTTGAAAGAAGAAGGCTTTGAGGTTGTACTCATTAACAGTAACCCTGCTACCATCATGACCGATACGAATATGGCAGATAAGGTGTATATTGAGCCGATTTCTCTAGAATTTGTTACCCAAATTATTCGTCAAGAACGTCCAGATGGCTTACTACCTACACTTGGTGGTCAAACAGGGTTGAACATGGCAGTTGAATTAGCACGTGCAGGTGTGCTTGATCGTGAGAATGTAAAGCTACTTGGAACGCAGCTATCAGCGATTGAACAGGCGGAGGATCGCGACTTGTTCCGGAATCTGATGCGCGAGCTAGATCAACCTGTTCCAGATAGCGTAATTGTGACTTCAGTTGTTGAAGCAATAGAGTTTTCCGAGCAGATCGGCTTCCCACTCATTGTTCGCCCAGCTTACACGCTAGGTGGAACTGGCGGCGGGATCGTTGCAACCTTAGAGGAATTGAAGGATATTGTTGCATCAGGCATCCGATATAGTCCAATTGGTCAATGCTTGGTCGAGAAGAGCATAGCTGGTATGAAGGAAGTCGAATATGAAGTGATGCGTGATGCAAATGATAATTGCATCGTTGTTTGTAACATGGAGAATTTCGATCCTGTTGGTGTGCACACGGGTGATAGTATTGTTGTTGCTCCAAGCCAAACATTGTCGGATCGTGAATATCAGATGCTACGGGCGGCCTCATTAAAGATCATTCGTGCACTTAACATTGAAGGTGGATGTAACGTGCAATTCGCGCTTGATCCACATAGCTTCCAATATTATGTGATTGAAGTGAATCCACGGGTAAGTCGCTCATCAGCGCTTGCTTCTAAGGCAACAGGATATCCAATTGCCAAGATGGCAGCCAAGATCGCCATTGGCTTTACACTAGATGAATTAGTCAATCCAGTTACCGGACAAACCTATGCATGCTTCGAGCCAACACTTGATTATATCGTAACCAAAATCCCGCGCTGGCCTTTTGATAAATTCACATCAGCGAACCGCAAGCTTGGGACACAGATGAAGGCAACAGGAGAGATTATGGCCATTGGTCGTACATTTGAGGAATCCTTGCATAAGGCTGTGCGTTCATTAGAAATTGGTGTTCATCGCTTATACTTGAAGGATGCCGATAAGTTAGATGAGGAGACATTACAGAGCAGACTTATTAAACCGGATGATGAGCGATTGTTCCTAATCGCAGAAGCTTATCGACGCGGTTATAGCTTACAACAGCTTCGGGACTTAACTAATGTGGATTGGTGGTTCCTCCGTAAGGTAGAAGGGATTATCCAATTCGAGGCTATACTCGGATCAAGTGAATTGACATTTGACCTGCTCTACCAGGCCAAACGCAAAGGATTTACCGATCGCTCGATCGCTGAGATACGTAGATTTGCAAACGTTGCTCAGAAATTTACTACAGAAGCCGATGTCAGAGCATTCCGATTAGACAACAATCTGAAACCCGTCTTCAAGATGGTGGACACCTGCTCGTCGGAATTCGAAGCTTCGACACCTTACTATTACTCCTCCTATGAGACTGAGAATGAAGTCATTCCGAGCACGAAGGAAAAGGTCATTGTTCTTGGATCAGGACCGATTCGTATTGGTCAAGGGATTGAGTTCGATTATTCAACCGTACATGCGGTATGGGCCATTCAAGCTGCTGGCTATGAAGCAGTTATTATTAACAACAATCCGGAAACCGTATCGACGGACTTTAATACTTCGGATCGACTATACTTTGAACCCTTGTTCCTTGAGGATGTACTCAACGTGATCGAGCAAGAGAACCCAATCGGCGTTATCGTGCAATTCGGTGGACAGACAGCGATTAATCTGGCTGCACCACTACAGAAGGCTGGTGTGCGCATCCTTGGTTCTGATCTAGAAAGCATCGATACAGCTGAGGACCGTAAGAAATTCGAAGCATTACTTCGCAAATTGAAGGTAGCTCAACCGCTCGGGTTCACCGTTACCGATGTGAATGAAGCAGTTGGAATCGCTACGAAGCTTGGATATCCAGTGCTAGTTCGCCCATCCTATGTATTAGGTGGACGTGCTATGGAGATCGTATACTCCGATGATGAGCTACTCAGCTACATGGAATATGCCGTAACCATCAATCCAGAGCATCCAGTCCTCATTGACCGCTATATGTTAGGCAAGGAAGTTGAAGTCGATGCGATCTGCGATGGCACTACAGTATTGATCCCTGGCATCATGGAGCATGTTGAGCGAGCAGGCGTTCACTCCGGTGATTCGATCGCGGTGTATCCAACTCAAACGGTATCAGAAGATATGAAGCAGCAAATTGTCGATATTACGACAAAGCTAGCCTTAGGCTTGAATGTAATAGGCTTACTGAATATCCAGTTTGTTATTTATCAAGACGAAATTTATGTCATCGAAGTTAACCCAAGAGCATCCAGAACTGTACCTTTCCTTAGCAAAATAACCAAAATCCCCATGGCCAATGTCGCGACCCGAATTATCCTTGGTCAAACGTTGAACTCGCTTGGATATGAAGGTGGACTATGGCCTGAGGATGACTTCGTATCGGTTAAGGTTCCCGTATTCTCCTTCGCTAAGCTACGTCGCGTTGAACCAACACTTGGACCAGAGATGAAATCGACTGGAGAAGTCATGGGTCGAGATCACCAATTTGCCAAAGCGTTATATAAAGGTCTCATTGGAGCGGGTATGAAGATCCCACCTGCTGGCACGATGATTGCGACCATATCGGATAAAGACAAGGACGAAGCGATGGACATTCTCAAGGGATTCCATCAACTCGGCTACAAAATCATGGCGACTGGTGGAACAGCGACCATGCTGACCGATGCAGGCTTGTTCGTAACAACCATTAATAAGCTAAGCGAAGGCACACCGAACATCCTAGATATGATTCGTACTGGAGAAGCACATATTGTGATCAACACGATGTCTAAAGGCAAGACACCAGAACGAGATGGCTTCCGAATCCGCCGTGAAGCGGTAGAGAATGGTATCGTCTGCATGACATCATTAGATACAGCACGTGCACTACTAGAGATGCTGAGAACGATCAACTTCTCATCCGTTCCGATGCCAGAATTCCGAACGAGTCATATGCAGAAGAGTTTATAGGATTTGCGTTCATAAGGTTTAAGAATAAGATCCCTTTGGCTCTTATCATGTAAGGTACAGTATATTTCCTTATGAGTAAGGTCAGAAAAGACCTTATTCCTCAAAAAAGACTCTCGAAATCGATTAAGTTTACAACAATCAACAAGATTAAGGTCGAAAAGGCGCTTATACTCATAAATTAGACGAAAGTTTATTGTATAAGCGCTTTTTGGCTCTTATTTTCTCGAGTATGACTAAGTTTGCTTACAAATTAGATTATCGATCGCTGCAATCGTAGTAATTTGTTACTTTGAGGGGGCTACACTTTGTCCAAGTATGATGAGGCTGCTGGGAGAATTATGGTTGCTCTGGATGTGCCGAGTGTGGAAGAAGCGGATATCATCATTCGTGATTTGCAGGGTATTCCTTGCTGGATGAAGGTGGGGATGCAGCTTTATTGTGCTGCTGGTCCTGAGATCGTTCTGAAGCTGAAAGCTCTAGGGTACAAGGTTTTTCTTGACCTGAAGCTACACGATATTCCGAATACCGTACAAGGTGGTTCCAATAGTATTGCTCGACTTGGTGCAGACATGTTCAATGTGCATGCAGCTGGTGGGATGAAGATGATGAAGGCAGCACTTAGTGGAGTAGAGGAGGCAATAGCTTCTGGACATGCTCGGAATGATCAGGGTCAGTTTCCCATTGTGATCGCTGTAACTCAGTTAACTAGCACGGACCAGAGCATGCTAAATGATGAAATTGGCATCTCTGGTACCGTTGAAGACACGGTCGTTCGATATGCTCAGCTTGCCCGAGAGGCTGGCTTGCATGGAGTAGTTGCTTCACCATTAGAAGTAGCGGCGATAAAGCAACATTGTGGTAGCTCTTTCGTAACTGTGACGCCCGGAATCCGCCCATCTGGAGCTTCCATCGGAGACCAATCACGTGTAATGACACCTGCAGAAGCATTCGCGCAAGGTACGGATTATATTGTTATTGGCAGACCCATTACCGCTGCCGAGAACCGTCGTTATGCGATGGAATCAATCCTGGAGGAGCTGACTTAACATGACCAACCAGAAACATCATGCAGCGGAGGCTATCGCTGAAGCTTTATTGCGAATCGGAGCTGTTGTACTTAGACCAGAGCAACCATTCACTTGGACATCTGGAATTAAAGCGCCGATCTACTGTGATAACCGATTGACGATTTCTTATCCGGAAATTCGTGAGTTGATTGCAGATAGCTTTGTACAGCTGATCCAAGAACTTTATCCTAATTGCGAGGTAATTGCAGGTGCAGCCACCGGAGGAATTCCTCATGCGGCTTGGGTCGCGCAGAAGCTGAACCTGCCAATGATCTACGTTCGTGACAAAGTCAAAGGTCATGGTAAGGAAAACCTGATTGAAGGAAAGCTAAACCTAGGACAGAAAACGGTCGTGATCGAAGACTTATTCTCCACGGGCGGAAGCTCCATCAAAGTTGGGCAAGCAGTTAAAGATGCTGGAGGAATCACATTAGCTATAGCGTCTATCTTCACATATCAATTGGATAAGGCAACTCAAGGTTTTGCCGAATCTGGATTTGCATACCATTCGTTATCGAATTACGATACCCTGCTCAAGGTAGCGATCACTAAAGGCATTATTCAAGAGCAGCAACTACACCTCTTACAATCATGGAGACTTTCACCTGAAACCTACGGTGTGTAGCAGCATCAAGCTTAAGCAAGAGCCCTCATTATTGAGAGGCTCTTATTCTTTGCCCCGTCTACGCGTCGATGTTCAACATAACTCCCCCGTTTAATGTCCTTTAGGAAAGATGGTTTTAATTGAAGAAATAATTCGAACCAGAGATCATCTAGTTACTCAACTTCTGGAAATGCCAGATGATCTATTTCATACACAATTGAACTATTCTCTTGCATTCTCAATTAAGGAATTTGTTTTACATGACGAGGAACATAAAGAACAGATTAATCAATTTATAAACAGAACAGATAGTTAGTTATAATCAACCATTCCTTTGCTATGTAAGCAAACTGAAGTCATAATCGTTCTATGTAAGTCCGGTAATAGCCGGATGCATCCGCTGATCGGATGCCTACCGTTTGGGGCCACAGGCACTGGGCGACTTGAGAAGGATCAAGTCCCTGGTTGATTGTGGCCTTTTCTATTAAAATCAAAGAGAGGATGAAGGACATGAGTAAAGATTATGAAAGCATATCGACAGGATGTTGCTGTTGTACCCGAACACCAGAGCCGAGGGGTAGGTAAACAGATTATTGAAACATTACTTGCCTATATCAAAAAGAATAAGTACAACGCCTTCATTGGCTTATTCGCTTCAGAAGGCAAAGATAAGTTCTACGAACACTATGGGTTCGGGAATCATTCCCCTGAGATGACGGGGATGTTCACTGTCACGATTGCGATAATGTAAAAGGATATATTAAAGGATATATTAATGAAATTACTTATCATAATTTGGTAATGTTCAGGCATTTGGAATAAGGGGATAAAACCCATAGAACACTTGTACCCATCTATATTTATAGTTATAATGAAAGTACAATTGAATCTTGGGTGGGCATTGCTTCCCTTCGTAATAAGGAGGTGAGGCTATGGAAGTAAAAGATGCTATCACGATCATGTTTCTTTTTGTTCATTATTGCCCTTTTAACATACATCAGTAATAACAACAAGAGAAAGTAAAAACCCACCCAATGGTTAGCGCCGAAGGTGGGTTTTCGTCCTTTTTGTAAGACTTAGGAACTGCTTGCTAATAACATATTCATGCTGGCCAAACAACTAACGTTCTGGTATGCTAAGGGGCTCTTTCTCAAAGGCAATGATACCTCCAGCTGAGTTCACCGGGCATTAAAACTCAATTCCCGTTCTTTTACTCCTTAAAGTGGTTTCACGTTAAGGAATGCAAACCATTTTCTGGTATCTGTCATCGTCTTTGAGAAAGAGCCTGCTAAGGGTAGCCCTTGTCGGGTTTGACACGGTACCCAGCCAAAACGAA
>JBBDIY010000065.1:0-13917 GCA_040880185.1 Paenibacillaceae bacterium
CAACCAAAGCAACCAAAGCAACCAAAGCAACCAAAGCAACCAGAGCAACCAGAGCAACCAAAGAGCAAACCCATCAACATGCTCGCAAATCGTGCAAAGAACCCACCGACGGTGGTTTTTCTTGCTGTTATCGGTGCTGCAGTTAGAATAACTGTATTTATCCAGTTAATTCTCAATAAATTTAGATTTCCAGAGAAAATAAATATATAAATCCATCTATTTTCTCTGAAATCTCACAAATAAGAGATAAAAGATGATATATAACTGTATAAATCCAGTTATTCATTCAACACAACTATCAAATGCTCCAAATAACTGGATTTATACAGTTATTTGGAGTGTAGAGGGCTACTTATAACACTCCAGCACCAAAGAAACACTCCAGCACCAAAGAAACACTCCAGCACCAAAGAACACTCCAGCACCAAAGAACACTCCAGCACCAAAGAACATTCCAGCACCAAAGAAACACTCCAGCACCAAAGAACACTCCAGCACCAAAGAAACATCCCAGCACCAAAGTAACTCCGTCCACGAACTCAATCTCCGTCAGTTGATAGGATCCCATGCTCCACGAATAAGTTGGTAAGAACGAATTCTTCTGCCGGAGCCATGAATCGCGGGGTGGAGCCAGCCTTTGTGACAAAGTAATTGAAGTAATTTCACAGCAGTTCGGTGGTCAACGAGCAAGTAATCTGTTACATCCTTAGGACGGATAGGTTTAGCCAAGGAAAAGGCAAGACTAATGACTTTGTTCAAATCGATATCTTGTCTGTCAATTGCCTTCTCACCATGCTGATAACGATTAAGCACCATACGGAGTAAATTGGTGACTAGTTCAGGTTGGTGTGCGACATCATCGTAGGCAAAGGAGAGTATACGATAGCCAATCGCTTGGAAGAAAACCTCACGGTTTAATTCGCTGCAATACCGTTTACGGTCCATATCTTTCACATGTGAAGTAAATCCTTTGATCTCGGGTAAGTAGTTTTAATCCCCCATTCAAGTATGCAAAATCTGCAAAATAGGATCTCCCTCTCCAATCCAACACTTCAAATTCCGGGTGTAAATGATCAAAATTTCCTCTTAATGCCCACCAAATGTTATGTGCGAATAATTATTCCCCATGCAAATGCCCCCGTTCAAGTCGTCCTCTTCGCTCACCGGACCGTCGTTCGAGGTGCGAACGGATGAATGCTTCGTGCACTTCTTCAAATTCCAAATTGAATACAACTCCTTTATGTACATTATTGAAAATAAAAAAAGAACGCCCAACCCATGATGATGGATTAGGACGTTCTTCGTCACTTGATAATTATCATAACTCATCGTGAAAAGCTTGTACATATTAAGAGTTTTACATGATTTTAAATTAGTGATTGACAGACAAGGAATTCGGATGCTATTATAACCAATATTAAAACCAAGTAAACCTGTAGGAATTAAAGGTTTGGGAATTCGGCCGGACAACCGGAGGTTCAGGTTAGCGAGAGGTTCAGGCGAGAAAAAATTAGAGGAATAGGGGTTTTGAACATGTCGAAAAAAATACTAGTACTTATTATCATTGCTACTTTCTTGGTAATTACTGCTTGCGGAAATAATAATAATGCGACGAACAATGCACCGGTAGAACCTGCCAAAGTAGAACCAGCAGCAGAACCTGTCAAAGAAGAGCCAGTTGCTGAGCCGAAGCCTCCTGTTGAATTATTGAATGTATCCTATGATCCAACTCGTGAGCTGTATGTTCAGTTTAATGAAGCATTCGCTAAGTATTGGTTAGAGAAAGAAAATCAAGTTGTAACGATCAATCAATCTCATGGTGGCTCTGGTAAACAAGGTCGCGCAGTAATTGATGGATTAGAAGCTGATGTTGTAACGCTTGCACTCTCCTATGATATTGATGAGGTTGCAGCTACTGGTTTAATTACACCAGATTGGCAGTCACGTCTGAAGGATAATAGCTCTCCATATACATCCACAATTGTTTTCTTAGTTCGCAAGGGAAATCCGAAAGGAATTAAAGATTGGGATGATTTAGTGAAGAAGGGTGTAGAAGTTATTACGCCAAATCCGAAAACATCTGGTGGAGCAAGATGGAATTTCCTAGCTGCTTGGGCTTATGAATTGAAGCAATCTAATAATGATGAAGCGAAAGCTACGGAATTCTTATCTAAACTTTACAAGAATGTGCCTGTTCTTGATTCCGGTGCTCGTGGATCAACTACGACATTCGTAGAGCGTGGCATTGGTGATGTATTGATCTCATGGGAGAATGAAGCATTCCTAGCGATCAATGAACTTGGACCGGACAAATTCGATATTGTTGTTCCTTCCATTAGTATAGTAGCTGAACCACCAGTAACTGTTGTAGACAAAAATGCAGAGAAGAAAGGTACAGTAGAGGTTGCTCAAGCTTACTTGGAATACTTGTATACAGAGGAAGGTCAAGAGATTGCTGCTAAGAACTACTATCGTCCAAGATTGGAATCTGTTGCAGCTAAGTACGCGGATCAGTTCCCAGCAATTGAGTTAACGACCGTTGATCAGTTTGGCGGGTGGCAAGAGGCGCAGAAGAAATTCTTCGCAGACGGCGGCGTATTCGATAAAATTTACATTCCATAATATTCGACGGTATTGTTCAACTTAATCATCTTTAATATTCAACTTATTTTTTCAACTTAATCATCTTAATATTCTCTCTTACTATGTAATATCATGTTCCTTTCATTCTTACTCTGCGAGAAAGGTGGCGAAATATCGATGGAACGAAGGTAACGAACAGACACATGTACCTATCATTATCATCTGTCACGGATTCGTCGGGAGTCGGATCGGAACCAATCGACTATTCGTGAATGCCGCAAGATTATTCAGCAATCAAGGCTACATGGTGTTGCGATTTGATTATGTTGGCTGCGGTGAGAGTACAGGCGATTATGGGGCAACAAGCTTGGAGAAGTTAGTAGAACAAACCCGATATGTATTGGATTACGCATTAGATATTGATATGGTCGACCCTGATCAAGTAATACTGCTCGGACATAGTCTGGGTGCTGCAGTAGCCATATTAACCGCAGCGAAGGATAAACGTGTGAGATCATTGGTATTGTGGGCACCTGTCGCTCATCCGTTCAAGGATATTATTGCGATAACAGGTAGACATATTTATGACGAAGCGATTGCTAACGGAACTGCAGATTACCTTGGGTATAGCTTTACACCTACCTTCTTTAATTCTTTATTAGACAATCATCCATTCCAAGAAATAGTCAAATTCTCAGGAGATATCCTGTTGATCCATGGTACATCGGATGACATAATACCGGTTGATTATAGTTTTCTGTATCAGAAGGTTGCTTGGTCGCGTCCGGATGGACAATGTGACAAGGAAATCATTCATCAAGCAGATCATACTTTCTCATCTAGGCACAGTGTTGCAAGACTTTATGGTAGGACCATTGAATGGCTATATGAGCTCAGTAAGCGCAGGAAAGAATGGAATGGTTGGACGATTTAGAAATCTATTGGAGGGGTAACCATGTCAGACGTAGAACTATACAACGATTTGTGGCTCGAACGTATTAAGAATAATATCCAAGGATTAAAGTTCGGAACAGTGCAAATTACGATACACGAAGGGAAAATTGTGCAGATTGATCGAACTGAACGAAGTCGATTTGATTCTCTTGAAAGCAATGGATCTCAAGCGAAATCAAAAACGAAACCTAGAACGAAACGACGAATATAATTTAGCTATGATTATAAATCACATAAATGAATGGACACCCCCACAGAAAAAGTTGTTGACACTTCTTATGTGGGGGTGTTATCGGAATTAAAAGATTTGCTTAGAGGAGTGAAAGATGTTCATGTTAAAAGCCCTGAAACAGCGAAGTATTCTACCGGGTTTTGGTTTATCCATGGGCTTTACCCTAGTCTATTTATCCTTGCTCGTACTGTTGCCTTTAGCAGGATTATTCATAAAGACCTCGTCATTAACCTGGTTTGAATTCTGGGATATTATTCTCGATCCAAGAGTAGTTGCATCCTTCCGAATAAGCTTCAGCACTTCGTTCTATGCGGCGCTTGTGAATGCTGTATTCGGACTATTGGTTGCGTGGGTGCTTGTGCGTTATAACTTCCCGGGCAAACGATTTATTGATGGTTTAATTGATCTTCCATTTGCACTTCCAACGGCTGTTGCCGGCATATCCTTAACCGCGATTTATTCACAGAATGGTTGGATTGGCAGTTACTTGGATGCGATGGGGATTAGGGGAGCATTCTCGCAGCTAGGTATTACGATAGCACTAATCTTCATAGGTTTACCGTTCGTCGTTCGTACGGTTCAGCCTGTTCTCCAGGAGCTAGAGAAGGAAGTAGAGGAAGCGGCTGTTAGTCTTGGAGCCTATCGATGGCGAACATTCCGCAAGATCATATTCCCCGAAGTTTTCCCTGCTCTATTGACTGGCTTCTCCCTAGCATTCGCTCGCGGAATTGGTGAATATGGTTCTGTTGTATTCATATCAGGTAATATGCCGATGAAAACTGAAATTGCTCCATTGCTCATTATGACCAAGCTCGAGCAATATGATTATGTGGGTGCTACGGCGATTGCCCTTATGATGCTACTCATATCTTTTGTACTCTTATTATTAATTAATTACTTGCAGTGGCGATCGAGTCATCGAGTTATGTCTGCATAGGAGGGTTCATGTATGGCTATTGTTCAAGCATCAACAGGTGGTCAACGTTCCGCGCATCTGACTGATACTGCATGGGTGAGATGGGTATTAATTAGTGTGGCGTTATTATTCTTGACGCTCATTCTTGTGCTACCGTTGATTACTGTGTTCTCAGAAGCATTGAAGAAGGGCTTTGAAGTATATGTCGCGGCAATATCCGAGCCTGATGCCTTATCAGCAATTAAGCTGACGCTTTTGGCTGCTGGCATCACGGTACCGTTAAATTTATTATTCGGTTTAGCAGCAGCTTGGTCGATTACGAAGTTTAATTTCAAAGGAAAGAACGTACTCATTACGCTTATTGATCTACCTTTTGCCATCTCACCTATTATTGCTGGTTTAATCTTTGTTCTCCTATTCGGAGCGCATGGTATATTCGGGCCTTGGTTAGCAGAACACGATATCAAGATCATATTCGCTCTTCCAGGTATCGTATTAGCAACGATCTTCGTTACCTTCCCATTCGTTGCGAGAGAATTGATCCCGATTATGCAAGCCCAAGGCATCCAAGAGGAAGAAGCTGCGGCGAGTATGGGGGCAAGCGGTTGGACTATATTCTGGCGTGTTACCTTACCGAATATCAAGTGGGGGTTATTGTACGGCATTATTCTGTGTAATGCTAGAGCGATGGGGGAATTCGGAGCGGTGTCAGTCGTCTCTGGGCATATTCGTGGACAGACGAACACGATGCCGTTACATGTCGAGATCTTATATAATGAGTATCAATTTGCCGCTTCATTCGCAGTGGCTTCCTTACTGGTCATTCTGGCATTGGTCACATTGGTCGTCAAAAGTATCGTCGAATGGAAGCATAATCTCGATCAGACGAAACAAACGGAGGTGTAGGAACATGCATATTGAAGCTAAGAATTTGAGTAAAAAATTTGGTGACTTTGAGGCATCGAAGGATATTAGCTTTGGTATTGAACAAGGCAAGCTTATTGGCTTATTAGGACCGAGTGGAAGTGGGAAAACAACGGTTTTGCGCATGCTCGCCGGACTTGAACAACCGGATTCTGGGGAGATATATTTCCACGGTCAACTGGTTAATAATAAGACACCGCAAGAGCGAGGTATCGGCTTCGTATTCCAGAACTATGCATTGTTCCGCCATATGACGGTATTCGATAATATTGCCTTTGGACTTACGGTTCAGAAGAAGAAGAAGGCGGAAATTCAAGAGCGTGTTAGTTCACTCATCGAGCTAACGGGACTTAAGGGCTTGGATCATCGACTGCCTCATCAGCTATCTGGTGGGCAGCGTCAACGTGTTGCTTTCGCTAGAGCACTAGCACCGGAACCGCAATTGCTACTATTAGACGAGCCATTCGCTGCGAATGATGCTAAGGTCCGTAAGGAGCTGCGAACTTGGTTAAAGGAAATGATTCGCCGAGTCGGTATTACGAGTATATTCGTGACGCATGACCAAGAGGAGGCCGTTGAAGTCGCTGACGAAATCATTATCATGGACCATGGTCGAGTTGAACAACAAGGATCACCCATGGATATTTATAAATCACCAAAAACTTCATTCGTTGCCGGATTTATTGGCGAATCTAGTGTGTTGGAACACTTTAGTGGGCTTAAAGGCTTCGCGGATACAATCCCACAAGCTAAAGCGATTATTCGTCCCGAATGGATCGAGATCGGCAAGGATAAAGAGCTGATTTCACATAATTCTGCGACAGAGGTAGGGATCGTTCGAGACATCGTGTTCCGTGGTGCGAATTGGCTCGTCGAGGTGGAGCTTGAGAATTATCGATTATCAGCGTATCGCTCTTTCGAGAAAGAGACTCTGCAGCCTGGTGAGGAAGTACACATACTTATCCATCGTGCATATCAATATAATGATAATGATGCTTCGGTCATTGAGAATAGCTTGAAGGACGACCCAATGCCCGTGCATATTTAATGAAGAGAGGCTATCCCAATTTGGGATAGCCTCTCTTCGAATGTGTGACACTTTCGTGCCGAGTTAGTCGATTATTTCGACTAACTCTATCGCAGCATCCACTTAGTGTCCCATAGCCGCTGCGCCGGTATCTAAACCATCTTTGGTTACCCTGAGTATGGCGACTGCACCCTTAGTTGCATGGTTGAATTGATGAGTAACGATTGGATAGTCACCTTCCTCGCTAACAGTTACTTCTACAATTGCCCCACCACTAGCGGGAAGCATGACAGTCTGCATACCATACAATCTGTTCTTAGGATTACCGTCTAAATATACATTGTCCATGGTTGTACCAACGATATGGAAGGAGCTAACTTCGTTCGGGCCGACGTTGTTCACGTAGAAGCGAACCTTGTCTCCGACTTTCGCGAGCATAGGGTGGTCCTTTAAGCTAAAATCATTGCCATTGAATACAACATATTCGGGCTCTTCATTCATGAAAGCGTTAAAGTCGCCTTCCGTATACCATTCACTCTGAACTAACGTATATTCGCGGTCAATGTCTGCATCTGTAGGATAACCATCTTTCGGTTCAACTACGATAACACCATACATACCATTCGCAATGTGGGCAAGGACGGGCTTTGTACCACAATGGTACATGAATACGCCAGGTGTATCCGCAGGATAGGAGAATGCACCTTCTTCATTCGGCATCACATCGATAAACTTCACGCTCGGAGCGGCATGCACAGCATGGAAGTCCATGGAGTGTGGAATATCTGGATCTATATTCTTTAATGTGAAGTTGAGCATATCTCCTTCTTTCACACGAAGTACGGGTCCTGGTACTGTTCCGTTAAAGGTCCATGCATTGTAAATCACACCAGAGGATATCTCAACATCGGTTACTTGAGCAGTCATCTCGATGTTCACTACATTGCCTTCCCTAACAACAATTGGTTCTATTGGAGGTTGGTTCACTTTCTCTATTTCACTTGCTTCGGATACATGACCTTCTTGAGTTCCAGCTTCATCTTGGACATTCTGTGCTCCACAGCCTGCTGCGATTAATACGAAAATTACGAATACTACAAATTGCGTCCTAAGGTTTAACATCACGCTCACCACTCCTCTTTATATTGTGATTATTTTCACAAATAACCGTAAAGGATAATGCATTTTTTATCCTTCGGGTAGAGAGATCTACTTGGTTCGGTTATCTTTGATAGCCTCAGATTACGTCACCTAGCATAATGGAAATGTGATGTGAAACACATTTGTACGGGTGTCGAATTATCGTAACAAATGAAAATGAAATGGTTCAAAAGTGACAAAAGTCACAGCAAGCCCTGTTCAGATCTGATCACTTGTGTGACCAAATCTTCAATGCTTCATAATCTAGAATAATATAACCGTTGCGATTGGTTTCTAATATATTCTCTTTTCGAAGCTGGTTAATTAACCGGTTGACCGTTTCCCTCGTTGAACCGATCGTATCGGCAAACTCTTGATTGGTCATCGGTACATCGATATGTACGGTGCCATTACGTAAGGTTCCATAATTCTCAGCTAGCTTTATTAGGAATAATATACCGCGATCCTGTACGTCATTACCGGTGAGTTCCTGAAATTTCTCCTGAAGTTCTTTAATCTTCTCACTCATTGCTCGCATTAATTTAATAGAAATCGCGGGTATGTTCAGCAACAGTTGTTCGAACGATCGTACAGGGACAGCAAGTAGTTGGGTATCTACGATGACTTCTGCTGTCGCCGGATATGGATTCTGATTAAAGAAGCCTGTATGTGGGAACATATCCCCCGTTTTTAAGAATGATACAATATGTTCATGGCCATTCTCATCGGTTTTGTATGCTTTAACCAAGCCGTCTTGTATGAAGTATACTGCTTCTTTGTCGCTACCCTCTGTAAAGACGACGGTTCTCTTACGATAAAATCTTGGGATCGAGATTCCCCAGATTTGCTCGAGTTCATCATTCGTCAGATCGCGAAACATTGGAAGGATACGCAACATCTCCATCTTATCTTTCATTTATAAACCACTCCCTTCAAGTACAATAAAAATCCTTCGAACTAAGTATATACTAAGTTCGAAGGAGAAGTAACTCTCCGTTACATATAGCCTAACTGTTGCTTGGCTTCGTCGGACATTAGAGCAGGTGACCATGGCGGTTGCCAAACGACATCAACTTGGACGGACTGAACCTCGGGCAGCTCCATTAATGCCCGCTCTACACCACTGGAGATCGTATCATGCATCGGGCAACCCGGTGTCGTCAATGTCATACTTACTTGAACATGACCATCTTGTTCCGTAATATCGTATACGAGACCGAGATCAACAATATTGACACCAAGCTCAGGGTCATATACCGTTCTCAAGCATTCTTTTAGAGTATCCATTAAAGTCCCTCCTAAAGTTATCGTGTGAATACGCGAGCAACAAGACCTATATACATGAAGGATCCCACGGCCAAGAAGGAACCTCCAATAGTAATCAGATCAGGTAAATTCCAACCTAGTCCACATAACAGGACAAGCAGGGAGAAGGTAATGACACACAAGCCGTATTGGACATAACGATCATTAATCAGATCTGCCATCGTTGGGATTTTCTGCTTGCCGACAAGTGGTCCATACTTGTGAGTCCACCATAGAAACGGCACAATCTTGGATAAGTAGCTTAATATCGTAATAGCAACCCATCCCCACAAATAAATCCAACCCAAGATGACGATCATATGAGACTGGTACATGTATTCGGGGAATATGAGGAATAATATTAAGGTGATGATCCCAACTATGGCAAGTGATCTTGCTGACCGGATGGACCACACAATGCCATTACCGGGATTGGGTTTGTGACGGAACTTATATATAAGCGATATGTGAATGTTATATACAATGAAAGCGAGAACGATGAACAAGAGACCAAACCACTTCATGATCATAGGCCAATCGAGTAAGAACGATGTAGCACCAACAATGACCCCGGCGTTCCACAATATAATAATGATTTTCTGCAAATAAGTAGGGTAACCATGTGACAAGTAGAACATCGGCAGCATCTTATAACTGATTCCAGTAATCATGAACCCAAACCATCCAAGTGTCCCGAACCAAATATGTGCACCGAATAACTGCTCGTGAAAGCTGCCCCATTGATTGAAGTGGAAATTCAAGCCCATAGCCATACCCGTAAGTCCTGTTAAGGTTAGATAGAGCACGGAGCATGCGGTGCTGACCGTAACCGCGTTCCACTGTTTGGCACGAATTAAGGTAGCTCCCATATTCCATGCGAACAGGATAATTCCGATGAACGCGATGGTCGCGAACCCAGCAATCCATTGCACATTCATATTATGAAAGCCGATGAGTAAACCAGTAGTTCCCACGGCAAAAAAACCATAATGAGCAAATCCGAGCTTCTGACTATAAATTTTGGATTGAAGTACCACATTAATGAGTTGGTAAACAGCGCCCATAGCGATCATGGTACCCCAGCCAAGCACGAGTAGATGTACGTGAAACCAGCCAGTCGGATTTCTAGGATAGTCACCCATCCAGCTGGCTAGATCGAATAAAGTTAGTACCTGGAATACAATAAAGCTGACGATACCTGTGATAATGAATAGAAAGGGAAGTCGGAACATGCGGATCGCCTCCCCCTACGTCTTGGTAATGGTAACTTTGGCAGAACCGTCTTCTTGTTCATCAACTGCATATGTGTAACCTAATGTGTTCAATTCTTCGATGAGGAACATCGGAACCCTGTCATTGTGGATCGTAACCTTATCCCCGGATTGTACCTTCTGCAATTTAGCAAGTGTACGAATCATCGGCTGTGGCGGCTCTAATCCTCGATTATCGAGTTCATAGGTTTGAGCAAGTCGATTCAGAGCGGTAAGATTATCGTCCTCTTGTTCGGCTGCCAATGGTTCAACATCGGATTGACCTTTCTGACTCTTATGCGTGAATGTGACTACCCAATGCTCGTCATCAATCTTATCAACCTTGTTATTGTAGCCCTTGGTTTTCAATAAGCCTAACAAAGGCGTGGGTTTAAAGGTAGCGTGTAGAACAAAGGTGTCTTCCTTCGTTAAAGTCTTCACCGTATCCATAATAACTTGGAATGGCTCGAGCTTCTTACGTAGATATGGTCGTACGTCCAATTCCACAATGTTCGGCATGTTGATTCCTCCTCGTAAACAGATGTTGGTGACTAACGAGACATTGATTTGCAGCCTATCCCTGAATAAACACCAGTCGAGAACACTACTTCGCATGTGTCGAAAGCTTAGATTTCTTAATGTGCTTTAACGCATCTGGATATAAACCAGCCATTCCGCCATATAACACATAGAAGAATGAGTCTGGTGCATCTAGAGAAAAAGAAGTGTAGTTTTTCGGGTCGACCTCTAGAATATGTTCGAATAATGCTGCAGTGTCATAAGCATAGAAACAGAAAAAGGTGTATTCAAACTCCGGCATCTTCTCATATATCGTAGCAATGTCCTGCGCATAGGTGTCAATCTTGCTAGATGCTTCATGAATCATAGCCTTGGCGTCATCTAAGGTTACTGCAATTTGAATGGTTTTCTCATCAATGACTTGAATAGTTGCCATGTAATTTCAACTCCCTATAGTTTGCCGATTCTCACACGGAATGTATCGGGGCCTTCCTCCAGATACTCCCAAGTATACGCGCCAGTATGCGTGGCTTCAAATTGATAACGTAACGGTCGTGGATCGTGATCATTAATTAATAGCATGGCTTCTTGAGGCTTTAAGCTATCAAAGGTTTCGAATATGACTTTGTGCTTGAGTTGAGGCGGATATTCAGTGGCGTTAACGGTTGCTGCAAATTGGTTCATGGTGGTTCCTCCTAATAGTTTTTAAATTTCTTAATGATGCTTTTCAATTCTAAACCACTACAAATTCGTTTAGTGTGATGCGCATCACATTTGAATTATGATATAACATAGATACTTCGGATTAGGTTGATAGGAGGGTAGCCATGATAACACAGTCTGATTTGCAACGTACATTGATCAAGAAAGAAGCGTCTAACCTGCATATTCTAAAACTAAGCATGCTCTACTTCTCCACAGGGATGATCATGTTCTTGGTTGCCATGGTATGTGCAGTGTGGATCTTGCCTGAGTTGGTACGAGCTCAGAGCATGCGGATGCCAGACGGGTGGTTTCTCGCACATTTATTGCTCTTAGGCTGGGCTACTACTGTTGCGATGGGAGCTAGCTTTCAGCTTGTACAAGTCGTGATGCGCACATCATTATTCAGCCGGAAGATGGGTTATATTCAGTATGTCCTGTATACAATTGGGTATGTAGCAATGATTACAGGTTTCTTAGCTGGGGAAAAGTTAATCGTGATTGGAGGGACTTCTGTCGCAGCAGCGGTGTTGTTATACGCGATTAATATGGTAATGACGTTTATTAGGGCAAAAGAGTGGAATATCTTCGTATTCGGCGTATGTTTGAGTATTATGGCACTCCTACTGACGATTGCACTAGGAATCAGGATGGGACTTTCTTTTGCTTATGAAGGGTACTCCAATCATTACGAAGTCATTCTCGGAAGTCATCTATGGTTTGGGATTGCAGGATGGTTGAGTGGATTTATTATCATTTTCAGTATTAAACTGTTACCGATGTTCTATGTCTCCTCTAAGAAGCCTGAACTAAGTACGTATTGGCTGATTGGCTTGTTCCATGTAGGTGTGTGGCTGCAAGCCTTAGCACTCTGGAGTAATATGGACTGGGTCGCCATTGGTGGTTCGGCTTGTATGTATGTGGCCTTAGGTTGGTTCATCTTATATGTGTATGATATTCGCAGGAAAAGTCGTAGTAAACGACCGGTTGGTGTGGTTAGTATCGCTTTGCACCTCATTTCAGTCATCGTCTTGCTGTTTATCTTAGCGAATGGATATGACTTACTGTTCAGAAGTTATTCTCACTTATATGAAATTCTGATTACTATTGTGGTTCTCGGCTGGTTCTCGCCTACGATTCTAAGCTACTTATCTAAGATTCTGCCCTTCCTATGGTGGGCGCACCGTTATCAGACAAAGGAAGAGAAGAAGAATGCGGTATTATTAACGAATATGTTGCCTGAGCGTAGAATGACACTTGAATTAGTCGGATATGTAACGAGCATTGCAATCGTCATTGTTGGGTATGCTCTGGTCGTTCCGGTACTTGCCGTAATCGGACAGATTGCTGCCGTAGGACTTTCAGTGGTGTATCTCGTGGAGCTGTCGCGAACATTCCGGTATTGAGTTTGAGTGACACAGAACAGATGAGGTTGTGATCTACATCACAATGTTTCGATAGCCTTCCTTTATAATTAGCAAGAGTAGATCGATAATTAAGCTGTCATCAAAAACTTAGCATATGCTTACGAAGTAGTTTTATCGACCACCCGCGTGGTCATCAAAAACTTAGCATATGCTTACGAAGTAGTTTTATCGACCACTCGCGTGGTCATCAAAAACTTTTAGGAGGATGATTCAGATGGAGAACAAACAATTAAGATCAGCTCAAGAATATAATGAGACGCAATTTACAAAGAGAATTATTCACAAAAAGGGAGAAAGTGTTGTATTTGCGCTGAATTTCATGCCCGGTCAGGAGCTTCCTAAACATCAACATCCGAATACCGATGTGTATATTCTCGTGCTTGAAGGGAATGGAACAATGACTGTGGATGGACAGCATACGGAGGTAATCAAAGGAGATGTTGTCCATTGTGATGGAAATGAACAATTCTCTTATAAGAATTCTGGGGACGTCCCATCCAGTCTCTATGTTGTATTAAGTAAAGTACCTGATGAGAGATACGCACAGAATGTATAAGATCAGGTAATTGCGGATCCACTTGTTTGACACGCCAGAACTTATAGTGGGCCGAGGGGTTCACAAGTTGCCAGGCGAAAGGTCACTTGTGGTCTAACTTGCACAAAAAATGTGCAAGTTGCCAGGCGAAGGGTCACTTGTGGTCTAACTTGCACAAAAAATGTGCAAGTTGCCAGGCGAAGAGTCACTTGTGGTCTAACTTGCACAAAAAATGTGCAAGTTGCCAGGCGAAAGGTCACTTGTGGTCTAACTTGCACAAAAAATGTGCAAGTTGCCAGGCGAAGAGTCACTTGTGGTCTAACTTGCACAAAAAATGTGCAAGTTGCCAGGCGAAAGGTCACTTGTGGTCTAACTTGCACAAAAAATGTGCAAGTTGCCAGGC
>JBBDIY010000066.1:0-13889 GCA_040880185.1 Paenibacillaceae bacterium
TTACGTAATTTCCCCAAATAGGATATGAGTAAGTTATTTACTAGCGGTCACTTAGAAGGGAATACCATTCAAGCCAATTGTCGGGGCCAAGTGTTAGAGCACTTGGTCTTCGTTAAATAAATCATATCACAGGTAGATTGACACAGCAATTATAAATTATAAGTGAGGGAAAACATGTAACAATAGGTTGCGAATCTCTTCCGAATTCGGTATGCTCAAACCAACAACTGAAGATCATTATGTGTGACTGGCGGAGCATGGGGTACCATGAGGGAGCACATAACTGTAACGGCCGTACGCCTGGGCAAAGGTAAGGAGATATTTCTCTTTGCCTTTTTGCGTTATTCATAATAATTGTAAAGGGCGTGATTGGATTGGTAATGAGATCAGCAACGATGATATTGGACGGTAATCTGGTAGCTAATGAAATTAAGCAGAATTTGGTGGAGAGAGTAAGTCGACTTTCCGCGAAGGGGATCACACCCTGTTTGGCGACCATTCTTGTGGGCAATGATCCAGCATCAGAGACGTATGTGCGAATGAAAGGGAATGCCTGTAGACGGTTGGGAATTGACTCTAGACGTATCGAGCTTGATAAGAACACAAGTACTGAACAGCTGATTCAAGCGATTCAAGAGCTTAATCAAGACATACAAATCCACGGGATATTACTGCGAAGTCCGATATTGGGCAAGCCAGTGTCCCTAATGTTATTAAACAGAAATGCTACAGTGACCATTTGTCATTCGAAAACGAGAGATCTTGGTCAAATAGTAGGGTTAGGCGATATCGTAGTTGCAGCAGTCGGTAAGCCCAAATTCATTCAAGGTCAATGGATTAAGACGGGGGCAGTCATATTGGATGCCGGATATAACGAAGGTAATATTGGCGATGTTGATTACGAAGCGTGTTATCAAGTTGCGAGTGCAATAACGCCAGTTCCCGCTGGTGTAGGCCCTGTCACGATAGCTACACTATTGAAGCATACTGTGTATGCTGCTGAACAAGTTTGAGTATGGAAAATTTAATCGCTACGGGTTCAATTCCCCGCAGCTTGCTGCGTTGGGGTTGAGTAACACGGTTTTGGATACCCCGTAGCTTGCTGCGGGGTCGTTCATTTATAATCTATTTATAGCGAATCTGATATTCCGTATTATGGTAGTATCAAATTGAAGGTTATACATTCGTGCATCTTGGATGCGGAGGGTAAGAAGTAGATAAGGGAAAAATCATTTTATTGAATGGGGTTTCTAGTTCAGGAAAAACAACCTTATCAAAGGAGTTCGTGAAGAAATCACCAGAACACTTGTACCCATTAATGTTTGGAGTTATACTGAAAGAACAATTGAATCTTGGGTGGGCGTAGCTTCCCTTCGCATGAAGGAGGTGAGGCTATGGAAGTAAAAGATGCTGTAACGATCATGTTCCTTTTTGGCATGTTTATTATTGCCCTATTAACATACATCAGTATTAACAACAAGAGAAAGTAAAAACCCACCCGAAGATTTCAGCCGAAGGTGAGTTTTCGTCCTTTAGTTAACCTAGAAGGGAATGCCATCCAAGCCAATTGTCGAGACCAAGTGTTAGTCGCACTTGGTTTTCGTTAAATAAATCATATCACAGGAAGAGTAACACATCAATTACAACTTACAATTGCAAGAATAGAAAACCGATTGAATAGTGGAAAGGCACTAATCATATATTGTGAAAGTGCACAATTACTAACCAAACAATCAGAGAATGGGGAGCAAATATGACACAAATCGGATTCATTCGTCATGGTATTACGGACTGGAATGTTGAGGGGAGAGCTCAAGGTCAAACGGACATCCCCTTGAATGAAATGGGTAGGAAGCAAGCGCATGCCTTAGCTGAACGATTGAAAACCGAAGAGTGGGACATTGTTTATGCAAGTGATTTATCCCGTGCGAAGGAAACCGCTGAGATCGTTGGAAAGGCTTTGGATTTGTCTGTACTAACGGATCAGCGATTGAGAGAGATGTATTGCGGAGAAATCGAAGGTACGACTTTGGATGATCGAATATCGAGATGGGGAAATGATTGGGAGTCTTTGTCATTGGGCGTTGAGGAAGATGAGTCCATCATTACACGGGGTGTTTCTTTTGCAACATATATAAAGGAGAACTATCATAATAAAAAGGTCCTGGTAGTCAGTCATGGCGCGTTGGTTGGTTTGACTTTGAAACGTCTAATACCGCATGTGGATACAGAGGAGCATCTACATAATACATCCATTACTATACTGAGACATTTGAGTGGAAAATGGGAGTGTGAGCTTTTCAATTGTGCCAAACATGTTAAATAACTATTGCAAAAACTAATACCATTAGTTATTATAAAACTAATGGTATTAGTTTTAATCCAAAAGGAGAGATTTTCATGAGAATTATTCAGAAGCTTACTGTGTATCAACTGACTTTCTTACCGCGATTTTTTCCGGTTAATGCGTATTTGGTTGAGGAAGAGGACGGCTTAACTGTAATAGATGCTGCGTTGCCATATAGTGTGAAGGGCATCCTGAAAGCTGCGGAGCGCATCGGCAAGCCGATTACGCGGATTGTGCTAACGCATGCACATGTTGATCACATCGGTGCACTCGACAGACTCAAGGCTTCGCTGCCGCATGTGCCCGTATTCATCTCAGCCCGCGATGCTCGTTTGCTTGCTGGTGATCGGTCACTTGATGAGAGTGAACCGAAGACTCCAATTCGCGGCGGTGTTCCGAAGGCTGGTAAGATAGCGACAAAGCCGGATGTGCTTCTTCACGATGGGGATCGTGTTGGTTCCCTACAAGCTGTTGCGGCACCGGGTCACACACCGGGAAATATGGCGTTCTTCGATACACGTAATAGAGCGTTAATCGCGGGCGACGCGTTCCAGACTCGTGGTGGTATGGCAGTAAGCGGTCAAGTGCGTCCGTTGTTCCCTTTTCCAGCTATGGCGACATGGAATAAGGAAGTGGCACTGGCAACAGCACGCAAATTGAATGATCTGAATCCATCATTACTCGCTGTCGGTCATGGTCTCATGATAGAGAATCCGCAGGCTAATATTGTGCGTGTGATCCAAACTGCCGAACTCCAATTGTGTGTTAACGCTGTGGAAAGGAATGAAAATCATGCCTCGAATCGGTCTTGATTTACCTAATCTGGTCCATGCTGCAACCGAACTCGCTGACACGCAAGGCTTAGAAGCTGTCACATTAGCAACGCTTGCCTTGAAGTTGAACATCCGCTCCCCCTCTCTTTATAATCATGTAAAGGGATTGCCGGATTTACGGCGCCAATTAGCACTTTCTGGACTTATTCAGATGTCGGAGCAATTCAAGTATGCGCTCACGGGTAAGTCTGGTGACGATGCTGTTCGAGCTTTCAGCTATGCATATCTCACTTTCGCCCGAGCGCATCCCGGTTTATACGAAGCGGTGCAACGCGCACCCGAACCTGACGATAAACTGTTACAAAAAGCAGGTGGAGAAGTCGTACAAATGGCGGTGGACGCACTTAAGGGGTATGGGCTTGAGGGTGATGAGGCCATTCATGCAGTGCGAGGTATACGTAGCTTACTGCATGGTTTCGTATCGTTAGAACGGCAAGGTGGATTTGGAATTTCACTCAACTTGGACGTAACCTTTGAGATGCTTGTTCATACGTATCTCGAGGGTCTAAAAGCGATACGGAGGAAAATTGAGGGCTAGTTGTGCATATACACACTATGATCACCTCCGTCTATGGACCGATTGAATTCACTTCGGTGGAAGGGTATATTTTAATGGGAATATCTTGATTTAAGGAGGGACACACTTACATGCCAATTGTGCAGGTAAAGGATTTACGCAAGACATTCGGTTCAGTCGTAGCCGTAGACGGTATCAGCTTTGAAGTACAGGAGGGTGAGATATTCACCATCATTGGGCCTAATGGAGCAGGGAAAACAACAACATTAGAGATGATCGAGGGACTACAGGTGCCGGATCATGGTACTGTGCTGTTAGACGGATTGAGCTGGAAGCAAAATGGTGAACAAATCAAGCAAATCATTGGTGTTCAACCACAATCGAGTGCGCTGTTCGATCTATTGACGGTTTATGAGAACCTCGATGTATTCCAGAGCTTCTACTCGAAATCACGAGATATTAACGAAATCATCGGACTTATAAACTTAACCGATCATCGCAATAAGCGAGTGAAGACATTATCTGGGGGTCAGAAGCAACGATTGGCAATTGGTCTAGCTATGGCTAGTGACCCAGACATTCTGTTCTTGGATGAACCGACAACAGGGCTTGATCCGCAAGCACGTCGCAATATATGGGATATCATATTGAAGCTGAAGGAGCTAGGCAAGACTACAATTCTAACGACGCATTATATGGAAGAAGCGGAGAAGCTGAGCGATCGGGTATGTATTGTGGATCAAGGGAAGATCGTAGCTCTTGATACCTCGAAGAATCTCATTCATCGATTAACGAAGGAACGGGAAATTCAATTGTTATTCGTTGCAGGACGTGAAGCTGCTGAGCAGCTACTTGGAATGGCCAAGGAGTTACCTGCAGTGACCAAGGCAGAAATCATCGGGTCACACTTACATATATGGTCACTTAAGCCGGAAGAGTCCTTATATAAGCTGTTCCAATACACATCGGACAATAGCTTGAGTGTTGAACAAATATCGATTAAGGAAATGAGTCTTGAGGATGTATTCATAGCGTTCACTGGAAAGGAGTGGAGGGATTAAGATGAATCAATTAATCAAGCTCTTTGGTGCCAATTTTAGAATTACATTTAGAGAGAAGCAGGTTTGGTTCTGGTCCATCTTCTACCCTGTGTTCCTCTTAGTTGTTTTCTTAACGATTTTCGGAGGTATAGGTGGCAGCGATGACGATAGCTTCTCAGCCGAGATTGCTGTAGTTGCGCCACAGGCAAGTGAGACGACCGATCAGATGGAGGGAATATTGCGACAGGTTTCTGTACTGAAGTGGAAAGATGAGAAGATGGTTAGCCGTGATCAAGCGGAAAAGTGGTTAAAGGAAAAGGATATTGATGCAATCATTGTACTTCCAGATGGAGCTGCGACGAAAGAGGTTGAGCTGATCTTCAATCGTGAGAAGGAGCAATCCGCATCCACGCAAATTATAAGCGGAATTATGAATAGTATGCTCGGTGAATTTAATACGAAGGGCGAACCTGTTGCCCCCGAATATGCGCTTTCTGTCGATTATCTGTCATCTGGTGATGATGATGTGGCCTACTCCGACTTTCTGCTTACCGGGATGATTGCATTGTCGATCTCGCAAGCTGGCTTGTTCGGGATGGTCGGGATGGTCGAGATGCGCAGGAATGGCTTGCTCAAACGGCTTCGTATGACCCCTGTTAATATGAATTTGTTCGGACTAAGCAATATGATCGTTCGCTTTATTCTCTCCGCGATTCAGATTATATTGCTTACCTTAATAGGACTGTTATTCTATCATGCGAATTTGGACTTTGATATTCTGGCATTTGCACTGATGTTCATTGTAGGAACACTTGCCTTCGCAGCCATGGGTTATATGGTAGCGGCTTTCTCGAAGTCGATTGAGAGCTTTATGGGTATTGTGAACCTTATTAGCTTTCTAATGATGTTCTTGAGTGGCATTTTCTTCGATTATGCGTTATTGCCAAGCTGGCTGAGGCCAGTAGCTGATGCGCTCCCGCTCACTTATTTCGTCAATGGGATTCGTGACAGTATGGTATATGGAATTTCGATCATTGACTCAACCTTCTGGTTGAATATCGGAGTTCTATTGGGTTGGACGCTAGTAACATTCGCGATTGGGTCTAAATTCTATAATTGGAGAGCCGAAGTAAGGTGAAGTGCTAAACACGGAAACGCCATCTGAGTTCTTATAATCAGAGGCGTTTTCCTTTGTTGATTATCCAACAGACATTTGACAATAACAGATACACCCAGTTAACCTTAAGAGCATCGCATGTAAGGGTTATAAACGTCTAATGGTCATCTCTAATGTGCTGCTGGTTATGTCTGGCTGCTGGTTTTTATTCATATCATCTTCTTCAGGTTTCTAGTTTATATTCTTCGGTTCCATTCTGCTCGGGTTGGCATTTGGACTGCAGTTCACGGTGTCGACGATTGGTTCGCAGCAGCTGGCGGAAGCTCATGAGATGGGGGTTTCCACATCGTTGTCGATATTCTCTAAGAATATTGGTACTGCAGTTGGCGTTACCATTATGGGTGCATTTCTCGCGAAAGCTCCTGATCTGATATCGGGCTATCATTATTTATTTTATTTTGGATTTATTGTCAGTTTGTTATCGCTCGTGTCCTCGTTTTTTATACGTGCAGATCGACACCATGCGTGAATGCTATTATGAAAAATAATTATTGTAACAATGGAACTTTTTATATGATAATCTCGTCTAATTGTGTAGCTTGGTGAAATAGGGGTGAGGGGTCTAATGAAGCTACTAGAGAAAATGAAGATGAAGAAAGATTTCAAACCACAACAAGCTAGTAAAGCTGATCCGATGGATCAGGTTATTCTTGATGTGAGTACTCCTTTACTGCGCGTACGTGGAGTGGAAAGATCATTCCAGGTTGGTCACCAGAAGCTGCATGTCCTAAAGGGTATACATATGGAACTATATCCGCACAAGCTTATTATGCTACGCGGACGTTCGGGTTCCGGTAAGACGACGTTATTGAATATGCTAGGTGGGCTGGATGTACCAGATGATGGTGAGATCCTGTTCATGAATGAGCGATTACATGCGCTTAATGATGATGAACGGACACAGATTCGCAGGAAACGTATCGGCTTTATTTTCCAAGCTTATGCCTTAATGCCACTGTTATCTGCCTTCGAGAATGTTGAACTGGCTCTTAGAATGGCTGATTATCCTAGGCATCTCTGGAAGGATAGGGTCACGGAATGCATGGAGCTCGTTGGACTTGCCAGACGTATGCATCATCGACCCTATGAGCTATCTGGGGGCGAGCAGCAGCGGGTAGCCATTGCCAAGGCTATTGCTCATCGTCCTGTGCTATTATTAGCGGATGAGCCGACAGCAGAGCTTGATTCTCAGATGGGCGCTCATATTATGGCGGTATTCAAGGAAATTGTAGCGAAGGAGAATTTAACAATTTGTATGACCACACATGACCCAACGATTCTGGAGGTAGCTGATCATGTTTACGAGATGGTTGATGGCAAATTCGCCAATGCATAAATGGACGCGCCGCACAGTAACGGTAGGTTTAAGTATCATCATGGCTACATCTATTGTGGGCTGTGGTCTTCTTCCAGCTGAAGATAAAGAGGAGCAACTTCCAACGATAACTCCGCCGAAGCTATCACAGAAGCCTGTTTACGAGGTGACATCAGATACCCTCATTACGAGAGTGCGCGGTATCGGCGAGCTCAGGTCGGAACAGCAAGAGCAATTATTCTTCGTTGATGAAGGAAAACGGGTTAAGACCGTTTATGTAAAAGCGGGAGATAACGTTGCTGAGGGCCAAATTCTTGCTGCATTAGATGTCGCTGATATGGAACGAGATTTAAGACAGCGCAAGCTACGTTTCCGTAGTAATGAGCTGGCCATGATTCAGACATTACGTACTGCTGACGAGATGGAGCCAGAAGCGCTAGAGCAAGCGAAGATTGATTTCGAATTAGCACGAACAGAGCTTGTAGATCTAGAAGAGAAAATTGCAGGAGCTAGTATCTATGCTTCATTCTCAGGGACAATCGTTTCGGTGAACATTGCCAAAGGTGATCCTGTTACAGCGTATAAGGCAGTTATCACGATGGCTGATCTTAGTAAATTAGTCGTATCGGCGACAATTAGTAAAGAAGATCTCAAGAATGTTGCCCCAGGTATGGCTGCTGTGGTCACGATTAATGCTGCGGGTGACTTTAATGGGAAGGTCAGTCATTTGCCGGTTCCCAGTACAACTACGAATGAAGATCCATATGCACCGAAGAAGGAAACTTTAGATCAATTCCTGCTCGTTGATATTGATCCATTCCCTGAAGGCGTAAGCTTAGGGACTCCGCTTAGTGTCATTGTCGTTACGAATAAGAAAGAGAATGCTACGGTCATTCCTTCGGCTGCTCTTCGCACATATGCCGGACGGAATTATGTACAGGTTGTTGACAAGGATGGGACCAAACGTGAAGTGGATGTGGAGGTTGGGCAGCAAACATCAACCTTAGTAGAAATTATCAAAGGACTATCCCCTGGACAGAAAGTAGTGGGTAAATAATGGGTGTACCACTATTACGATTTCTGTATAGGAAGATGTGGAATACCCGCTGGCTGACGCTCAGTACACTACTTGGATTAATCGTCGCAGTATCGTTTACGACCAGTATTCCGATGTATGCAGATGGTGCTCTGAAGCGGGTCGTTGCCAAATCTCTCGCAGAGAAAAGCGACGGCTTACCTGCAGGCTCATTAATGATTCGTTACCAAGCGCCAGGTAATGCGAAGGCTGATCTGGAGCAATTAAACAATGTGAACCATTATATCGAAGATGAGCTTCCTCACGAAATTGGGTATCCTGCGCCATCTTACGTGAGAACGTATTCGATTCGAAGCGCAAGCTTGTCCGTTGTAGACCCGAACAAAACGGATTCTAGTAAGAAGCGTCAGATGTCCATTGCCTCCATGAAGGGCTTGGTAGATCGCATTGAGATTTCTAATGGAACGGTTTACAAAGAACAAGCTAGTGACGATCTGATTGAGGTTATCGTACACGATGAATCTCTTCTGCGTAATAACCTCCGAATCGGAGATGAATTTTACTATGGCATTAGTGCGGCACCCGGCGTAAAGCCACTACATATACGGATCATTGGTTCATTCCTGCCTAAGGATGATACAGATCCTTATTGGTATCAAGGCTTCGAAGGGATGATGAATAGCTTATTCATTAGTGATCAGACATTCGAGAAGGACTTGTTAACGACCAAGAAAATTCCACTGAATTTGGCGAATTGGTACTACGCATTCGATCTAAGAGAAATTCAGACTAGCCAACTTGGGTCGATCTCTGATACGTTAGAGCAACTGGATAACACCGTATTCCAATTAATGAGTGACACTCGTGTCGATATCACGTTCCTTGACATGCTCAATGAATTTAAAAGCCAAAGTGTTCAATTGCAGACACTATTATTCACTCTTGCTGCCCCCATGATCGCTATGGTATTCTACTATATTGCTATGAATTCCCGTCAGGCACTAGAGCGTCAGCGTAATGACATCGCTGTATTGCGAAGTCGGGGAGGAAGTAATAGGCAGGTTATCTGGATCTTCACTCTGGAAGGACTTATTCTTGGTGGAGTGGCATTGATCCTAGGTCCGATGATCGGTTGGTTTATGGCGAAGAGCATCGGGTCATCGAATGGTTTCTTAACCTTCGTTGATCGGGAGTCCATTCCAGTTGATGTATCTATAATGACGATTGGCTATGGTGTTGTAGCTGTGATCATCGCACTTGTCTTCACGGTTATTCCGGCCATTATCTTCGCTCGGACAACAATCGTTGGACTGAAGCAACAGATGGCGCGTGCGGATCGTAAGCCCTTCTGGCAGCGATGGTTTATAGATGTACTGATGCTTGCACTTGTGGGCTATGGCTGGTATCTATTCACGGAGAGACAGCTTATCTCCTTGCAGACAGGCGTCTCCGCAGACCAATTGCAGGTTCAGCCTTTGTTATTCTTCGTCCCAGCTCTTGCTATCGCATCATTAGGATTATTCTTCTTACGAATTTTCCCTTGGTTATTAAGACTGTTTACGTGGTTGGGTAGAAAATTTCTGCCCGTTCCACTCTTCTTAACACTAACCCAACTATCACGTTCGTCGAAGGCGTATTATCCACTTATGTTATTACTCATCCTCACCATAGGATTAGGTGTATATAACTCTTCAGCGGCTCGAACGATTGACCTAAACTCACGGGAGCGGACGCTGTATCAATTCGGAACAGATGTGTCCATGAGTGCGGTTTGGGAAGCGTTCGCTGATGCACTTCCGACTGACCCGGGTAATGGGCAAGAAGGCGAGGAACCCGGCGGCGAGGAACCGGGTGGAGAGCAGTCAGGTGGTCAACAGCAAGGTGGTCAACAACCCGGCGGGGACAATCCATTCCCAGCCCAGAAAATGATCTATGTGGAGCCACCCTTCGAGGTGTTCCGCGAACTGGATGGTGTTGTTGCAGCAGCGCGTGTGCTGAATACAAGAGGGAATGTCGTTGTGGCGGGTCGAACCGTGGGCAAGGGCAATGTAATGGGTGTCGATAATGTCGATTTCTCCAAGGTAGCTTGGTTTCGAGATGACTTATATGATTTCCATCCGTACGCCTACTTGAATTTATTAGGTGCATACGAGCAAGCGGTGTTAGTTCCAACCAAATTTGCTGAGAAGAATCATCTCAAACCGGGTGATGTGATCACCATCGCAATTGAACAGAAAGCCCTGGAATTTGTTGTCGTTGGAACCTTACCTTACTGGCCAACGCAATATCCAGACGAGACACCATTCTTTATTACAAATTTGGATTATATATATGATCAGATACCGATGGCCCCTTATGATGTTTGGCTTAAGATGGAGGATGGGGCATTAACAACACCTCTGATTGAGCAACTGCAAGCGCAAGACATCGACTTGAATTGGGTCAAGGATGTTCGTAATGAGCTCGTTGTACAGAGCAAGCATCCAGCTAGAGGTGGGGTATTCGGTATCCTTAGCCTAGGGTTCTTAATTTCCGTGCTGATCTCTTTCATTGGTTATATTCTTTATTGGTTTTTTAATCTATCTAGTAGAGTTGTTCAATTCGGTATTCTGAGAGCCATGGGTTTATCAAGGAAACAACTGTCTGGTATGCTACTATTGGAGCAAGGCTTTACTGCGGGGCTGTCGATTATACTAGGGATTGGTATAGGGAAGCTAACCAGTTACATTTTCCTTCCCTTCTTGCAGACGGCAGATAATGTCACCACACAGGTTCCACCGTTCCGTATCGTGTTCAATTCCAAGGACACGTTGCAGATATATGCGGTCGTCTTAGTTATGATGGCAGCGGGCGCGACCATGCTATTCTTGCATATCCGCCGATTACGCGTGCATCAAGCTGTGAAGCTTGGAGAGGAGCGATGATGCAATGATCCAATGCGAAGGCTTAGTGAAAATTTACAAAACAGACGAAATCGAAGTAGTCGCTCTGCAAGGCCTGAATATGAGTGTAGGCAAAGGTGAGATGATGGCGATCATTGGTAACAGTGGTAGCGGAAAATCGACATTAATGAATATACTCGGTGGCTTGGATCGTCCTTCAGCGGGACAGGTGAGGGTCGGTGATTGGGATCTGCTCAAGATCAGTGACGAACAGCTCGTAGAGTACAAAAGAAAAACTGTAGGCTTCATCTGGCAGAATAATGCCAGGAATCTATTACCGTACCTGACCGCGCTTGAGAATGTAGAGATGCCGATGATGCTAAGCTCCAATTATGATCGCCCCTATGCCAAGCAACTATTGGAATGGGTAGGGCTTAAGGATCGTATGTTTAACAAGCTCCAGCAGCTGTCAGGTGGTGAACAGCAACGTGTTGCTATCGCGATCTCGCTCGCTAATCGTCCATCGTTGCTCCTTGCAGATGAACCTACGGGTTCCGTCGATTCTCAGACATCGGATATGATCATGGACATATTCCGTAGGCTGAGCCAAGAGCTTGGTGTTACTGTTGTCATTGTAACCCATGATTTATCATTGGCGGGCAAGGTAGACCGAGTCGTTGCGATCCGTGACGGTCTAACCAGCTCGGAGTTTATTAAGAGAAATCCGAATCTTGGGTCTGCGAGTGCTGAGTTAACTTCAAGGAACCAAACGGTACATGATGTTCATGAGGAATATGTGGTTGTTGACCGGGTGGGCAGACTTCAGGTGCCGAAAAAGCTTTTAGATGCATTGCAGATCAGTAATAAAGTGTCATTAGAATTCGATGGTGACAAAATTTTAATTAAACCACCTAAAACGTTGGAGGGGAAACCAAAATGAGTAAACAAAAAAGATGGACTCGGCTAATCTCGGTTTCAATCATTATGATCATGTTATTATCATTGCTTGCAGCCTGTGGAAGTAAAGATAAGAAGGAAGCAGATCAAGAAAGAGTATTAAGAATTGCTACTAGCTCGGGCTATGGTCCAGATGATGATTATTTGCGCCAGCAATTTACGGACTTATTCGAATTTACACATCCGAATATTACGATTGAATTTATATCTACTTATGACGAGAGCCAGCGTTACCAAGGTATGGGTGGTAAGATGGTGTCTTCTGATCCAGCCAATCAACCGAAGCAGCCCCTTGAGATCCTGAAGGAGAAAATGAACGGAACAACTCCTCCAGATGTTGTTATTCTGGATTTTGAACACTTAGCGGATTTAATCCGAGAGAACCTATTAACCAGCTTAGATACGCAGATGCAGAAGGACAAGATGAACGTTGATGAATTTGTTCCGTCGGTCATAGATGGTCTTAAGGAACAGAGCGAGGATGGCAGGTTGTATGCATTAGCGCCAATGTTCACTGCAAGTGCAATGATCTATAACAAGAAGCTCTTCACAGATGCGGGATTAGCTTTCCCGACGGATGACATGACATGGGAAGATACGTTCCAGATGGCACGTCAAATTTCCAAGGGTGAGGGCAAGGATCGCACCTATGGTCTAACCTTCAATAGCTATCGCTACAGTGATCCATTCTATGATATGAGTGTATATACGGCTCCCCTAGGGCTTCAGATGTATGATGATAAAGGGGAGAACATGAGTGTAGATACCGAAGAATGGAGAAAAGCTTGGCAAACGTTCTACGACCTGAAGAAGGAGAAGATTTTCCCTGAACAACCGAACTACAATGAACCACAGCCAGAACCTGAGCAACAAGGTCCATTCGACTATCATTCCCTTCTTTCTGGAAAAGTAGCCATGAGTGTCATTAACTACTATGATATTAGTGAAGTCATCAATGCTAATCGGAACGCTGCTAACATTGAGAATTTCGAACCGATCGATTGGGATGTCGTGTCCGTACCAACTCACCCGGAAGCACCGGGTATTGGTGGTCAAGTTTGGCTGAATGGCATCATGGGAATCAGTGCTACCGCAGAGAATCCTGAGGATGCTTGGACATTTATTAGCTTCATTATGAGTGAGGATTGGGCAAAGCTGAAATCGAAGAGTGTATCCCAATTCGTGACTTGGAAAAAGTTTAATCAAACGCGAGATGGTTTGGAATATAATCTTGATGCTTTCTTCAAGAACACACCGGCAAAGAGTACTACGAACAACACATTGTATATCGAGAAACCAGATATCTGGCAAGTACAGAATATTGGACAGATGAAGTTTAATGAAGTCATCACGGATGTGAAGACGGTATCAGAAGCGCTGAAGGAATGGCAAACCGAAGGTAATGCTATTCTGAAGAAGCTGATGGAGAACAATGGACATTTAGATCAGAATGGCGGTGGAGGTATGCCAATGCCAGTAGATGATATCTCCGCTGAAAAGCTGAAATTAATGGAGGCTGCTGGTGAAACTGTGACCGAGTCCGATTCGGTTGAAGTAACCGAACCTGCTGTAGAAGTCGAACCAGCTGTAACCGTCGAATAGGCTGATTCAAACGGTATCATCAAGAGCTGTTGCCCAGCATATTCTTACTGAGCGGCAGCTCTTGTATTTATTCCGAGCTATTTGCGATGTTCGGGAAGTCTTATGAGGTAAGGACTGAGCGAATCGCAAAAAATAACTTTCCCCCAGAAAAGGTGGTAAAACAGAGGTAAAACAGAGGGTTTT
>JBBDIY010000067.1:0-2099 GCA_040880185.1 Paenibacillaceae bacterium
ATTAGGCATGCCGCCAGCGTTCGTCCTGAGCCAGGATCAAACTCTCCATAAATGAAGCGTTGACTTGCTCATTTCAATCACTTGCGTGTATATCAAGTTGTCATAGATGTTGCGGTAGCAACACTATGATCAACATGGCGTATGTCAATTTACAATTGACTAGCCATTGTCTTGCTCACTCGTTATGCAGTTTTCAAGGAACAATCCATCACGATCCGGAGCATCTTATGTTACGTTTGCCCCCGAGGCGACTTTTATATAATAGCACAATGCTGACTCTCAAATCAAGTCTTTTTTTTGACTATATTTCAGATCATAGATTCAAGGTTTTCTGCAGCGCTTTATAACTTAACATGGTATGGCTATCGAAGTCAATACGAGCTGATCAAACGATCTATATTAGTGTAAGTTTCACCACGATCAGTAACACAAGCCCCGGAATCCCTAATATCGCTATCGTGAATAATGTATATATATTAATGGGAATACGGAATTCCCCGACCCAGCCTGTCCCATTAATTACGAATAATCCAACAGCTGCGATTACAAGATGAAGTAATGCGTAACCAAACCAGCGATAGTCGATTCTAGTTCGAATCAGAACAATCGCGAGGAGCGCGGCACTCGTAATTAACAGAATCAACCAGCCTTGATGCATAGCGATCCTCCACTTCCATTACATATCGAACGTATTATTCTTAGCTTTTAATCGGCTAACTTCTAGTTCAGATATTATCAATTGTCGCTCCCTTGCTTCTCGTATTAACATATTCAACCGCTTCTCCGCGGCTTCTGTAATATAGATTGCATAGTCAATCTGATCTGGATTTACCGCTTCATTCAGCTTGAGCTCAGCAACTTTCAAGTCCTTGTGGGCTTCCCACACTTCATGGGCTAAGGTTGACGTCTCATAGCTATTCTGCTGAGTTTGCTTGGACTTGATAAATATTCGTCTCAACCATTCCAATATAAACACTCCTTGCAGCTTCCATTTAGACCTACTTATACATAGATATGGACAACTACTTAGAAGTAGAACTTATTTATACACACTACCAACCTAGTGAAGTAAAAATTTATTACTTTCTTAAAAAGTGCATTAAAAAGGGGGAACCCTAAAACTTATACTTTCCTATACGTTAAGAATAAACGGCTGCACCGTCCTTTAAGGACGGAAGCGTTTATCGTAAACATATCAGAATAGATTTATTGGAAAACTTATAAATTGATTAGCCCACAAAAAGGTCATATGAATGTGATTGCCTCAAGTTTTTAATACTATAAAGGGTCTAAATTTTATAATAAAATTGATTAGAAAGCTTCTCACAGCCAGAATCAACCAAAAAAAATGTCTGATTTATGATTTCGACCTTTTTGGGAGCTAATCATAAATTCTGATATGTCAAAAAAGCCAATATCCGCATATCGCAGATATCAGCTTTACATATTCATTCTATATGATAAATTAATAAATTTCTCTTCTTCCCTCGAGTGCTTTGGATAATGTGACCTCATCCGCATACTCCAGATCGCCTCCTACAGGCAGTCCGTGTGCAATCCGAGTGACCTTGATACCGAAATTCTTGACCAATCTAGAAATGTACATAGCCGTCGCTTCCCCTTCTATATTGGGGTTAGTGGCAAGGATCATCTCCTGAACCGTGTCATCTCCCAAGCGCTTCAGCAGCTCGGTTATACGAATTTCATCCGGTCCAATGCCTTCCATGGGAGATATTGCGCCATGAAGGACATGGTAATATCCATTGAATTCTCTTGTCCGCTCCATCGCACCAATGTCCTTAGGTTCTTGAACGATACAGATCATCGAGGGATCGCGACTCTTATCCTGACAAATTCGGCATGGATCCATATCCGTAATATTGAAGCAGACGGAACAATAATGTAAGTTTCGTTTCGCATTGACCAATGCTTTGGCAAATTCGAGGACATCTTCTTCCTTCATTCGTATGATATGAAAGGCAAGACGACCAGCCGTCTTCGGACCAATACCAGGAAGTCTGGCGAACGAGTCGATCAGCTTAGCTATCGGTTCTGGATAATGCAAGACACCTTGACCCCTTTTCTGTAAATTAAACTGT
>JBBDIY010000067.1:2199-21346 GCA_040880185.1 Paenibacillaceae bacterium
CGTGCCTAACAAGGGAGTTTAATTGGAAGTCGATCCTTATCGAGAAAGCTTTCTGTAAATTAAACTGTCGTGCCTAACAAGGGAGTTTAATTGGAAGTCGATCCTTATCGAGAAAGCTTTCTGGAAATTAAACTGTCGTGACTAACAAGGGAGTTTAATTGGAAGTCGATCCTTATCGAGAAGTCTTAATCAACAGCGCTCTAGAATAAACCAGGAAGGTTCATACCACCCGTGAATTTACCCATATTCTTATTCGCAAGCTCATCCGCTTTGGTTAAAGCATCGTTCACAGCAGTTAACACAAGATCCTGAAGCATGTCCACGTCTTCTGGATCTACAGCTTCTGGTTTAATGATTACAGAAATAAGCTGTTTGTGTCCGTTAACTGATACCGTAACGACTCCACCGCCAGCAGTTCCTACAATCGTCTCCGTACCTAATTGTTCCTGTGCTTTCATCATATCCTCTTGCATCTTCTTTACCTGCTTCATCATTTGGTTCATATTCTTCATACTAAACACTCCTTATTATTCTTATTAGTAAATTCTTTGTACTTAAGCTCAAGCTAATCTTCTTTAATCACTACGAGATCTTCACCAAACAACTCAATCGCTTCGTTAATCCATTGTTCATCCTTACTCGCAGCTAGATCTTCTGGTTCAAATTCAAGTATTCCCGGGTCCTTGGATATATTAGAATCTCCAGACCCGCGCCCCGTCTGCTGAGCGGATTTACTTGCAGTTGCTTCTGCCCATTCTTTGACCATTATCGTTCGTAAGGATAGGCTCTGTCCATAGATCTCTTGAATGACCTGTTCAATCAACTGGCGGTTATCCGGTTTCTCTGTCGTTTCACGATGAATGGTATTCTTGAATGCCACCAATATGGCACCATCCATTGCAGAGACAAGCTCCCCATCGACTAGCCAAGCATGAATCGTAATCTTACGTTCCTTCACCTTCGCAAGAACTTGATGCCATTTAGGTAAAAGTTGCTTAAAGTGGGAATCGTCCAGAGCTTGTACAAAAGGTTCAAGATTAGACTTACTCCGTTTCTCACTGAGTATAGACGCGGGTGGTCCTCCACGAGAGCCAGCTACGGTCTTATTGCTAGTCATAATTGCTGGTTTGACAGGACTAATAGCAATGCCTTGCTGTCCTACTAATGATAGCTTAGTCTCCAACTCTGTGATTCGGGTTTCAAGCTGCACTAATCGTTCAACGACTACAGAAGGTAGCTCCGCTATCTCTGTACGGGCATTCAACTTAGCGCACAACTGCATCATCGCAACCTCTAATAGTGTACCTGGATGAGCGGAATACTTCATTTCACCTGCAAAATGATTCAACAACTCGACGGCCATGAACAATTGATCCTGTCGATATAGAGTAGCTAATTTTCGTAATCCCTCATCTACTCCGCCCTGTAAAACCAATGAAGCGTCAGGCAGCATTCTAACCATTAGAATATCACGGTAGAAGTGAATGAAACTCTCCAAGCACTTCTCAACACTCTTGCCCTCCTGCATCAGAAGCTCGATCTGATCTAAAACCGCCCCTAATTCATTACGTTGTAACGCCTCTGCCATCTCTTGAAATTGTTCAATGGCAATGCTGCCAGTAATGGCAATCACATCGGCATAGACGAATGTATGACCTGTGTATGCGACAATCTGATCAAGTAAGCTTAATGCATCTCTCATACCCCCATCAGATAACCTCGCTATATGCTTGAGGGCCTGCTCATCAGCTTCTATTCCTTCCTCCGTGCATATGAGTTGCAATCTACTCAATTGGGCTTCAAGAGAAACTCTGCGAAAATCATAACGCTGACAACGCGAGATAATCGTCACAGGCAATTTATGCGGCTCTGTTGTTGCTAAGATGAAGATCACATGTGCAGGCGGTTCCTCCAACGTCTTGAGTAACGCATTAAAGGCTCCTATGGTCAGCATATGCACTTCATCAATAATATAAACCTTATAACGAACTTCGGTAGGAGCGTACTTGACCTTATCTCGGATATCACGTATTTCATCAACACCATTGTTAGATGCCGCATCTAGCTCAATGACATCCATAACAGCCCCGTCAGAAATCCTCCGACAGGCATCGCAAGTATTACAGGGCTCTGGTGCAGGACCGTTCAAACAGTTTACCGCCTTAGCCAATAACTTAGCAGCGGTCGTCTTACCTGTCCCTCTAGGTCCACTGAACAGATAAGCGTGTGTGAGCCGCCCTTCCGCCAAAGAGTTCTGCAAGGTTTGAATAATATGATCCTGTCCAACAACATCTCCGAAGGTCTGGGGCCTCCAAGATCTATATAAGGCAATATGACTCATCATTTCTCTCCAATGTTAGCTTTAGTTCTTAGTGCAAGCTGAATTCAGTATACTACAATTCAACTCTCGGAGAAAGGAATACTAATTGTAAATGTCGTTCCAAAGCCTTTCGAGGACACGCGAATCGTTCCCCCAAGATCGAGTACAATCCGTTGACATACGGAAAGCCCAAGTCCGGTTCCATTTTCTTTTGTCGTAAAAAAAGGATCGAAAATCTTATCAAGTAAGTAGGCAGGAATCCCTGGTCCTGAGTCATGAATGTCGATGCTCACTTTCTTCTCTTCAAAATCCACCCTTTCAACTATTGTTAATATGCCGCCATCTGTCATTGCTTCAATCCCATTCTTCGATATATTCAAGCATACTTGCTTGAACAATTCTCGATCACCTAACACATTGGGAAGCGTACCTTCGGTTATATATTCCACGACAACACCATGCAAGATTGCTTCATTATGAATAATAGGCAGGATTTCACGAAATACCTTGGATATATCCATCAATTCAAAGATGACGTTCTTTGGTTTGCTGAGTAATAGGAATTCACTGACCAATTGATTAATACGATCGATTTCCGTAAGCATGATCTCCGTGTAGCTGAATTCCTTATCCATACCTTTGGTTTTGAACGTTTTTTTCAATACCTGGAGGAAGCCTTTAATCGATGTTAACGGATTACGAATTTCATGGGCTGTACCCGCAGCAATCTGTCCGATCATCGATAAACGATCACTCCGTTGAACTTGTTCCTCTAGCGACCTCAGGTTGGACACATCCTTGAATATGACGTATCCACCCACAATCATACCATCATGATCCTTCAAGAGATTCGAATCCATTAGCAACTCATATCTAACTTCATTACTCGTCCATGAGAATGCGTGATTCCTCACCGTATGTCCATTCAGAATAGTACGCTGTACAAGTAGATGGTCGATAGGAACTCCCACGAACACTTCATCCATTGGTCTATTCACTACTTCATCACGAACAAACCCAAGAACCTGACAGGCCATATTGCTAATATCAATGAGACGAAATTCCGTGTTAATCAGAATTACGCCTAAATTGACATCTCTCATGAATGAATCGGAAAATCGTTGGAATAAGCTATGCCCCTGGCATACATTCATATCAAGAAGTGTAAGCATATGTAGTCTATTATCAGATGAACCCAAATTCTGTATGGTGTACTCTGAAGTTCGACTCACCTTATTACGCAGTATAATTTCAAGAACTGAATTATCCAGATTTAACGCACTAGGAATAAACTGATAAATCGACTTATTAACCACTTCTTCCTCCGTATATCCGGTTAATAAATAGAAAGATTGATTACACCGCTGGATGACCCCATTTTGATCCATAATAATCACACTATTGTGATTTCTGCCCACCAATAAATCCACTTCATCCATTGTCATCAAGTAATTTGTAGATTTCAATTCCATTCCCAATCATCTCCATGAATACTGTATAAGAACGTATACTTTTTCTATCCACTTGATGAAGTTATCACTGATGTCTGACATATATCAATTCTCTGATTTATTTCATAATCCTTCCAAAGCAAAAAAAATAGCATAAAAATTCCTAATGGAATAATTTTATACTAATGCAAATGATCATTATTATAGTACCGCGCACCTATTATTGATGCTTACGATCCGAGCGACTTCTTCGTCGTTAGCTCAAGTTAGGCACTCCCCCGGCACATGAACAATCCTGCTTACGGCTGCTTCCTTCCAGACCTGACCGAGTTCACAAGCATTCATTGCGGAGGACCCGACTCTCAACACTACGTGCGAATGTCAGACCTTACATCGATAAGACCTCTAACAGGAATTCAACCCCGCTATAGCGGATTGCGGGCAACAGGGCACCGCTACCTCCCCGTCTAGCACGGCTAAATAAGTATATCCGAATCAATATGAAATATCAACTGAGTGGAAGTTATTGCCGGCTAAACACATGAAATTCCGATGTATTAAGCCTTACCGGTCGACGGTAACTCGGATCTTATAATACTGCGGACTCATCTCAGATAATTTCCGTTGTGCTTGCTCACTGACGACCTCAGTCTCTTCCCTCGAAAGTCCCTGAACCACATGAATGTGAATATAAGCGAAGCCTCCATCAAAGATAATTCTCGTTTTCCTTATGTTAGGAACTTCCCTTAACGCCCGCTTCATTGCCTCGATATCATCAGCATAGTTATGAGAATTAGGAGTCGCCACCAGACTTGGATTTGCACTGGACAGCCCCATATAACCATCCTCAGCGTAATGATCCTTATCTGAAACACGCTTGTTGTTCGACCCGCATCCACTAACCAAGACCACCATAATTACAACTAAACAGAACAACTTGTACATAAAAAAACCTCCCTATGGCATTATCATGACCACGGGAGGTTATCTTATTCTGTTGCTAAAATTAAATATTGTATTTCTTCTTAAACTTATCGACACGACCGCCTGCATCCAAGAACTTCTGCTTACCTGTGAAGAATGGGTGGCATACGGAGCAAATTTCAACGCGAAGATTTTGCTTAATTGATCCAGTTTCGAAAGTATTGCCACAAGCGCAAGCTACAGTCGTTAGCTGGAAATTCGGATGAATATCAGTTTTCATTACAACTTCACCTCTTCCTGCCCTGGAACACATGTGGAACCAGAGTTATATATAAGACACGTGGTCGTATTATAGCATGATGTATAGACTTAACGCAATAAGCTTTGTACGATGAACAACGAATTAACTATTTACTTGATGCGTTCGATTAGGTGGAACACGACTGAATGAACCTAATTCTACATCAGGGAGCTCCGCCTTGAGAATCTCAATGGCTTGCTTCATCCCAAGAAGCTCACCCTTCGCTTTAGGGATGATCTCCAAATATCGCTCAGGATCTATATTCAGATTACGCAATTGAATAAGTCGTAGACCTGATCTCCGGGCAAATCCGATCATTGCTTCAAGTTCTTCCTCTCGATCAGTTACACCAGGGAAGATCAAGTAATTGATCGATGTGAATACACCTTTGTCTGTAGCATAACGCAGAGATTTCTCCACATTATTCAAGGTGTATGCTCGCGGCTTGTAATACGCATTATAATGCTCATCTACGGCACTGATGGTACTTACACGCATCAAATCTAAACCAGCGTCAACGATCCCACGAATATGATCGGTCAAGCCTGCATTCGTATTCATATTAATATATCCCATCTTGTTGTTCTGTCTAACCTGTTTAATAGCATCAATGATCATAACAGCTTGTGTAGATGGTTCTCCTTCACAGCCTTGTCCGAAGCTAATAATACTATCATCGTGCTTCAGATGCTCCAGCATGATCTCGACAATCTCTTGAACCGTTGGTTTAAACGTCATCCGTGTCTGCGGCGATATAAACCCGCTTCCCTCTGGTTGCTCAGAGATGCAACCAAAGCAGCTTGCATTACACATCATCGAGACGGGGACTGCGCCTTCCCAGCGTCCAAGGAACGTATTGGAAGCCGTTAAGCATTCGTATCCTAATGCACAATGAGATATATGCTCGAACAACCGATTGTCAGGGTATTGCGTAGTTAATCGTTTGACCTGCAGCTCAAGCTCAGTTACATCACAATTGTCAGGATTCCATCGATGTGCATCATCACTCTGTTCAGCAGCAACATAGAACCCGTCGTCCTTCCAGACTACAGCGGTGTAGCCGAACAAAGGGAAGTTCATCGTTTTGTCTGTCTTCACATAAGCTGGCAAATACAATCGTGTGTAACCTTGTGGCAACAGGGCACCTACAGCTGTGAATTCATTCCCTAGCGAAATCATCTCACCTGTTTCGGCATTCATTCCGATCGCTCGTGTATCCGGAAGACTTACCATGGTAGCCCCTTCAGGAAGTGGAATCCACTCTTCCTCCATTACCTCAGTAAGTATATCTCCGCCTCGACCGAGACCGGTTAGCTCTGGATGATCGTATACGTTTCCTTTTAAATCTGCATAGACTAATTTCATAAGTTGTCTCCTTTCGGAAATTAAACTGCGCGGTCTACAAGGAGTTTAATTGGAAGTCGTCCGTATCGAGTAGCTCTAAAGCTTACAGCGTAAGCTTAGGCTGCGAGGTCGGCGTCTTGGTTACTCGCTTCACCGTACTATTGCTTACATTCGGTGTTCTTGTACTTGTATTCGGTGTTCTTGTACTTGTATTCGGTGTTCTCACGCTTACATTCGGCGTCTTCTCTGCTGCTTCAAGTGTAGCAAGAAATTCTTCATTGTCCTTCGTTTGACCTAATTTCTTGAAGAATCCTTCGATATATTCATGAGAGTCATTCATCGTTTTGCGGATCATCCATACCTTATCAAGCTGCTCCTTGGACATCAGGGCTTCCTCACGGCGAGTACCTGACCGACGAATATCGATAGCAGGGAAAATCCGACGTTCAGATAACTTACGGTCTAGATGCAGCTCCATATTCCCAGTTCCTTTAAATTCTTCGTAGATGACATCATCCATACGCGAGCCTGTTTCAATCAACGCAGTCGCTAGAATCGTCAAGCTACCACCCTCTTCCACGTTGCGGGCAGCTCCGAAAAACTTCTTAGGTCGGTGGAATGCAGCTGGATCAATACCACCAGATAGTGTACGTCCAGATGATGGAACAACTAGATTATACGCTCTAGCTAATCGAGTCAGACTATCCATAAGAATAACGACATCTTTCTTGTGTTCAACCAAGCGAAGTGCTCGCTCCATAACAAGCTCAGCTACTTTTATATGATTTTCTGGAAGCTCGTCAAAGGTAGAAGCAACAACTTCACCCTTCACCGAACGTTGCATGTCTGTTACTTCCTCAGGTCGTTCATCTATAAGTAATACGAATAGTTCAATATCCGGATAATTAGTCGATATACTATTAGCAATTTCCTTTAAAAGTAGCGTCTTCCCAGCTTTAGGCTGCGCAACAATTAATCCTCTTTGTCCTAATCCTACTGGCACTAGTAAATCCATAATACGAGTGGATAATGTGTGGGAGGCAGTTTCTAGAACAATTCTCTCTTGAGGATACAGGGGGGTTAATGCTGGAAAATGGAGACGTTCCGAAGCAACCTGCGGGTTTTCACCATTAACGGCCTCGACTTGAAGTAATCCGAAATATCGTTCATTCTCTTTGGGTGGTCTACATTTGCCTGATACAAGATCACCTGTTCGAAGGTCGAATTTGCGAATTTGCGAAGCGGAGATATAAATATCTTCAGCACTCGGCAAGTAGTTGATCGGGCGCAAGAAGCCGAAGCCTTCGTTTAGAACCTCCAACACACCTTGCATAAACATAAGTCCGCCCTTTTCTGCTTGGGCTCGTAGAATTGCAAAAATCAATTCCTTCTTCTTCATCTGGTTAAAGGCCGTGATCTGATGTTCTTTGGCCAGTTTATATAACTCTGTTAATTTTAGCTCTTCTAATTGAGCTAATGGCATGTCCATCCATGCACACCGCCTTTCTATTCGCTTTCTCTCCATACTTCCGCACCGAGACTTGTTAACTTTTCTACTAAATTATCATAACCGCGATCAATATATTCTAAACCCGTTACCTCTGTTATTCCATCTTGAACCGTCAACCCAGCAATAACTAAAGCGGCACCTGCGCGTAAGTCGGTGGCCTTCACCTTAGCCGCATGCAATGGACTTCCTTCGATAACAGCGGAACGACCCTCTATTCTAATCTTAGCACCCATACGCAATAGCTCGGGAACGTGTTTAAATCGGCTGTTGTAAACATGATCGGATAATATACTAATTCCATTAGCCTGGGATAAGAGGCTGGTCATAGGCGACTGGAGATCCGTGGCAAAACCGGGGTAAACCAGTGCTTTCACATCGACACTCTCATATATAGGTTGTCCGATAACACGGATAGCTTCATCCATCTCGTAGACATGAACGCCCATCTCTTGCAGTTTGGCTGTCACAGCTTCCATATGCTTTGGAATGATATTATCTATGACTACATCACCACGAGTTGCAGCTGCTGCTATCATATAAGTACCTGCCTGTATGCGATCAGGAATAATGGAATGTCGGCAGCCATGCATAGAATCTCTACCTTCTATACGGATGGTTTCTGTACCTGCACCCTTAATGCTCGCACCCATTGCATTCAACAAAGTCGCAACATCGATAATTTCCGGTTCTTTGGCAGCATTCTCGATCAGTGTAACACCTTTAGCCCGGGAAGCTGCTAGCATGATATTAATTGTAGCACCAACACTCACAACGTCCAAGTATATTCTTGCACCTCTAAGCTGCTTAGCAACGATATGGAGCGAACCAAATTCATTCCGCACTTCTGCACCTAACGCTTCAAAGCCTTTGATATGCTGATCAATGGGTCGAGGTTCAAAGTTACAACCACCAGGAAGTCCAATAATGGCTTCGCCGAAACGACCTAACATGGCTCCCATTAAATAATAAGAAGCCCTTAGCAGCTTCACCTTGCCATTGGGCATAGCCGTGGATTGCATGTGTGTGGGGTCAATTGTCATCATATCGCCTTGCCTAATTACCTTTGCACCCATCTCCTCAAGGATATCTGTATAGATGGCTACATCACTTAAGATTGGTAGATTATCAAGAATGACTGGACTTTCAGCCAATATGGCTGCGGGGATCAGAGCAATTGCACTATTCTTCGCACCACTGATCTGTACAGTGCCACGGAGCGGTCGACCGCCAGCTATATATAGTTTATCCATGATGATATAAATCCCCCTAAAAGTTTTGTTGCAAGGTAATGCCCTACAAAGTAAGGGTATTCTAACAAAACTACTTCGTAAGCATAAGCTAAGGTTAGGTTTAGATGGATGTTAGCATAAAAGGAAGCCACCTAGAGCATACGACCACCCCGGGCGACTTCCCTGCTTTCGTTATCTTACGCTTTGTTACTACTACCGAACAGGATGATTTTCGAACGAACCACATCTACCATAGCTTTACGTGCAGGTGTTAGATATTTGCGTGGATCGATTATTTTGCTATCTTTATTCAATACTTGTCGAATCATTTCTGTGCATGCTACTTGATTTTCTGTGTTCACATTGATTTTACCAACACCCGCTATAATCGCATTACGAATGTCTTCATCCGGAACACCGGAACCACCATGGAGTACAACAGGTACTGGAACAGCGTCTGCAACCTTCTTAATGATATCGAAGCGAATATTAGGTTCAGCAGCATACATACCATGTGCAGTTCCAACGGCAATAGCTATGCAATCGACACCCGTTTCTTCATAGAAACGAATAGCTTCTTCAGGCTTAGCCAAGCTTGCATCTGCTTCATCCACGCTCAGATCATCCTCAACACCGCCAATCGTTCCTAATTCTGCCTCAACGGAAACGCCCATTGCATGAGCAGCTTTAACAACTTCTTTGGTAATGCGAACATTCTCTTCAAAGGAGTAATGGGAACCATCGAACATAACGGATGAGAACCCAGCGCGGATACACTTCATTGCTACTTCAAAGCTGCTACCATGATCAAGATGAAGTGCAATTGGAAGGCCCGATTTCTGAGCTGCAGCCTTAGCTAAGGCAACTGTAAATTCGATGCCCATATACTTTAAGGCCCCTTCACTAACACCGTAGATGAATGGGGAATTCTCTTCAATTGCAGCGTCAACAATAGCTTGGGCAAATTCTAAATTATTCATGTTAAATTGACCGATAGCATACTTACCGGCTCTCGCTTGTGGTAAAAATTCATTCATCGAAACTAATGGCATGATTTTTCCTCCTGATATATTCTAGACACGCTCATTTACTACTGACATATTATAGCACAGTTAGTTCTCAAGAGTAAGCAAATCTTGTCTCATTCGTTACAGATAACATAAAAAAAAGACCCTGAACGAATCAGGATCCTACAGCCATTCTTGAAGATGGTCCTCGCAGTTCGTTATTCACTACCATTCTCAATTCGTCAATATCAAATGGTTTAGTGAAGTGCATAAGTGCACCTAAGTCTGTAGCTTCTTTTATAATGGCAAGCTCGCCGTACGCTGTCATCATAATTACTTTGATGGAGCGGTCAATGTCTTTAATGTGCTTCAAAATTTCTAATCCATCCATACCAGGAATCTTCATATCTAGTAATATGATATCAGGAGCTTCACGCTTAACTAGCTCTAAAGCCAACTTGCCGTTCGAAGCTTGAAAGGTACTATATCCTTCGCTGCTAAACACTTCGACTAACAACACACGAATTCCAATTTGATCATCCACAATTAGTACCTTCTTCACATCCATCAATTTCCCTCCCTTTGTAATAATGCCGCAAAATAATTGCTTATTTTATACATTATTCGCCAGAAGCAACCGTTTTCCTGCCCATGTAAGGATTTTATTCCCAGTTTATGTTTAGGCGTTTAGCGTTTTAGCTGCCTTCACAAATTCACGGAACAAGGGTTGTGGGCGATTCGGTCGTGAAGTAAATTCAGGATGAAATTGTACAGCTAAGAACCACGGATGGTCGGCAATCTCTACGATTTCAATAAGTCTACCATCAGGAGAGGTCCCTGAGAATATCATTCCGGCCTCCTCCATAGCTTCTCGGTATTCGTTATTAAACTCATACCGATGACGGTGACGTTCATAGACCAATTCGTCTTGATAGCATGAATATGCAAGTGTATCAGGTGTCAGTTTACAAGGATACAAGCCAAGACGCATCGTTCCGCCCATGTCCTCAATCTCCTTCTGTTCAGGGAGAAGATCAATAACTGGATAGTTGGTATTCGGATTAATCTCCGAGCTGTTCGCTCCAGTAAGCTTGACCATAGAACGAGCATACTCAACAACAGCAACCTGCATACCTAGGCAAATACCGAAGAAAGGAATGCGCTGTTCGCGAGCAAATTTAATTGCGGAAATCTTGCCTTCTATACCACGATCACCAAATCCACCTGGGACGAGGATTCCAGCTACACCACGAAGAGCTTCCTCTACATTATAATCGGTTAGATCCTCTGCATTCACCCATCGAATGTTCACTTCTGTATCACAATCAATACCTGCATGTCCAAGTGCCTCTACAATGCTCAAGTACGCATCATGAAGAGCAACATACTTTCCGACGATTGCAATTTCTGTCTTGTCATGCAAAGACTTCACACGATTAACAAGAGCTTCCCATTCAACCATATCAGCTGGGGGAGCATCAATCTTCAGATGCTTACAGACGATATCATCCATGCCTTGCGCTCTAAGAAGTAAGGGTACTTCATATAAAGTTTCAGCATCAATTGCTTCTATAACTGCATTCGCATCGGTATCACAGAACAAAGCAATCTTCCGTTTCATCTCTTCAGACAACGGATACTCGGTTCGACAAACGATAATGTTAGGTTGAATACCAATACTGCGTAATTCCTTGACACTATGCTGTGTCGGCTTCGTCTTCACTTCACCGGCAGCCTTCAAATAAGGAATGAGTGTAACATGAATATACATGACATTCTCACGGCCCATATCTGATTTCATCTGACGAATAGCTTCGAGGAAAGGCAAGCTTTCGATATCCCCAACCGTACCACCAATCTCAGTTATAACCACATCGGATTGAGATTCCCTTGCCGCTCTGGATATCCGATCCTTAATCTCGTTCGTAATATGCGGAATAACCTGTACGGTCCCACCTAGAAAATCTCCCCGACGCTCTTTAGTAATAACAGAGGAGTAGATTTTCCCCGTTGTTACGTTGCTATTCTTGGAAAGGTTAATGTCGATAAAACGCTCATAATGACCTAAATCTAGATCGGTTTCAGCACCATCATCCGTTACGAATACCTCACCATGCTGATATGGACTCATTGTGCCTGGGTCCACATTTATGTACGGATCGAACTTCTGAATCGTGACCTTCAATCCTCTGTTCTTCAGCAACCTGCCTAGAGATGCAGCCGTGATGCCTTTGCCTAAGGATGAAACCACGCCACCCGTTACAAAAATGTACTTTGTCACTATTACTACCTCCTAAAAGTTAATACAAGGATAAATGGCTTCGCAGTTATTCGTCAAAAAAAATAAAGTGCCCCCGCTTTATACGGGGCACTTTATTGTGTGTTAAAAGATTACTTAAATCTTTAGCCCATGGAATAGTTTACTCTGTCCAAGGTGCCGTGTCAATACAGGGTAAAATTGTTATTTGTCATCCTCATCTTCATCGTCTTCTTCGTCTAAATCATCGTCCAATTCGTCATCATCTGAAGCATCCACGTCATCTAGTTCATCATCAAGATCTCCTGATAATTCCTCTTCTATCTCTTCTTCTGCTTCGTCTTCAACTTCTTCAACATCCGCATCGAAAGTCTCTGTATCATCATCGACCACATCGAAGTCATCGTCTGCTTCATCAGCGAACAAGGTCTCATCATCTAGATCGTCATCATCTTCATCATTAATAATACGCGGGTGCTTCGTGTTACCGCCCATAGCATCTTCGGTACGTTCTACCGGATACCAACGCTTTAACCCCCAAAGATTGTTACCTACACAAGCAAAGCGACCATCTATATTGATCTCGGTGTAAACTTGGGCAATGACTTGCATAACCTGTTCGTCAGAAATATCTTTAATCTTGGCAATTTCTTGCATCAAATCTCGGTAATACATCGGTGTATTAACAGCTCTCAATACGTTGAATGCTAGATCAACCATAGGCATTTCTTTAGCTACTTCTTGAGAGACCTTCAATGTTATCTGACTGCTCATTCTAAACCCACCTCACGTCATGACGTTTTTCATACAAATAAGTAAACCTTATTTTATTGGAAAATGCAACTACTCTAGAAATTAAAGCTTCATACTACTACAAATGTGTTTGCCCGTTTATTAAAATTAGGGCAACCCTCCCATGCTCCAACTCCTGCTCGGTCATATATTACTTCATAGTTTCTAGATCGGGAGTGAGTAATGGATGGACTGCCTTCACATTGTACATTTCACAGATCTGCTAATCGCTAATTCAGAGGGAGATACCACCCGTTATCTCATTCAATTTCATAACAGACTAGATTATCACCGATGTATGCAACACTTCATGGTACAAGACATGAGAAGTCCCTCACACGAATATGTTCAATTTCTTCCGTCCATATGTGCGATACGCTGCAATCTGACCAACCCTGATTGCCTGAATGACTTCAACAACTTGATCTGGATTGAAGAGGACCAATTATTGCAGCTCGGGGCCAGGTTCCAGTTACCTTCGGCAGGAAGACCCTTTACCCACGCGGACATTTCACAGCGAATTCCTTGGGGTCTCACTGCAATCCAAGTGCCCAAATTATGGCCAAAGTCCAAGGGCAAGGGTGTTCGTATTGGCATTGTCGATACGGGTGTAGACTTCACCCATCCGGATATCAGTTCCTCCCTGCATAGAGGAATTAATCTTCTAAATCGGCATCAACTACCTGTGGATGATAACGGCCATGGCACGCACATCGCCGGGACACTTGTAGCCTCGAATGCATCCACTGGCATTCGAGGCGTCGCCCCGCGGGCTTCTCTATTCCCGATCAAGGCTTTCGATCGGGATGGTGCTGCATATGTATCGGATATTATTCTAGGGATTCATTGGTGTGTTGCTAATCATATGAATATTATCAATATGAGCTTTGGCATGTCCGCGTACAGCCCTGCACTACATAACGCGGTTAAGGGTGCTTATGCACAAGAAGTCGTTATTGTCGCTTCTGCAGGGAATCAAGGTAAATTAAATATGATTGATTATCCGGCGCGTTTCCCACAGACGATCGCTGTCGGAGCGACCAACAGAGGAAATCGTATTGCAGCCTTTAGTAATCAGGGTGGTTTTGTTGATCTCTATGCACCTGGGGAAGATATATATTCCACTTGGCCGCATGGACAATATAACGAATTAAGTGGAACCTCTATGGCAACAGCCCATGTCTCGGGTGTGATTGCTCTGCTTCTCACCAAGAAGCCCAAGTTGACAGTCACGCGAATTAAGACCATCCTGACATCCTCGGCAATCTCTTTTGCATATACGAACAAAAAGCTCTGTCCGCGAAGAGGAAGACTCGATGCTGTCCGGGCATGGCTGCTTATGTACCGTAATGAGAAGATTAGTCATAAGGTGATCTCTACGAAAGCAAGACGATCACGCGTCGGAGCGAAGAAGAGTCAGCTTGAGATTTAAGTAAATAAGACCAGACTAATTTACCCTTACCTTCAGTAAGCTCTACTTGGATTTCCGTTGTTACCGTCTCTAGTTCCACATGAATAAGTGGAGTTGAATAGAACCCTGAATGGGTTACATTCCGTTCGAAGGTCATATCCGACTCCACTGCTCCACGCCTCATCAGCTTGATCTGATCTTGGGTGAATTTGATTGTTGCTGTGATTGCACCCTGTTCTGCATCTGGTTCCTTATAGCGAAGAAACCAGCTATCAGATCTCTCATATAGAACGCCTTCAGCAAGCTGTATGGTTGTTTCCTCTTCCCATACACTCTCCATCTGGATATGAACCTGATACTTATTATCCATGTCCACTACTTTACAAAACCGAGCAGCATCTCACGAACTAGCTTGGCTGCTACAATCTGTGTCTGCTCCGAAGGATCATAGACGGGCGCAACCTCAACCACATCAGAACCAACCACGCGAACCCCAGATCTAGCAATTTCGTGAATAGCAGCGATGAGTTCTTTACTTGTAATGCCACCCGCTTCTGCAGTGCCTGTACCAGGGGCTGCAGATGGGTCCAGCACATCGATATCAACGGTCACATAAACCGGTCGTCCCTTTAATTCAGGCAATACCTGACGTAAAGGCTCAAGTACATCAAAGGGATAGAAATTAACTTCCTTACGCGCATATGCGAATTCCTCGCGTGAGCCTGAGCGAATACCGAATTGATAGATGTTCTTACCACCCATCAAGACAGCTGCTTTACGAATCGGTGTAGAATGGGATAGCGGTTCTCCCTCATAATGCTCTCGAAGGTCGGCATGTGCATCAATGTGAATGATCGCCAAATCTGGATAGCGAGCATATACTTCACGAATAACTGGCCAAGTCACTAAGTGTTCACCACCCAATCCAAGTGGAAATTTGCTCTCTGCCAGAAGACCTTTTACATACTCGCCAATCATCTCTAGGCTTCGCGCTGCGTTGCCAAAGGGAAGAAGTAAATCGCCTGCATCGAAGTAAGCAACCTCTTCTAATCCTCGATCTAGGTATGGACTATATTCCTCTAGTCCAATCGACACTTCGCGGATCCGAGCAGGACCGAAACGTGACCCTGGGCGGAAGCTCACTGTATAATCCATTGGCATTCCATATATAACTGCCTTGGCTGAGGCATAATCCTCGGAGCTAGCGATAAAAACGTTGCCTGAATAGGCTTGATCGTGACGCACGTTGGTTCACTCCCTCGTAAATCATATGTTGGTGACTAACTAAAAGTTTTGCTGAGCAAAACTACTTCGGAAGCATAAGCTTACATTGATTTGCAGCCTATCCCTGAATAAACACCAGCGGTTAGCGAGGTTGTTTACTTCAGACCACACAGTGTGTGGGGATGCCAAGAGTTATCTGGTGGAAGTGTGACAAAGTTGCTCAACAAACTTAGGTAGCGCGAATGCGGCTTTATGTAGCCGTGGGGAATAATACTTCGTATCTAACTCAGGAATCTGAGTTTCGTCTACTTTTAATGGATCATACTTTTTACTACCCATCGTGAATGTCCATAACGCACTTGGATAGGTCGGGATATTCGCCCAGTATAAACGGGTAATCGGAAAAATTTCGCCTACATCCTTCTGAACTTGACGGATTAAATCTGCCTTGAACCAAGGATTGTCCGTCTGAGCTACGAAGATTCCATCATCCTTCAATGCGGCATAAATGGCTGCATAGAAACCACGCTCGAATAACTGCACAGCTGGACCAACAGGTTCAGTGGAATCTACCATAACAACATCGTAAGTGTTCTTATTCTCATGGATGTGCAAGTAGCCATCATTCACGATAACTTCCACACGAGGATCATCTAACCAACCGGCAATACTCGGTAAGAATTTCTTAGAGTACTCGATCACTTTGCCATCAATGTCAACAAGCACTGCCTTCTCTACGCTCGGATGCTTTAATACCTCGCGAATAACCCCGCCATCGCCACCACCAACGACCAGTACGTTGTTGGGATTCGGATGCGTGAATAACACAGGATGGGCAACCATCTCATGATACACAAATTCATCCTTCTCCGTGGTCATGACCATGCCATCCAAGACGAGCATCCGACCAAATTCCTCTGTATCGATGATCGCTAAATCCTGAAAATCTGTCTTTTCTGTGATTAGCGTTTCCGTTATTTTCGCAGTAATACCAAAGCTCTCAGTTTGTTTCTCGGTATACCATAATTCCATATTTGCTACCTTCTTTCTTCCAATCTTTATGTTGGAACGCTAACGTTCAGTTTGTATTATAGTGTATCCCGTCGAAAAAGCAACTTAATCTTTCATGTTGATTGAATAACACCTTCTACTATTTTCCATACTAAATATAGAAGGTGGGTGGTTATAGTGACAAGAACGGAGTCAAAGGGGAGATTGCACTGGATATCATCCATGGCTACTTTCCTATTGGTGACCGCTGTGATCGGTGTAATATGTGTCATTCTCTTTCTATTATATTTAAGAACTCAATCGTTACCTGTGGCGGTCGTGGCGCAGACATCCTATATTCTTGATAGTCATGGTGACATTATAGATACTATTGACGATGGGCAGAATCGGCAGGTGGTCAAGTTGGATCAGATTGCGCCATCCTTGATTCATGCTACACTTGCCATTGAGGATCATCGATTCTATGATCATTACGGCATTGACTTACGCGGATTGGCTCGTGCGGTTGCTGTGAATGTAAAGAGTATGGCCAAGGTTCAGGGCGCGAGTACGATAACCCAACAGCTAGCACGCAATCTCTATCTCACTCACGATCGAACCTGGTCCCGCAAAATGAATGAGGCCTCTCTAGCGATCCAACTCGAGATGAGATTCACCAAAGATGAGATCCTGGAGAAGTATCTCAATCAGATTTATTACGGACATGCTACCTATGGGATTCAAGCGGCGGCTCAATTATATTTTGCCAAGGATGCTTCTGAATTATCACTTGCTGAGAGCGCACTACTCGCCGGTGTTCCGAAAGGGCCCAAATATTATTCGCCTTATATGGATCCGGGCAATGCCAAGAAACGACAGCACACGGTCTTACATACGATGGTGGAGTACGGATATATTAGCTCAGATGAAGCAGAGGCCGCTTATGCAGAGCCCCTACATTATCAATCACTCACAGGAGGACGAGCATCGGAGGCACCGTACTTCCGTGATTATATTAAACAGATTGTGCTGGACCAGCTTGGGATAAGTGAGCAGCTATTGAAGGAAGGCGGCATTCAGATTCATACGACGTTGGATTTGAATGCACAGCATCATGCCGAGCAGGTGATTGCCAAGGAGATCGAATCGGGGAGTGAGTTGCAAACTGCATTAATTGCAATTGATCCGCGTAACGGATATATCAAAGCCATGGTCGGGGGGACCGATTACACGGCGAATCAATACAACCGAACGCTTGCGCAGACGAGGCAGCCTGGTTCGTCCTTTAAGCCTATCGTTTATCTGACAGCTCTGTCCAAGGATGAATTCACACCATTGACACGTTACCGGAGTGAGCCAACGCTGTTCACCTACGATGAAGGCAGAGAAACGTATATGCCGAGCAACTTTAATGACCATTATGCGCTTGATTTCATCGATATGCGTAAGGCCATTGCGCAATCCGACAATATATTCGCGGTACAGACGATCATGAATGTTGGCCCTGAAGAGGTCATCTCGATGGCGAGAGCACTTGGCATTCAGTCTTCAATGAAGCCCTTACCTTCTTTAGCTCTCGGGACGTTCCCCGTTAGCCCATTGGAGATGGCATCCGCTTTTGGCACGTTCGCCAATCTCGGCGTTCGAGTCGAGCCTATCGCTGTATTACAAATCAAAGATAGCGAAGAAAATGTATTATATGAAGCGAAACCGATTGAACACCAAGTTATTGATGCTTCTTACACGTATGTCCTCACCCACATGCTGGAAAGTGTATTCGAGCCTGGCGGAACTGCGAATCGTGTTGCCTCCATTATCAAACGACCTGTTGCAGGCAAGACAGGGACAACGAATACCGATGCTTGGTTGGTTGGGTATACACCAGAATTATCGGTAGCTGTGTGGGTCGGGCATGATAAGAACCAAACCATTACCTCAGCCGAGTCCCATAAAGCGGCTCCGATCTTTGCCCAATTCCTCGAGCAGACATTAGAGCCGGTACCCCCGAAGATATTTCCCATTCCTGACGGAGTGGTCTCGGCCTATGTCGATGTGGATACGGGAACGCTTGCTACCGCTGATTGTCCCAATTCACAGCTGGAGGTGTTCGTGAAGGGGACTGAACCTACAGAGCTATGTTCCGAGCATGGCACACCCCTAAAAACAGACTCATCGCAGACAGAGGATGGTAGCAAAGAGATCGAGCAAGGCTGGTGGCAGGATTTGAAACGTTGGTGGGCGGAATGAGGAAAACGAGTGGAAAAATTTGGTTTCTGTTGCATGTTGGGCTAGCTATTTTTTTCCTTTATAGTTGTATCCCCTTCGCTCAGCAGAGAGTTTGGAGTACCGAGTGCGCAGTTCAGAGCTTAGTGCAAAGTGCATAGATC
>JBBDIY010000067.1:21446-69915 GCA_040880185.1 Paenibacillaceae bacterium
ACAGATCACAGATCACAGATCACAGATCACAGATCACAGATCACAGATCACAGATCACAGATTATTAGAGTAATCGTAATAGCTTAAATATTCAGGTAGCTAGGTTGTTATGCAAATAGACAAACGAGGATTCGCTAATACCCAATTTCGAGGGTCAATTGAGCTTCACTCAAGGAATTAGTGAATCCTTGTTACTTTAATAATTGAAGATAAGCAGCCATATGATTATTAGTGAATTCCCATTGTACTAATATAGCATACAGTTCCATTGAATCTTCAAAATCTACATATCTCCATGAAAAAGTAACATTTCTCATTAAACACTTATACAATTTCCAAATATATGATAAAATAAACACACAAATTAACCTCATATTCGGCGTGAAGCACATGCCGCTCATCCTCTATAGAGGATTGGGCGGCATTTTTATTTATTGAGGTATTTGGAAGAGTGGTTATTTAGAGTTTAAAGAGTTGAGGAGGCATGATAATGAGTTTAGAGCATTCTGTAGAAATGTGGATCAACCAGCATCTAAGTTCAAGGAAAGGTGAGCGACACAGACGTCTAGTTAAAGGTTTAGGGTATTCAGAAAACATGTTCCTTGAGAAGGTATGGTTTCCAATTTTCGGTCAACTGGATCATCTTCATCCTGAGTATGAAGTGACTGATTTTAAAGATTCATATCGTTATATTGATTTTGCTTATTTGCACCACTGGCTGAGATTAGCCATTGAAATTGATCCATTCGGAACCCATCATCGGGATATGTCACGAGATGAGTTCTCCGATGAACGCGATCGCCAGAATGATTTGATCATTGATGGGTGGAAGGTGATTCGATTTTCGCTAGATCGTATTCGTGATAATCCTCGTGCATGCCAGCGTCGACTGCAAAATCTAATTGGTAAGTATTTGGTGGAGTGGCAAAGATTGAAGGAGATGTCTCTTGAGGAACGCGAGATCATACGTATGGCTCGTCGAGTTCGACGAGATTTGAAAGTGCGGGATGTAAAGGAATGGTTACATGTTAGTAGTCCTCACGCGAAGAAGCTACTATTTGGCTTAGTCAGTAAAAAGGAACTTCATCCGACATCAGGGACTCAAAGAATCACCGCATTTCGCCTTGTATCGAATCAGTATGACTGCTTGCTGGACTAGGATAATGGTTGTGGTTTGTTGGTTTCCGGAGTTGTGGGGTTTGTGGTAACGGGACATCGGCTGAAAATAGCGTAACAGTATTTGCTTAATTATTGTTGTCCCAAAGGCAGATATCAAATAGAGTAACGAGGATTCACTAATGCCCCATTCAAGTGGCAATCGAGGTTAAATGCGATGAATTAGTGAATCCTTGTTATGCTAATAAGTAACAGTAAGGAGATTCCAAGAGATTAGTGTAACCTTGATATGTTAATTTATAATAGTAACATCACAACTTCAGTAACATTGTAACTTCGCAGCCGAATAACTTCAGCATACTTCCACCTTAGCAACTCAACAGCTCCATTAACTCCAGTTACTCTAATAAGTCAGGAATCAGAAAAACCAACAACCCTGCAACTCCAGCTTCCCAGTAACCTCTGTAACTCCAGTAACCTTGGCTACTTAACAACTAACCTACGCCAGCTTCTCCTTCAATTCCTCTGGAGACCGTTCCCACCATTGGGGATTGTGTTCAATAAGTAGTTCCTTCAGTATGGCTCTCTCCGAATCGCTCATGCCTTCAAGGATATATCGACGTTTCAAAGCGTAATCAAGCTTGTTTACGTGATCAGGTAGTATTTTCCACCCGCGACGTGCTTCGGTATCAATTAACATCTCACAAGCTGTTACCCCCGCATAATGGGCACCCTCTGTATCTCGCTCAACAGCAATCCATACAATCCAACAACGGCGGCCGTTCGGGGTGTCTTCTTTGTTCGGACTAAACTTCACGCCCTTCTCCACTCTGCTCTTGGCATGAATGGCCCCAATATCTATATACGCTTCGTCCCCATCAATGATGATGCTGGACAGATTACTCAAATCAATAGCGCCTTGTCCAAAACCACGATGATCGATCTTAGAGCTGACTACATTCAATGCAATATTCTTGAAGCCCTTTTTCTCTGTATCCATGTCGACGCACCTTTCTTCTCTCATCTTTACCTCATAATATACCACATATACGGATGACGAGTTACTATCGCTGATTCTGAAAAAACGAAAAAATATCAACGGTGTAGTAAAGTTCCCCCGAACATAATCCCATTTGTACAAACATATATATCCTGTAAAGCTTGTCAACGGGGTGAAACCAATGGAACCGATCAAAGCCAATCTTTCTACTGCCAAACGCATTCTTCTCATCTTCCTGTGTCTAGTCTTCGTGGGTACTGCTGCTTACATGATTGAACCAACAAGCCATCTTCCCGTGATCAAAGAGCTCAAAGAGCAGCTCATACGTCCTGATGCTGTCGTCATTCCGGTCAAGCCTAAGCCGGTCCATCTAAGCAAACATGTGGTGGAATACCACATCAATGTGAGCTATGACGATCAGTTGAGAACGCTACAGGGTGAACAGACGATGACTTGGACCAATCCTGGCACTAATCAGGTCAATGATTTGTACTTCCATATGTATCCGAATGCTTTCCAATCAACGGACACCACCTTCATACAGGAATCTGGTGGCAAGCTTCGTACAAGTTCAATGATCGAAGGTAGCTTCGGCTCCATGCATATTAGCAACATTACAACATCGGAGGGTGAAGAAATCAGTCATCGGATGACATTCGTCCAACCGGATGATAACAATGAGGCTGATCATACTTTGATGAGGCTGCGACTTCCTAAGCCTGTTCATGCAGGTGAGAAGATCACGCTCCGAATGAAATTTGATGTGCAAATGCCGCATGCTTTTGCTCGAATGGGTGTCGTTGATGATTACATCATGGCCGGACAGTGGTTTCCAAAAATTGCTGTATATGAGCCTGCGGGTACAAGGAATCGCGAAGAAGAAGGCTGGAATCTCCATCAATACCACGGTAATTCAGAGTTCTATGCTGATTTTGGCATTTATAATGTTACGATCCAAGTCCCCGATCCATATATCGTCGCTGCAACCGGATTTCCGACTAAACCAGCAAAGGTGAACAAAGATGAAGGCATTAAAACCTATTACTTCTATGCAGACGATGTCCATGATTTTGCCTGGGCAGCATCACCACAATTTATTTATGCAGAGGAACCCTTCTCAGACAAGTATGTGCCCGGAGTTCGAATTAAGCTGTATCTGGACCCGAAGCACGAACAATTAGAGGAACGCTACTTCCGTGTAGCTAAGCTAGCTCTATCTCGCTACAGCCAGTGGTATGGGTCTTATCCTTATTCTACACTCTCTATTGTAGTCCCACCTGAGGGTGGCGGAGGAACAGCAGGGATGGAATATCCAACATTAATAACCTCATGGGAAGCTAATTCGGAGCAGCCTGATCTGGATCTAGAGCGTGTCGTAGCCCATGAGATCGGCCATCAATATTGGTATGGCATGGTCGCTTCTAATGAGATGGAGGATCCTTGGTTAGATGAGGCTTTCACCTCCTATGCTGAGCTTAAGCTCATGCAATCTGAATATGACGTGACTCCCAATCTCCCATTAGAGGCCAGCAGCATATTACAGCCCGCCTCTCTACAAGAATACGCTTGGGACTATCCAACTCACGATCAATATGCAGAGAATGTGTATACACGGGGGAAACTGGTGCTCCTAGCGATTGAACGGGAGATTGGAAGTCAGCGAATGAATAAGGTGTTACGCACCTACTTCCAACGGTACAAATTCAAACATCCATCTACGTCTGATTTCCAGCGAGTAGTCGAAGCTACGACCGATCGATCATGGGCTCCGTTCTTCAAGCAATTCGTCTATGGTGGTGCTATGTTGGATTACGAGGCAGAGCACATCCATATTCGACCCGTACAGAAAAATGGGCGAGCGATGTACGAGAATGTCGTACGGATTGTTCGCCACGGAGGGTATGATCGACCTGTACCTATCCTCTTCTACTTCCAAGACGGGACAGTCGTTGACCGACAGTGGGATGGCAAGTTACCAAGTGTTGATTACAAGCTAACATCAGACACCAAGCTCGAGTGGGTTGCAGTTGACCCTGAGCACCACCTCATCTTAGAGAATAAGCATTACAATAATATTCTTCAAGCCAATGTGGATCAATCCTGGAAAATACGCTGGAATTTAATCATTGAGAAATCGATTGAGACGCTTATTGGCTTATTCTTATGACGAGGTGCTGTGTATGATATATTATTTGAAAGATAGCTTACAGTTAGCTAGAAGACAATCATTCGCTATCGGAGTCATGTTCCTATTCCACTTTATCTGGGGTGTTCTTTTCTATCGATTCATTCAGAATCATGTTGTCGCTGTTATGCAGCGCTACCCTCCTCAACAACTAGCAATCGAGCATGTACATCTCTTCGTGAATGAAAGTGCGCTACGCTTATTCGAGACTGATCTCGCCACACCCTTTCTCTGGAGCCTGCTCATCTTCGTTCTCGTTCGGTCTATCATCACACCACTCATCACAGCAGGGGTCTATGATAGCTTGCATACAGAAGGTCCGCGTGGAACTATATTCATCCAGGGGATGAAGCGGCTGTGCGGCTCGTTCACATTGTTGTTCTGGCTTCGCAATCTACTTATTGCGATTCCCCTCTACTGGCTTATACCTATCTCAGCACACCGGCTAACTCACGCTGATTCTTATATCTCGCTAGCCACTCAATTCATGCCTATCCTGCTCGGAATGATGATATATAGCTCCTTGTTAAAACTTATATTCATCTATATGCAGCTCGCTAAGACAACGGACACCGGATTATTCCAAGCTATACGCGTTTCCTTCCGTCATCTGCTTCCCATATGTGGATTAGCCTTAGTCATATTCAGTATAGCCGCAATATGCAGTCTACTCATCTTCGCTTCATCGTTATATTGGGCAGGCTTTCTCACATTAATGATTCACCTCATTTATCCGCTTCTCCAGATGGTATTCAAAGTCTGGGGGATCTCCATACAGTACAAATTCTGGCAGGATAAAAAGATATAACAGGTACTAATAGGAAGAAATGTGATGATAAGATGCGGTTGTACAGCCCTTTTCTAAGGAAAAGGGCTAATTTTAGTTTTAAATTTGTTCTTCTTCGAATAAGGTATGTACTAGAGGTGGTGCAATCTATTATGGGTATGCAAGGATTTATTTTTCGTGAAGAGGGAGGAATTTGTATTTTCATGACGAATTTATAAAACAGAGTAAAAAAAAATGCCGAATTCCCTTTATGGGAAACGGGGGAACCATTTTGGGTGAATTGATCTCGCATTAGAGTGATCATAGGGCACCTTCGACCGAACCCTCAAGCTAACCTCGTAGGCACCGGAAGGAGTACTAGCTTTGAATGTTGTCAGACGAGCGGCTGTAATGCTGCTGGGGCTGACGTTGTTTTTCGGTTCGATTGGTAGCGTTCTCGCGGACAGTCCTCTTAACGAAAATATCGACGATCTCCTCGGCATCAAGTACAAGTACGGCGGAACCACAGAGAAAGGCTTCGATTGTTCTGGTTTTACCGGTTATGTATTCGATCAGTTAGGTGTTAAACTACCTCGTAGCTCTACGAGCCAAGCACAGATTGGTACGAAGGTAGCTAAGAAGGATCTCCGCAAAGGTGATCTCATCTTCTTTAACACGAATGGTAAGAACATTTCTCATGTAGGCATTTACATTGGGAATGACAAAATGGCTCATTCTTCATCATCGCGTGGTACATCGATTTCCAATATCAATGATAGTTACTTTGGGAAGCGTTATGTGACAGCTAGACGGATTCTGAGCGAGACACAGTACAACACCTTTGCCACTGAAATCGAGAAGAAAACAGATGATCAGCTAGAAGTTATTACCCCTACTGAGGAATCTGAATCAACCGATTTAGAAACCGATCTGAGTCATAGTGTGGATGTAGAAATCGACGAAGTTGTGGATACCGATCCCATCGCAGAGTAAGAATAGGACGACCTATACGAGGATAAACGTGCTCGTCCATCTAAGGACGAGCACGTTTACCGTAGACGACTTAAAGAAAGTAAGGTGAACACTTATACTTTCTTATTCGTGTACAAAACCCGTACAATGCTGAATACAGCTTTGCGGGTTTTGTTTTTGCAAGGAAATATATGAAATTTATACTATATGAGGAAAAAGGAATAATACCATTATGAGGAAAATCGTCTGGATTGGCTGCTTATCTTATCTACTTATCGGTCTCGCCCATGTTGTACTCGGTTCTGTCCTTGAGGAAATGATTGCCCATTACCATATAAGCTATGGCACTGGAAGTCAATTAATCTTCAACCAATTCGCAGGTTTCTTGGCAGGTGTCTTAATCACCCCTTGGCTTTCGCGACTGCTTGGACGAAGAGGCGTTCTCATCTTAGCGCTATGCTGCCTGACGGTTGCAGAAGTTATCTATAGCTTTCTACCTTCTTGGAGTTGGATGCTCGCAGCAGGACCTGTTGCAGGCTTCGGCTTCGGAATGATCGAAGCGGCTATCGGAGCATTAATCATCGAATTTGTCGTGGACAACAAAGCTGTTGCGATGAGTAAACTAGAGGTTTTCTTTGGAATCGGTGCGTTACTCATGCCTGCTGTTGCTGGTTATCTCATTCATATTGGTTTATGGCAATGGTCATTTCCATTCATTGCTATCATCTCTTTCGCAACACTCATCATATGGATGGTATTTCCTTTCGGTCAATCAGGTAAGATGTTAAGAGCTGACTCTCATACAAACTTCGATAAGGACGGCAACAAGCCACGATATAAGCGCGGTGCCCTTCCTATCCTAATCATTATGATGTTATTCTTCTTGATCTATGTTGGACTGGAGATGAGCCTCGTTCACTTCTTCCCGACCATTATCATGAATGAATCTGACGCCTCGCCTTCCACGGCCACAGCAAGTCTGACGCTATTCTGGGGAACCATGGTAATCGGACGCGTATTCTCTGGCTACCTGGCTGAACGTGCTGGTTATGTAAAGTATCTTACAATAAGTAGTGCCGGATCATTGTTGTTCCTTATACTATTCTCATTAATGACGGATCTATGGAGCATCCTGGCGATGATTTTACTGCTTGGATTAATGATGTCAGGTATATTCGCCATGGCATTGATCTTTGCGAATGAACGAATCCCTGGTATGACGGAACAAACTACGAGCTTACTCGTGGCATCAGGTGGTATTGGAGGAGCGCTCTTACCTCGATTGATTGGATGGATGATCGATGAATATCCGCTGCAAGCTACACAATGGATGCTCATTGCTTTCTCGGCTATGCTCCTTATCTTCATCGCTATTGTAGCTTTGTCGGGTAAGCGGAAAAACTCAACCTAATCTCTTATGGTAGAAAAATATATGAACTTCTCCAAGAGGTCTTATCTTCTGTGCCATTTGTTGGTAAACTGAGTTTATGTTTACGGGTCACACTGTATTTTTCAGAAAGAGCCACCAGAGTTCTGGGCTGAAAAAAAGCACATTGTTGTCACACTGTATTTTTCAGAAAGAGGTGTATCTATGAAAAGCGATAAAGTGATTAAATGGGGGATTCTTGGACCCGGGGGTATTGCTAAGAAATTCGTCGGTGACTTTAAACACGTGAAGAATGCCGAAGTTATTGCTGTCGGCTCTCGTTCGCTCGAGAATGCTGAACGATTCGCCAAAGAATTTCAAATTCCACGAGCGTATGGAAGCTATGAACAATTAGTACAGGATGCTGACGTGGATATTATATATGTTGCCACACCACATCCCGCGCATAAAGATAATGTGATGTCTTGCTTACGAGCCGGTAAAGCAGTGCTATGTGAGAAGCCCTTCACGATTAATGCGCAAGAAGCTGCAGAAATGGTCCAATACGCTAAGGAAGCTAAGCTCTTCCTCATGGAAGCCATGTGGACAAGATTCTTACCAGCTGTAGTTAAGACCCGAGAATGGCTGAGCGCCAATCTGATTGGTGAGGTTCGACTGGTGAAAGCCGACTTCGGCTTCCGTATCGGATGGGATCCTGAGCATCGATTGTTAAATCCTGAGCTAGGCGGAGGTTCATTGCTCGATGCAGGCATATATCCAGTATCGTTCGCTTCGATGATTTTCGGAGAAGCGCCTGAGACGATCACAAGTAACTCCAATATTGGAGAAACCGGCGTCGATGAGCACTTCTCTGCACTTTTCACCTATTCGGGGGGTCGATCTGCTTCATTAAATGGTGGTGTTCGACTTCAAATGCGAAACGATGCCTTCATCTACGGTACAGAGGGTTACATTCATGTACCTAACTTCTTGTTTGCTAAGTCAGCAGACCTGTTCATCAATGGTGAGCTGAAGGAAAGCTTTAAATTCGATGGCGAGGAAACTGGCTATGCATTCGAAGCAGCAGAAGCCACTCGTTGCTTGCAGGAAGGCTTGATCGAGAGTAAGATCATGTCATCAAGCGAAACCTTACAGCTTATGCAGACATTAGATGCAATAAGAGAACAATGGGGTTTAACCTACCCATCGGAGCAATAGATCGGCTTAAGCTCACCTTTTTCTTTCATACTTCTTTATTCGAAAGGACAAACTCTACTGGGTTTGTCCTTTTGTATGTCCGCGATCATAACTTTGTCACTTTTAAATTATTAATTAGAATTATTCTAATTTAATATTGACTTTAATTTGTGATGATACTATCCTTAGTGTAGTGACAAATCATTCACAACTCAAATTAGGAGGTATTCAATCATGACAGCAAGATTAGTAGGCAAACAGGCTCCAGACTTCAGCATGCAGAGTGTTTCTGGGGATGGCGAGCAATTCTCCAAGGTATCTTTGGCAGATTATAAAGGTAAATGGTTAGTTTTCTTCTTCTATCCGTTAGATTTTACATTCGTATGCCCTACCGAAATTACCGCTTTAAGTGATGCTAATGAATTGTTCCAGGACTTGGATACAGAAATTCTTGGGGTGAGTACGGACAGTCAATACTCCCATCGAGCATGGATCCAAACACCGCGAGATAGTAATGGTCTAGGTAAGATTAATTTCCCATTAGCTGCGGATAGCACCCAACAGATTGCAAGAGACTATGGTGTGTTAATTGAAGAGGAAGGCATTGCACTTCGCGGTTTATTCATCATCGATCCTGAGGGTGAAGTCAAGTATCAGGTTGTCAATCATAACGATGTAGGCCGTAGTGTTGACGAAACCCTTCGTGTGCTTCAAGCTCTTCAATCAGGCGGCTTATGTGCTGCTAACTGGAAACCAGGAGAGAAGAATCTATAAATTCATCTGAATTTACGATTTACGAAAGGAGGTATGAGAAAGCTATGTCCACACCCGTTATACTCTACTCAAGCACAGGCTGCCCCCGCTGCCATCAAGTCAAGGAACAGCTTCAAGAATGGGGAGTCGCCTATGAGGAACGCAATATTACTGATAATCAAACATACTTCGAAGACCTTCAGCAACGCAAAATATTCGGAACACCCGCTACCTTCATTAACAACAAACCGATTCTCGGATTTCAACCAGACAAGCTGAGGAAGGCTTTAGGTCTAGACGGTACAGTGGAAGATGCAGTCAATACGAATGAATCCTCTGCAGCTACGTCCAAAGAATCCGAACAAGCTAATGGTAAGGATGACATTTTCCAAGCTATGGATGCTTCTATCGTGAATGATATCTATGATTTTGTGGTCATAGGTGCCGGGCCAGCCGGAGCATCGGCAGCCTTATATGCTGCTCGTGGCAGACTGAAGACGCTCGTTCTCGATAAAGCACCAACTAGTGGTACGTTAGCTATCACACATAAGATCGCTAATTACCCTGGGGTACGCAAGGAGGTTACTGGCTTGGAGCTGTTGCTCGAGATGCAGCGGCAAGCCAAGGATTTCGCCGCAACCTTTGTTCGAACGCAGGTAATTGGTGTTGATTTCAGCAATCCCGAACTGAAGAAAATCATTACACCGGATGGGATTATACAGGCGAAGAGTGTGTTCGTTGGAGTAGGCGCTAAGGCACCTTCTAGTAAAATCCGCGGTGAGGAAGAATTCACTGGGCGTGGCGTCAGCTATTGCTCGACATGTGATGCTGCATTCTTCGAGAACAGATTAGTTGTAGTTGTCGGGGACAATGAAGAGGCGATTCATGAAGCAGGACAGCTCGCGAAATTCTGCAAGGAGGTTCGACTCTTACTCCCAACGGGGTTGCTTATAGGTGACGTTACGCTTGAAGAGCTAGAGGGCAAAGACAATGTCCATATTTATAAGAAACATCGTGTGAAAGAAATTCATGGTGAGCATGCCGTTGATCGCATTATTGTACAGGATGACCAACGGAATGAACATACATGGGAAGTTGATGGTGTGTTCCTCTATCTAGTTGGCATGAAACCAGGCACCGACTTTATCGGGAACGCCCTAGTTCGTGACGACGAAGGATATATAGCGGTAGACGATCAGATGAAGACCTCAATCGATGGTGTCTTCGCTGGTGGGGATGCACGGAGAACCTTGGTGAAGCAAGCTGTGATCTCAGCCGCCGATGGATGTATTGCCGCATTAGGTGCTGAGAAGCACATCAATAAACGCTCACAGATGCGACCGCAATATAGTTAATCACTCTTACCGAATACACCTAGAAACTTACCAGGAACATCCGTCTTGAAGCTCATGGGTTGTCCTGTTGTGGGATGGATAAAAACCAGAACCTGCGCATGAAGACCCATGCGACCTAGCGGGTTTGTAGTGGAGCCATACTTCTTATCGCCAACAACAGGGTGACCTATATCCTGCATATGCACACGAATTTGATTCTTACGACCTGTCTCTAGATGGATCTCGAGCAAGGAATAAGCTTTTGTCGCCCTAACTACCTTATAATGAGTAATCGCTTCCTGCCCACCATTCGGTTTGGGGCTGGAATACATCATCAGGGTTTTGCTCTCCGTCAGCCACGAGACGATTTTTCCCTCTGATTTCTTGACCTCTCTCTCAACGAGAGCGACATATGTGCGTTCAAGGACCATCTCCTGCCAGTTGTTCTGCAAAGTCAGCTTAGCCTTCTCCTTCTTAGCGAAAACCATAAGTCCAGACGTATCCCGATCTAATCGATGAACGATGAATACCCGATTACTAGGACCGGACTTTCTTACGTATTCCATAAGCTGCCGATGTGCAGTTAATTCCTTCTGCTCTCCACCAGCTATCGACAGAAGTCCTGATTCCTTGTTGATAACAAGAATATCCTCGTCCTCGAACACGATCTTAAGTCCAATGGGCTTCTCTTCTTCTTTCGCCTTCACCCATTCCACAGTGACAATATCCCCTTGCTTAAGCGGGTGATTGTACTTGGTTATTTCCTTCTGATTCACAGATATTTGGCCTCTAGCCAGCTGACCCTTAATGGTATTGCGCCCTTTATTCGGCATGCTTAATATAAGAAACTCCATGAGTTCTGTAGGCTGATCAACCGTATATTGAGACGCCTTAGCCGCTGGAGCACTTGCGCCCTTAGCCTTCTTAGAAGGATGGTTAACTGAACGATTACGCATAGACAAACTCCTCATCTAACTTATTCGAAAAAAAGGAACAACCGAATTGTAAGTTACGGTTGCTCCTAACTATATCTCATTATGCACAGAAATTCATCTTGTCTCGAACATTTTAAGCTTTTAATACCTTGTACGTATCAACGAATGTAGAGAATATGATGAAGGCCGACGCTGCACCGGGGTCGATATGCCCTTGTGCTCGTTCTCCAAGTCTGCTGGATCGTCCTTTCTGAGATACCAAATCCTTGGTCGAATTCATACCCAACTCACCAGCCTGCACGGCAAGGTCCAAGGAAGCTACAAAATCTTCTCCTTGCTCCAATGAGCTTTCTAATGATTTCACAATTGGAATCCATGTGTCAACCATCGTCTTATCACCAACCTCGGCCTTACCTAATTCTACAATTGCTGTAACGGCGGCCGACCAGAACTTCACAATCTCTTCATGATTTAACTCAGTCTTCTCCTTAGCCACCATGCTCGCACGGAGGAATGCCTTGCCATATAGAGGTCCAACCGATGCACCTACTGCATTCAGAAAGGACATCGCAATCGATTTGAAGATAACCCCAAGGTCGTTCTCAACTTCGAGTTCGTTCAGCTTATCCGTAATCGCGTTCCAACCAATGACCATCGTAACACCATGATCACCATCACCAATCTTACGGTCTAAATCTGACAAATAATCTATGCTATTCTACTAATCGTAATTCCACGTTGTTCTAACGGTATTCGCTTCATAATGCCCTCCTATTCGCAAATCAGATGTTGGTGACTAACGATAATATTGATTTGCAGCTCAGAGTTATCTGGTGAAATTTGTGCCCGATACTAACACATTACCCATAGCCCTCATAAATGTCGAGGACACAAATTTATGATTTAGTTTGATTATTTTGGAATTAGACATGATTGCTCTAATTTGTTGTAGACTGTATAATACAAAGCAATTTCACACCTATTTCTTAAGGAGGTTTTTCATTGCAATCCATTGAAAATTTACTTATTGAGCTTGAACAACAAGAGAAAGAAATTCAACTTACCTCATTCAATCATGAAATCGCACTAGAGATCGGTCTTGCTATCATTGAAGAGGTTAAGCGCAGAGGGAAGTCCGTCTCCATCCATATTGAGCGGAACAATCGTATGCTATTCCACTATGCGATGCAAGGTACAACACCAGATAATGACGAATGGCTACGTCGCAAATGTAATGTCGTCCAACGCTTCGAGATGAGCTCTTATCGGATGAGCAACAAGCTAAAAACACGCGAAGGCAATTTAGAAACGATTTATCAAGCAGCCCTACGTGATCATGCCGCAGCTGGTGGAGCATTCCCCATTATTATTAAGAACGTTGGTGTAGTTGGTGCTGTAGCGATCTCTGGCTTACCTGATTCGGAGGATCATGAGATCGTTGTCTCGACGTTGAGGAAATTCTTATGATACATAAACCTGCCGTTGCCGAGTATCCAACTTTTTTTTCCAGATATATTGAAGAACAACCATCCATTTGTTCGGGCAATTTCCCGCAGCTGCATGGTCGAGAGTTGGCATTGTAAACAATTAACAAGATTACCGTTAGAGCACTTGGTTTCATTATTGCTGGCCATGAGCTACACCATCGAAATGTGATTAGCGAGCTATATATTAATGGAATTCACTAAAGTTAATAAAGCAAGGAAGATAACCTCAACATAAGAAATCGGAACAGATTTATATGTATGCTTTTAAGTTTGATACTAACTTAAAAACCTCTGTATAAGGATTACTTCCCTTAAAATCAGATTTGTTTAACTTTCCGGAGTGGAGAATTTCTAACTTTTCGCCATTACTAATCGCCTGGTCTGTCATATCCCCAATATATGAATATATGCATTTTCCTTTTTGGTATGAAGGCACCTCTGATAATAACTTCTTCATTAGTTGCTTCACACCCACATTACCTGTTATCGATTGAAAATGTAGCAAAAACCATATTTCGAAACAAGGATTTGAATACGCGATCTTCGTATTAGCCCTTCTAGCTTTAGTTAAGAATGTTATTACATATTCATTGTCAGGAGAAGTATCTAAATCAAGTACACACCAGATTTCGTCGATTCCACTTCGAACATCAAGTTGCTTTTCACTAATTATTTTTCTAGCTTCTGCCACTAAGTTAACCGGATCTGTATGTTTAGCTTTTGTTATTCTGACGTCTATATTTACTCTTCTAGACTTGAAATTATTAAAATATGTTAGCTCAGTCATGTAGATTCTTTTATGTGGCTCCCTTGTACTGACACGCCTGGCACTTTGCCTTATTGGCCCACTAACCAATTAGATTCCCTCCTTTTATGAAAGGAATGGCACCATATCTTCCTGATAAATATCCTTTTTCAATATTCTCATCATTGCGTATCTTTAATTCAACCAAAGAATATAAGTCAGAACTACCAGTATTAGAATTTTTCTCAGTCAACCAAATCTGGTCTCTTCTAAATAGATCCTGGTTCAATAAGTTTGTATCATGGGTTGTAAATATTAGTTGGGCATTTTTTTTATTCAAATCTTTATCATGAAATAATCCTAACAAATACTCAGTTAATTTTGGATGCAAGCTCACATCCAACTCATCGATACATAATACATCACCATCTCTTATAGCAATTATTATTGGAACTATTAAATTTAAGAACTTTCTTGTTCCTCTTGATTCATCTTGCCAATTAAATTCAACAGAATATGTCTCGTCATTTTCTAATATTACATTATGAACAGATGTAGCTTTAACCACTCCTTGTTCCTTCAACATTTCACGAATCTCCTGAGGAAATGCATTAATTAATTTTTCGTCCATTTCTCCTTCTTTAATTTTCAAGTCCTTTATACCAAGGTCAGCAATTTCCAGTGTTACTATCGCCAAATCTAATAGTTCCTTTTCATTGTTAAGCTGTCTAATGCCAACATCTCCGTGCAGCATATTATCGTTATAATTCAATGTGCTGTTAAACCATCTATAAGCATCAACTACTAATTCAAAATTTAATTTGTAAGCATTTGAAAAATAGAGAATATTATCTGCTGTTAGTTCCTTTATTGTATTTTGTCTTGCCTTATTGATTACAAATTTATACTCACTTACGTTACGTCTTTCAAAAATAACACTTTGTCTCTCATTTGGCCAATAATACAAATATTCCTCTATAATCTTTTCTTTATCTAATTTAAAACCATATGCATAGCGTATACCATTCGAAATGAATTGAACATCGAAGATTGAAGGTTTAATTGCACTTGCAGGATGTAGCTTAAAAGGATCCGTCGTAATCCCTTCGTTTTTTTGAAATGAATGACTCTTTATGACCATATTTTTCATAAAAGAGAGTGCCTTTAATGTATTTGTTTTCCCTGAAGCATTCGCTCCATAAATGACTGCCGTTCTTAATAACTTTTTATTTGGGGCATATTCAAAGTAATTCTCTAATACATTATTTTTAGACTTATCTGTTGAGGGAACCAAACTAAGTGTAACCTTATCTTTAAATGATCTAAAATTTTCAACGCTAAATTCTATTAACATAAAAATCACAACCAATCTAATGAAATTCGATTATAAACATACATATTCGTGACTTATTCACGAATACCTCTTTTAAAAAATGATTTATTGATTATTTTCTGCCTAAAAGGGAATAACTATAATAGTTTTATTTAGAAAGAGGAGATTTTATGGCATATAGTAATTGGGGAGGGAAAGTATTTCTCAATAACAAGCCTATGCATACTTTTTGCGATGAAAGCCCCTTGGATCTTCTTGATTTGTCATCAAGCAATCACCGAATAAACCTGATATTAAATCGTACTTATCACTGTATACTCGGGAATAGTCTCAATACCCTTGCGTTAATTTACAAAAGTACCGTTGCAGCAATAATTGTAAATGGATCATTGATCTATGAATACGATAAAGTGTGTGGAATAGGGCAAACCAAGGTCACAAAGAAAGGTAATCGTTCATTACAATTATTACATAAAAATAAGAAATTTATTATTAAAAAGTATGGTAACAGAAAAAAAATAAGCGTAGAATTCAGTGATTTTGAAGGGGCTAATTGGATAGCTGTTTGCGGATTGGAATTTGGAGAGGGTTATGAAAAGTGGTAATCTATTAGTTGAATAAATAGCCCTTGATATGACATTTGTATCAGAGGCTATTTGTCTTTACTTGAATTTTCTATTGCAAACTACCCACGATTTGGACGATGTGGAACAACTATGCAGTCGCCTTATTGTGGTTAATCATGGTAAGATTATAGAGGATGGTCCCATCGACATTGAAGCAGCAATTCGAGAGGTTTATAAGACAACATGACGAAATACTACTAAGCTAGAAAAAGTGGTGATTGATAATGGACAACAAGGTTATTGGCGTATTGACACCTTTCTTTGGCAGCTTTTATTTCGGTACACTTATGATAGCCATTCATGATGCGGCTCTCCAAGTTGGAGCGAGTCTCGTTATTATTCGTACGACAGATATCGATCCTCAAGATCTGCTAGCTAACGACAATGTTGCTGGCTGGATTATTGTGCAGAATGCTGTGTCTAATAGCTATGCTTCCAAATTGGCTGCTCTAGGCAAGCCTATCGTAGCCATCGGGAAAATAATACCTCCGGAGTATGGACAGGTAGTTGTCTCCGATAATGAACAGGGTATGATGCAATCGGTTGAACACTTAATCGAGCACGGTCATCGCCAGATAGCCTTTATTGGGTATATGGCGCAGAATGGTATGAAGGCTCGTTATGCTGGTTACAAGAAAGCTTTGGACAAGCATGGAATCCCCCTCAATCCTGACCTCATCATGGATTCAGAGGTTCAAGGGAATGAGAGCGGATGGGTCGCGGCTGAGAAAATCATTCATGGAAAATTGCCATGTACAGCCATAGCTGCTTGTACTGACCTAACTGCAATTGGATTAATTAAGCACCTTGAGGACATGGGCTACCGTGTGCCTGAGGATTACGCAGTAACAGGGTATGATGATTCCTATGCTGCCCAGACTAATTCCCCCTCAGTTTCTAGCGTAAATCAGGATTTAGAGCATATTGCGGGAAAAGCCGTTGAATTACTAATCGATAAACTTTCGGGCAAGCCCGGATTATCTGATATTGAATACATACCAAGTAAATTCTTTATACGTCATTCATGCGGTTGCTCGGAGCATCTACATAATACTCCGAGCGATGCAGATGGAGTTGTTCCGAATCAGCCGAATAATCACGCAGCTGGTGTGGTAAATAATTTTGAGTTGTACCAATTTATGATATCGAGTAATAAACCAGGTCTTGAGGGTCTAGCAAGTCTGATGGCACCTTACTTCCAATGGGGTTGTTTGGCCAACCGACAGATGAATACGCATGGTAAGGCGATTCTAGATATCGATCAGTTCTTGCATTTCAAAACCCGTGATTATGAAACTGATATTAAGACTGTATTGCCGGAACAATTCCCTCCACTTTCATTTTATTCACCTGCGAGAGACCATAATGTTGGAAGTCAGCATATAACCCATATCATTCCTATACGAATCGGAACCTTAGAACACAGCATATTAGCCATGGTAAGCAACGATGATCACACAAAGCCACTAATTCCTTATTTCTTACTTGTTCAATATCTTGATTTGTTAGCGTTCTCATTAGAGCGAAAAGCTTCTCACCAAGAGTTACTCAAGCAGACAGAGATGTACCGCCGGACAACTGAGCAGTTGGAAATTGTGTCTCGGACAACCAATGATGGAATCTGGGATTGGGACCTACAATCACAGACTTTTGAATTAAACGTATATTTCCTTAATCTTATTGGCTTCATCACGCGTAATAGCAAAGAACCGATTCATCAATCGGAATTCCGAGATCTCATTCATCCAGATGATATAGAATTGCTAAATAAACATTTTCAAAGCCATCTCAATGATCATTCACCTTTCTTATTCGAGTTCCGCATTCGACATCAAGAGGGTGGATACATCTGGTTAGCTACTGCAGGTGAGGCTATCCGTGATTCGAATGGTGCACCTGTACGGATGATCGGTTCAGTTCGCGATATATCTGACCGTAAGCGCTACGAGCAACAAATGGTTTTCTTAGCGTTTCATGATCCACTTACTCGACTCGTTAACCGCACCCGTTTCTATACATTAATTAATGAGTATGTGAATTGTCCGAACGGCCAGCCTTTCGCGCTCTTGCTACTCGATCTGGATGGGTTCAAATCTGTGAATGATCTGTTCGGGCATCAGATGGGTGATCAAGTGCTCATATATGTGGCCACACTACTGAAGGAAATGGTCGCTCAGCCTGATCATATCGCTCGCTTCGGTGGGGATGAATTCGTTATTCTACTTCCGTTGAAACCTGAAACTGACATCCACAGCACTGCACACATGATTGTAAGCACTCTTAAAACTTCATTAAATCAAAATTATCCACAAATAGATGTTACAGGTAGTCTAGGTATTAGCTTGTTCCCCGATGATTCCTTAGACCCCGAAATGTTGATCAAATATGCGGATACCGCAATGTACATAGCTAAACAAGAGGAAAAGAATGCGTATAGGCTATTCCATCCATCTATGCTCAACCAGTAATGGGGAGGAAAGGGATTGGAGACGGTGATCGGCTAATAGGATTTAGGATTGGAGATAACATTGGATGAAGTGCGTATCTTGGAATGTGAATGGTTTAAGGTCATGTGTGAACAAAGGCTTCCTCGATTACTTCAAAGAAACGGGAGCGGACATATTCTGTATTCAAGAGACGAAGCTGCAGGAGGGGCAAATAAGTCTAGAGCTTGGCGAAGAATATCAGCAATATTGGAATTATGCGCAGAAGAAAGGTTATTCCGGAACAGCTGTATTCACAAGGATCAAGCCATTGTCTGTTCGCTATAGCTTGGATGAGGACGAGAATGAAGGTCTACCGGATTCCGAAGGGCGTATCGTTGCACTTGAGTTCGACACCTTCTTTCTTGTGAATGTATATACACCGAATGCTCGACGTGATCTATCAAGGCTGCCGCTTCGTCTAGAATGGGAGGATCGTTTTCGAAGCTTTATTCAGAGCTTGGATATTATTAAACCCGTCATTCTATGCGGGGACCTCAATGTTGCCCATCATGAGATCGATCTGAAGAATGCCAAGGGAAACCGCAACAACTCCGGTTTCACCTTGGAAGAACGTGATAAGATGACCGTCTTATTGGATAGCGGATTCATAGATACATTCCGCTATCTCTACCCGGAGCGGACCGACGTCTATTCTTGGTGGTCCAATATGCCTGGTGTAAGAGAGCGGAATGTTGGCTGGAGAATTGATTATTTTCTAATGTCTGCGAGGCTAGCTCCGTTGTTAGTCGATGCGCAAATCGATTGCGATGTTATAGGCAGTGATCATTGCCCTATTGTTCTGCATATCGGCATTTAAGACTTCACCATCCAGAAAACTGCACTTATTACCTCTTACCCAACACCCATTCCCTCTCTATTCTATCGCGTTGCCTACCATCGATGGTTTAGCACCTTCTCGAGTGGCTAATTCATATGTTATCAACTTCTTTAAATGTTTAGCCACTTTTGGGGTGGTTAATTGATCACTTTTGATGCCCATACGACATATACTTTCGAATAACCCCTCCATATAACGTTACCTCACCAAAGAATGGAAGTCTTGTTGGATTAACCACCCCAAATAACGTTATGGTGCCATCCTGCATATCAAACATAATAACTCCTCCTTCACGGAGCTCTTCAATCCTCAGCTCGGAAAACCATAAAGCCAGTTTCTCATTCTCCGTCAAATACGCCATACCATCTGGGCACTGTGTTTCAAATGACGTTCATACCGGGCGGTATGACCATTTAGCACTTTATTTAAGACCGCTATCATTACATATTCCTCCTTGAATCAAACGTTTCTATTGTTGAATTCGAAAACGTCCTTTAGTTGAGCTAGGATTGGTCTTTGCGGTATAGCTCACGACTCTTATACCCGGCTTGAATAATCATCTTCATCTCTTCACGTCGTTTTGCTCTTGTTTCTTCTTGTTTAGCACTATATACATACCGCGCCCAATCCTTACGATACCCTGGAGTAAGTGCTTGGTATACGGTAAGGAGCTCTGGAGTACCCTCTAAATCCTTCTCCACGCTTGAAATCAAAGCTATATAATCATCTACCCGTTGACTTGATTTGGAAGAAGTCTGGTCCTTGCCCCGAGCGTCCTCTTTAAACCCAACAACAGTGAAGACATCATCCAATCCCACCATACGAGCAAATTTAATATCGCTTGTCCCAATATATCCGCTCTCATCACTACCTAGTCCCGCAAACAACTCATCTCGATGAATAAATGATGGATAAACTTTGTTCCCCTTCTTCGGATACGCCGCAAAGAGATAGCCATTATGATTTAGATGCTTATGTTCAATCACTCTATCAACTAGTTCCTTTAATGACACCATATCTAACACAAAAGCAAATATGAGATCATACGCGCGAGCCTCGAGCCTAGTATCATAACCTGTCAACTCAGCCAAATAATCCGTTCCTTCAGGTTCATTCAACACTGCTGCTTGATCATATTTTTGTAAATTCAGCTTTTCTGCTATCGATTTAGTCATTTCATTCCTCCAATTCCAGAACCGATTCCCCGCTTATTATCGTGCCGTTATTCTTCCCTTCACAAATTTCTTTCATTGAACCAGGTTTGTCGAAATTGAACACATACATGGGCAGATTATAGTCTCTAGCTAATATGAATGCCGACTGATCCATGACCTTTAAGTTATGTTGTAAAACATCGTTATAATGAAGGGATTTGAACTTTCTTGCATTTTTATCGTACTTAGGGTCTGCATTGAGCACGCCATCCACACCTTGTTTCGCAACTAAAAGCGCTTCACAATTAACTTCAATCGCCCTTTGCACCGAAGGATAGTCTGTTGTCACGTAGGGCTGCCCGTTTCCTCCTGCAAAGATTACAATGTAACCCTTTTCCAGATGGTGAACTGCCCTTAATCTGATATATGGCTCGGCAACTGATGTAATAGGTATTGCTGTCATTACTCGAACTTCTTTCTTTGTTTTGGCCTTCAGAACTCCGCGGAGCATTAAGCTATTCACAACAGTTGCAAGAGTACCAATGTTGTCAGCTTCTGCTCTTTCGATTCCCCAGCTTTCCGCCATATTCCCACGGAATATATTCCCGCCACCTATAACTAAGCATACCTCAACACCTAGATTCACAACGGACATAATTTCATTCGCAATGTAATCCAATCTTTCTGCCTCAAAACCAAATTCCGTATTTCCCGCGACTGCTCCACCACTTAGTTTAATAAGAACTCTTTTGTACCTCGTCATTGTCAATTGTCTCCCCCCACATAAAAAAACACTAAAGCAATGAATGCTTTAGTGTCCTAATGAAATGAGAATATGAAAATGTAAAATGGATTCGTTGTAATTTCTCCGTTTTCTCCTCATATTCCCACCCCTTTCAGAAATTATTCGTTAATTTATTTTACATATAATGACTATAAAAAGCAACAGCCCTGAGCTCTCATTATAGTGGGTACCTGCGTTAACTTGAACCTCCTCACTCCTTGCATTAGAATGATCGTAAGGAGTTGAACAGCCAATATGAAAAATGAGATCATAAAGAGATTTACCACTTATGTGCAAGTGGATACGCAATCCGACGAGAGTAGTGAGACCTGCCCAACTACCCCTGGACAGCTAACGCTTGGCCGAATGCTGGTTGAGGAATTGAACACCATTGGGATGCAAGAGGTCACGATCGATGACAATGGTTATGTCATGGCCACACTACCTGCGAATACCGATAAGCAAATACCAACAATAGGCTTCTTAGCCCATATCGATACAGCAACCGATCTCACCGGCGCTGGTGTTAACCCGCAGGTCGTCGAACATTACGATGGAACAGATATCGTTCTGAACGAAGCGATGCAGATCGTACTCTCTCCGCGGGATTTTCCCGAGTTGGCTGGTTACACAGGTCAAACCTTGATCACTACGGACGGTACGACCCTGCTCGGAGCAGATGATAAAGCTGGTATGACCGAGATCATGACTGCGATGGCTTACTTGATTCAGCATCCAGAAATTAAGCATGGCCAAGTACGAGTAGCCTTCACTCCTGATGAAGAGATTGGTCGAGGACCTCATCGATTCGATGTGGCTGCGTTCAATGCAACCTATGCCTATACAATGGATGGTGGTCCATTAGGTGAGTTGCAGTATGAGAGCTTCAATGCGGCGGCGGCTCGAATTACCTGTAACGGCAAGATCGTTCATCCCGGAACTGCGAAGGGAAAGATGGTCAACTCCGCCAAGATCGCGATGGAGCTAAACAGCAGATTACCCGCTGCGGAAGCACCAGAGTATACAGAAGGTTATGAGGGTTTTTACCATCTGATCTCTATGAACGGAAATGTGGAACAGACAAAGCTTCACTACATTATTCGTGATTTCGATCGTCAACAGTTTGATTCCCGAAAAGCGAATATGGTTGCTATTGTGAAGGATTTGAAGTCGAAATACGGAGAAGACAGCATCATTCTTGAGATGAAGGACCAATATTACAATATGAGGGAGAAAATCGAGCCTGTTATGGAGATCGTGGATCTCGCTCATCAAGCGATGGTGAATCTGGGTATCGAGCCCCTTGTTCAACCGATCCGAGGCGGAACCGACGGCTCACAGCTATCCTACATGGGAATACCCACACCGAATATCTTCGCAGGCGGAGAGAACTTTCATGGTCGATATGAATATGTATCTGTAGATACGATGATTAAGGCGACGAATGTCATTATTGAGATTGTTCAGCTATTCGAGCAGCAAGCAAGGGACTAGCTAATTTGGTATGTACCTTGATCTTTCCAGGTCAATGAGTCCATTGCTATCGAACACGACACCTTCATTTTCCAGATAGAGTTTCTGCATGTAGCGCCCTTCTTCTTGCTGGATCGCAATTTCTCCTCTCGCATTCACTACTCTGTGCCAAGGCAGGTCGTATTTCTCTCCCATGGAGTGCAAGATACGAACGACCTGTCTGGCACCCCTCGGGCTCCCTGCTTCAGCCGCAATCTGACCATAAGTCATCACATAACCTGCCGGAATTGCCTTAATGATTTCTACAACTCGTTGTGTGAATGGTGTCATCTTTCTCAAATCTCCCTACTATGTTCTAGTCCTCTAAAATATGCTTTCTATCGAATTATATCAATAATACGTCTTAATATTGAAAAACTATTTGTTACGGCTTAGATATAAGGGCTCATTCTGTTGCTTACCCGGGTCTGAATTAGTCATAACATGTTTGGTGCTAGGACTTCCCTTTTTCTATTAGAAATACTATACTGAATTTATATCTATTTTTTCGGTTAGTTCCTTACTATTATCAAGAGAATATCTGGCATATTGGATGGAAGGTTCGTGTGTGATGGCGGCAGAAAGAGATTCCGGTTCCAAGTCTACAAATCAAACGTCAGATACACATTCGGCCACAACTCTTAGCCCACAAGCGGGGGCGACGGGGTCTGGTCTTCTTTTCCGTCAGCTTCAGAAATCTATTGGTAATCGGGCAACGATGCAGTTATTCTCACAAACACATAATAAGCCACCTATTCAGATGAAAGCTGCTCAGTTGGATGCTTTTATGGGAGCACATATGCGTGAATACAAAGAAGATGCAAGCGGAGTAATCACGGTAGATGAGTCCAAGCAAAAAGGTGACAAAATAAAAAATAAACAACCCATAGAAGATTTAGAGGTGAGTGATTCCACTGGCAAGTGGGGCAAGATTAAAGTTGATGCAATCGATGGATTCATTCGTAAGGACAAGATTGTTGCAAAGCGCGACTTGGCTACAGCATCGAGCGAAATAAAGGCCTCCGGTTCAGGATCGGCCTCGGCTTTCGAAGATGAGAGCTCCCTTAAGGACAATATTGTAGATAATGCCGATATGATAACTAAAGGTACCGGAGGAAAATCCGAGGTTCTGAAGGATGCTTCAGGAACACTGAAGGATGATATTAAATCAGCGACCAAAGATGGCAAATCTGAAGGTGAGATTAACGCACTTAAAGACGAGAAAGACAAAACAGATTATGCGGACGCCCAGGTTAGTGTAGCTTCGTCCGTATTCGACACAACTGCAGGTATTGCAGGATTGGTCAACATGGTCAAGACATTCAAGGAAGCGGATACCGGTTCGAAGAAAGCCGCTGCAGTTACTGAAACCATCGAGAATACTCAGAAAACATTCACTGGCATTGCCAATATGGTTGACAACTCAGCCAAGGTTAGTGGCAAATCCGATGGTGTAGGTGACTCCACTGCAGTTGCAGGATGGGCAGGAAGCGTTGGCGATGGTATTGCCGCTATTAAGAGTGCATTCTTCGCAGTAAAGAAAGTGTTCGAGCTGTTCAAGGAAGGTATTGCTGGTGACGGAGTTACGAAAGGTGAAGCGCTCCGAGGTGCCATGGATGTCGTTAACAATGGTCTGCAATCCGCTCAGTCCGCGGTGAAAACCGTTAAGTCCATCCTCGAGATCCTGGATCTGGGCACAGGCAATCTGGCCAAGGTCGTACCAGGTATCGGCGTTGCAGTCAGTGCGGTGAAAATTACTATTCAAGTATATGATATGATCCAGTCTCAGATGAGCAAGATGAAGATGACTGAAGTTAAGCGCGAATTCAAGGAAAAATATAAAGCGAACACGAAGGTCGTTATCGACAAATCTAAAGATTGGTGGAGAACAACCAGCGGAACCGATAAGAAAGAGCTAGCGAAGCGAAAAGCAGAATTAGAAGCTAAAGCAAGAGCAGCTGAAGAGGAACAAGAGCTGGCAGATATTCAAGAATATGAGCTTGCGCTCGAGATGAAGTATATTAATCAGAAGCGGATGAATCGTGCTGGTATATCCCTAGGACTTGAGATGTTGAGCATGGCTGGTGATATTGCCACCTTGAGTGGAGCAGGTGCTGCAGCAGGTGTGTCCATGAAGGCGGTTGCTTCTGGAGCTAAGGTTGGTATGGGTGTTGCTCGAAGAGTGAAGCAATACGGTCGAGATAAGGCAGCGCAAGCGCCAGCCGATTCCGCATGGCGCACTGTATTCGACGCTGAGAAGTCGTCAAGTAATAAGCATGGAAAACGTAATAAAGATGTCGATTTAATCTTCAGCATGGTGTCCAAGCTACCTGAATACAAAGCCGACGACGAAGCAGTTATTAAACAATATCAACGGATTGAGAACTTTATTGAAGCTGCAGGATGTAGCACAAAAGAATTATACAAGCTGAATGGTAATGTGGATAAGCAGCGTGAATTGATGATGGAATCTATGAAGAAGCGTGAATAACTGACCACCAATATCTGATTTACGAATAGGAGGGTACCTCATGAATTCGGAAAAAGTTGATGCGATGCATTTGGTCGAGCTTGGATTTATCCAAGCAGCCTTAGTGGACGCCGGAATACAAGCTGAATTACTAGAAAAGTCGGAGGAAATCCCTCTCCATGTACTCTTAGCTCCGCTAGGAAAAGATCGAGATAACAAGGATCGCTTCGTAAACTTCAGTTATATCCCAATCGCTGATGATGGGTTAGATTACATTCGCTTGCTACAGCTTTTCTCCGTTATTCCAAGTGACTTAAATTCCAAGCATCTGGAACAAGTGAGTACATTAATCAACAACTTGAATGGGCAAGTACCCATTGGTCATTTCAATATCAAAGAAGATGGCGAGATCAATTTCAGGTACGTCCACTGTGTGCCTTCTGATGAGTCAATCGTTGCCGATGTCATCCTCGAGGTGCTCAACCTATTCAACTTCTCACTCTCCTTATTCACAGAGCGAATCGAAGATGTCGCTAATGGTAAGATCAATTTGAAAGAAGCTTTGTCAGACCTGTAAGACTTATATAAAGTCTTGAATATCAAAAGGGAAGCGCGGAGTTAATCTCTGTGCTCCCCTTTTCTCTACAGACCGGAGTAAAAGAGCAAATCAGGAGTGAATCATTGTAAAATATAGACATTAGGCATATAATAATAAAATAAACAGTGTAAATGGGTAGAATGAATGAATTGTTCTAGCTCTTTAGTACTAAGCTACCAACTAGATTAACTCTCAAAATATAACTCTCATACGAAACGGCAAACCTTTCTAAAGAAGGGGACGCAAAGCTATGGGCCTACGGAACTATTGTTCTATGGCCGCCAAGCTACCGAAGTGGGTGCAGAGCATCATCCATTCGGATGATGCTTTTTTACGTTCATCCGAGCGCTCCTATTTTTCGCGTCTTCTATTTAATTTGTCATGAGAGGTGCTGTTCCGTGAAGCGTTACATTTCTGAAGATGAGCTAACTACGTTGATCAATCAATTGAATATCGAATCGCAGAACGAAACTTCCTTTAGCGATCCGATTAGTGAAGATTCGAAGTTATACGATGACAATAACAACGAGCAGAATGGCTCGATTCAAGTTAAAGATCAGCGGATTATTGTGAGAAATCCGTTTGGTCGGGGGACATACCCTATCATTAAAGCGGCAGAGCGAATGAAATTATTCGTGAATAACAAGGAAGTACACTCGGAAACGGTGGTAAATGAAAAGGATTCGATTCACTGGGAAGTGGAAGAGAAGCCCTTGTTCGAGATTACCATCTCGAAGGACAAGCTATTCGCATATTTCCACCTTCATTCGAAACAGCGTTGTCCTTGGCGACTGGTCAATCAGGAACCGAGCAAACGACTGACTTTGACGATAGAAGAAGACACGTATATTGTACTAGAAACTGTTCGCTTAAGCGATGTCGTTACTAGACTTGAGCAGATGTCCATAGTCGCTCAGATCGATTTCGCTTCTATTCAACAAGAACTGCTACTCCCCACTCATCAGCCGATTATCGTGGCCAGAGGCGTAGAGCCCATTCCGGGGGTTGACGCCAAATTGGAACTTTATTTCTCCCAGCAGGTCGAGAGTCATTTCTTTGAAGTAGAAGGATCAATTAATTTCCGCAACCACCTCCGCATTCCGACTGTCAACAAGGGAGATCCTATGGCGAAGAAAATCCCGTCGGTGAACGGAACCCCGGGATACGACGTTCTAGGTAGTGTCTCAATACCCCCACCTCCAAAGGATGTTTATATCGAAACGAAACCGAGTGTTGAATTGACGTCGAATGGCGTCGTTATTGCTCAGATGCAAGGTAGACCTCGAATAACGGGAAGTAAGATTAAAACCTTCGACGTATCTACTTCTTTTGTCATCAATGGCAATATGGATATCGAGACCGGTAACATTGTATTCTCCGGTGATGTGATCGTACATGGAGATGTCACAGACAATATGATTATCGAATCTCTCGGAAATGTCTACATTCACGGAAATGTATATAACTCTACAATTACCGCTACAGGCAGCATTAATGTGAGAGGCAATGTCATGGCCAGTAAGCTATACTCGGGATACTTCGGTGTGCTATTCAACCGGTTATACCATACAACGAAGTTGCTGTGTACGCATATCGAGAAGATGCTCAACGCCTCCAAACTATTGATACAAGTGCTTGAATCGAAGAAGCAAGAGGTTCGATACGGACAGATTATTATGCTTCTACTTGAGAATAAGATGAAAGAAATCTACAGCCTGATCAAGGAGCTTCTCGTCGTCATCGCTAATATCCAGCAGATCAAGCAAGATGAATACGCAAAGCTTAAGGAAGTGTCTGAGATTTTCCTGCAACCGACCAAGCTTCTAGATATGGCTACTTATAACTTTGTCCAAAGCTATCTTGCCTTACTGAAGGATACCCATCAAGAAGTAGCACGGATGCAGGAAGCGCACGTGAACATTAGCATCAATCAATGCCATAAGAGCGAGCTTAAATCTAACGGAGATATTATCATTCATCGAGATGGCGTGCTCGTAAGCGACCTGTACTCAGCTAGGAATATCGTCTTCTTGGATGACAATGGTGTATGCCGGGGCTCTAGACTTGATGCAGGTGACAGCATCGTGGCTAAGGTAATCGGGGGTCAGACAGGGGTAATGTCTGTGCTCAAGGCTAAGAAAAAAGTGAGTGTACTCAAGATGTACTCTGGACGCGTATGTGTTGGGAGGTACTGCAGGGACATTTTCGATGCGATCGGGGCTACGGATTTCGATTTCGATTTCGATAGTATGAGCATGAAAGAAGTTGAGTTAATTGCTCCAATAACAGACCGTTAAAGAAGGAGATATGAAAGGTGCAGAATCTGGAGAGGGGAGAACTTCATTCCCAATATCACCAATATGAGGGAATGCGATTAAATAAAAACCTATACAATGTATTAGGTACTTTGGTTATCCCTTCGTTGACCATTCTTACTAGCAAAGACATCGATATGCTCCTTCAGCAGAATATCGTTCTGCGGGTCGAAGATGTGGAAGATGTGACGATCCTTCACCTAGTTAATTCTGCGATTCTGGAAGTGAAAGATATCTTCCACATGGCACGATATGCGGATAAAATTCCATTCGATGTTATACTCGAGAAAGTTGTTCCGGTCGTGTTGGATATGAGCAATCATCCAGACTTTGCCCATATCCTGACCCACTTGAGACGGCATGAGGAATACATCTACACGCACAGTATAGGTGTTGCATTGTTATCCAAGATCATCGGTATGAATGGCGGCTATCAAGGGAGCCAATTAATCAGCTTGATCACTTCGGGTTTCTTACATGATATTGGGAAGTCGAAGATTCCAAGTCATATATTAAACAAACCAGGGAAATTAACGAGGGAAGAATTCGAGATAATCAAAAAACATACCATCCATGGATACGAGTTGATCAGAAATTCGTCAGGCTTTGCCGAAGAGCATGCATATGTTGCTCTCCAACATCATGAGCGAGAAGATGGCAGCGGTTATCCATTTGGACTTAAGGGCAACGAGATCGATCAGCGCAGCAAGATGGTAGCGGTAGCTGATGTATTCCACGCTATGATATCCAAGCGAGTGTACAAGAACTCCATCCCCTTCTATCAAGTACTGCAGGAGATGTCGCAATTCGCCTATGGTGCGCTTGAGCCAGCAATTACCCTAACCTTCATGAAGAGGTTCATGGATTTGCTCATCGGTAATTCAGTCCTACTATCTAACGGACATGAGGGTAAGATTATTATGGTGAGCGCTCATGACCCTGTGAATCCGATTGTTGAAGTCAATGGGATGTTCATCGACCTGAGTAAGGTGAAGACGATAACGCTGGATAAGATCTTATAGGACCATCATATATTTTCTAGTATTTAGAGGTTTATGGCGAATCATCTCGAATGACATAAATATCTAATATGATTTGAGAAAGTGAGTGTTGTTTCGTGGACAATAAGGCTAAAGCTGTCATACTCGGCTCCAATTTTTATACAGGTCTAAGCATCATAAGAGGTCTCGGCTCCAATGGCATCTACACGGTCGCAATGGATTATTCCAAGAAAAATACATACGGTGCTAAATCCAAATACTTAAGTGAACAATTAATTGTTCCTCATTATAAAGAGCAGAAGGAAGAGCTTTTGCTATATTTAATCGATTATGCCAAAAAGCAGGAAGTGAAGCCTGTCCTATTCCCCAGCGTGGATCCTTATGTAGAATTCATTGATTCTTATCTTGATAAGCTTAAAAACTACTACCACATCAATATGACCAATCAAGGATTTTGGAGCAATATTATGGATAAAGAATACCTTCACACTCTAGCAACTAAGCATGGTGTATTAGTACCAGAGTCTCTGAGTCCAACTGAGGCACGCTTCGAAGAACGAGTAGTCAGCGAAATCGGATTTCCGTGTATCGTGAAGCCAACAGATTCCACTTCTTTTGTCTCCACATTCAGAGCAAAGATATTCACATGCCATAACTTGGACGAGATGAGGTCAGCTATCGAGAGAGCTACACAAGCCAAACTTGAGGTCATCGTGCAAAGAATCATTCCCGGCTTCGATGATCATGTATATACGTTTGATGCTTACTTGGACCAAAACTCCAAGGTTACCCATTGGGTCACCTGTCAGAAGCAGAGGCAGTTCCCGATTAACTTTGGTGCATCATCATTTACAAAGCAACAATATGTAGATGAGCTTTATCAACTAGGAGCTCCGTTCTTAGAATCCATTGGCTACAAGGGGTTTGCGGAAATCGAATTTAAGAAGGATGCGGGAACAGGGCAGTATTACCTACTGGAGATAAATGCGAGAACAACTACCCTTGATCCCCTTCTCAGAAAATGCGGAGTAAACTTCCCATTGCTTACCTATAGCGAGCTCACCGGAAAGCCGATTGGGAGCCATGCGGTTAAGATTGATACAGGCATCGCTTTCTGTTTTTTGTTTGAGGATCTCATTGCATCTAGAGCGTATGTCAGAACCAAGCAACTGAGCATCATGCAGATCGTAAAATCTCACTTTGTACGAAAAGCCCCGGCTATTTGGAGTTTTGATGACCCTGTCCCTGCCTTTTCTTTTTCGTTCATGATCGTTAAGAAAATACTTAGGAAGCTTACGTTTACATAGGTATGATCATTCCAATCATGTGATTTAGTTTTAATTTGCGAAACTAAATCCTCTTTATTGTGGAGGATGTCCATTTTAGATTCAATTTGCGAAACTAAACAGGGGGTTTAAGCGTGGAGGTCATTCCTATGTTGGTTTAATTGCGCTAATCCGAACTATTGGTTTGTATGCCGTCAATCACATCGATTTAGTTAAGCAAATTCGAACTAATTGAATGGTTCTTCCTCGATACAGAACACTCGCTCGAATTACTCCAATATTACATTCGAACTTTACTTTTCGTTGACTAAGGGCTTTCCGGCCACTTTGCCTTTTACGCAAATCTGTGCGATCAGGACATCATGGATGTACCACCCTCTGGCGTTTCTACTCACCTTAAAAATAAATATCTCCCCAGGTGCCGTTGTGATTTTCATAGACCGATCATTTAGCCTCATTATCTTTAATCATATTAATACCATATTGCTCAGCAAATTGTATGCCCGCATCAAGTGTGTAGAGATCATACTTTCTATGTATTGCGGATGCGACAATTAACGAATCTGGGGCTTTCACATTTCGATTAAATTCTTTACGTTGCTCTAATCTGATCTTTCCAGCAATTGTAGCAATATCATTGTTTACATCTATGAACCGGTTAAGACTAATATTCTCAATGGCTTGAAATTCTAAATCGCTTTTCACACCACTAAGTAATTCACACTTCGTTATAACTGAAAAATAAAACTCGTATCCATCATCCTGAAGACTTTGAATCGTTTGAACAATAGACTTTTGATCGTTTAATAAACCGATGGCGATATTTGTATCAAGGATTACTCCCCTTTTCACCATTCTTGCCTCATTTCTTCATTATCTTTTAGCCACTCTTGTGCTCGCTCGTCAGATATTGTACCCCTAATGCCCATTAAATCAGAGATGCTTGTATCTTTGTAATCGGCAATCATGCTATTTTTCAAATCAATAACAATACTGTCTTCCTCTTTCACACCATACTGCTGAAGTAACTTTTTAATTGCTTCTGTAGTGCTCTTATCGATTTTCTTTGCCATGGTTCATTCCCCTTTCTCTTATATCTTTTTGAAAAATAGTCTATTCCGCTCATTGATTGTAATTTTCTTTATTATACCATGAAAAGCATATCAAAGAATGTAAGGAGAAATCGCACACGAACTAACTTCGATTCCAGTCATATTCTATGAGTTTGGCTGTTTGCAACGCACTCTATCGAGGCATCAAGATACCTCACCCTCAAATTTACTTGAAACAATTGTTCGAAATAACTCATGCTTACTTCCCCCATTTATTCGTGTGTGTAGCCGTTCAGATGAACAGAAAGGTGTAACTCTTCTCCGATCGCTTGCAACAAATCTTGACAAAAATAATAGTCTTTTTTTGCAATGATTTCTTTATCCCAGATATTCAGTTCGATTAATGTATACAGTTTTATTACCCCAGCGATTTCAGTCAATACGATAATCACCGGTTTGCCCCAAAGAATCTGGTAAGAACATTTCATTGGAAGCGGATCGTTGGTCCAACCAGTTAAAGAATTCTTGCGATAGTTTGTCCGTTAACCTCATGATGCTCCTTCATCCTTGTTCTTGCACGATGCAATATAGCTTTGACGGCTCCATCTGTTAGCCCAACCATCTCTCCCACCTCATCAGCCCGAAAATCAAATACGTCAATCAAGAATAGAACAGCAGCCTGTCGAGGAGGTAAAACCCGCGCCAATACAGCAATAGCTTCATGGACAATGAACGGGTCCGAGTCATTAGTAGATGCAATATCGACCGTTTCATTCGAATCGATATCAATCTGCCGTTTTCGACATTGATTAAGCCATGTGTTCGTAGCAATTCTAAAAAGATATGCTTTAGGATACAGTGGTTGCCATAACTTAGGTAATGCAGCGAATGCACTAATAAAGTCTCCTGAACCAAATCTTCTGCATCCCAAGGTGACCCTGTAACCCTGTAACAATATTTCCATAGTACATCTCGATAAGGTTCAATCATTAGGTGATACTTTTCACGAATGTCACGCATCGGACTGCCTAAACACTCCAAGTTATTCAATCTAACACCTCCTTGTTGTTACTCACCTCTATAAACACTTTAATGTAACAAAAAGATACGAATCATAAAAAAATATCGAAAAAAGATTAGAATCGTAGTTTCGAAGCGAAATCCCCGTTAATGTATATTCTGTATTCTACATGCTCAACTGTAACCCTTCACACGAGCGAACACTCGATTGGGGCTTCATGAAACTATTGTCAGCGGCTGCATGTTGAATTGATTTGTTGTTGACTTCAAGCATAAAAATACAGAGCATCGGAGGTCATGCCTCACATGCTCTGCATTCAAATTCGACTTACTACTATACTCTTATGCTACTTCTAGGTTCTTACTCTTCACCCGTTGCCACCGGATTCCCCTCATAGCTTATCCAATCGCTCCAGCTGCCCAAATACAGCTTCACATTGGGAAATCCTGCCTCTTCTAGCGCTAATACGTTCGGGCATGCAGTGACGCCTGAGCCACAATAGACGATAATCTCATCTTCTTTGTTCAGATATTCGAAACGTGTAGCATGCTCTTCAGCGTCTTTCCAAAGTCCATTCGCATTCAAGCTGATCTTCCAGAAGGAATTGATAGCTCCTGGAATATGCCCCGCAACTGGATCAATCGGTTCTTGTAAGCCGAGGTAGCGTGGTTGTTCTCGAGAATCAAGTAACACGATACCTGGCTGTCCTAGCTTATCTCGTACATCATGAACGGAAATTAACATGCGTGTCTTCACGCTTGGTATGAAGTGCTTCGCTGATGGTTCATGGCGTTCCGCCGACACTGGATAACCCGCTGCTTTCCATTGTGTGAAGCCTGTCTCCAGAATATATACATGCTCATGCCCCAAGAAGCACAGCATCCACCAGAACCGAGAAGCCATAGCTCCACCCTGGTCATCATAAGCAACAACGGTGGTATCCTTGTCGATGCCCAATTGCCCAAGCCATTGGGAGAATGGACCCATATCCGGTAGCGGATGTCTCCCTCCATGCTCACGGACTGGTCCGGACAAATCCTGCTCCAGATGCGCATAAACAGCACCGGGAATATGGTCCTGTTCATACGCTATCCGACCTGCATCAGATTGCCCCATTATGAATCGGCAATCTACGATAACCATATCAGCATCACTTATCTTCTCTGCTAGCCAGCCCATTGTAACGATATTCTTCATGAGTACACCTCACAATTAATTAATTTCCGAAATTCTGATCAAGTTACACTTTAAGGCAGTTTGGACGCTCTATTACAAGGTTTCTGCTCTCAAGCTACTCTCTAAGGCGGTTTGGACGCTCTATTGTGAAGTTTCTGCACCCAATTTTCTCTCTAAGGCGGTTTGGACGCTCTATTTGCGAGACTTCTGCTGCCAATTCCAGCTAATTCTGCTCTGTAAGTGCTCGAAAGTCCTCTATTGCTCCTAAATCCAGCTAACTCTGCTCTGTAAGTGCTCGAAAGTCCTCTGCTGCTCCTAAATCCGACTAACTCTGCTCTGTAAGTGCTCGAAAGTCCTCTGCTGCTCCTAAGTAACCAATTTCTCAATTGCTGAGCGAAGGGGATACAACTCTAAAGCTTCCACTACTGCTTACTCTAATACTTACTCTAATACTTACTCTCCACTCTGCTATCAACCTTCTGCTCCTGCCCACCTGCACCTGCCTCCGCATCCAGTCCCGAACTCTCACCCGCACGCATCATCAATCGCCACATCATCTGTGCAGCCTGCTTCACGGTCTTCGGTTTCGCATCGTGCCCTTCTCCTTCGAGTAGGCGGAAGGGGCGAGCTAATCGCGGCAAATGCAGATCGGCTTCCTTCACTAGCTTCTCATCGAATAGCAAGTCTGTTGACCCACTTCGGAGCAGTCGCCCCTCCTTCAGAATCACGACCGTATCTGCCCACTCAGCGGCAAAATCAACATCATGTGTAGCCACAATGACCGTCATGCCCATCATGTGAATTCCTTCTAGTAGTGCCTGTAGATCATCCCTACCTTTAGGGTCCAAGAAGGCCATCGGTTCATCTAGCACTAGAATTTCTGGACGCATCGCTAACACACCCGCAATCGCTACTCGCCTCTTCTGCCCGTAACTCAGCTCGAATGGTGACCGTTTGCGCAGATCAAGGACCCCCACGGAGCCTAGCGCGGTATGAACACGTTCCTCAATGTCTTCTTCGCTCAAACCCAGATTTCTTGGACCGAAGGCGACATCATCCTCGACTGTCGGTGAGAATATCTGGTCATCCGGATCCTGATAAACGACGCCTAATCTGCGTCGAACCAAGTCTCGATTCGTCTTATCAATCGCAACACCGAATATGCGAACCTCGCCCTTACTTGGCTCTTCTAAGCCATTGAGCAGGGAGATCAATGTAGATTTACCCGCGCCATTGGGTCCCATTAGTGCTACCTTCGATCCGCGGCTGATTGTGAATGAAATGTCACGTAGCACGCGTTGGTCTCCATAGTAATAGGATACACCACATACTTCAATAGCCATCTCATTCCGCCTCGCTTCCGAAGATTGAAAGGGATCCTGCCCGATCGCCGCTCGTCTATCATTCTCGCTCATCGACTGCTCATCGCCATTCCCTAGCACTTGCTTCACGGGGAAATCAAATCCTCCCCGCGCACTCATCGATAAGTAAATCCGTTGACTCCGGCTATAGGCACGCAGGAACAGCATACCTAATAATTGCCCGAAGCGTCGATACACTCGGCGTCGCCAGAACCAGCCCTCTGTGCTGAACCCCCGCGACTTCTGAGCCCTCAGCATACTTCTTGACTCCTCCGCTAACAAGAAGAAGTAGCGCATCATCAAGCTAACCAATTCGATCATGATCGCAGGGATGCCAATCGCGCGCAGGCTTTTGATCAAATCGAAGAGCGGTGTTGTCGCAATGAGGAACGTGAGAAGAAGGTTCGCACAGCATATTTTTAATAGAATCAGTAACGCTTTAGTGACACCTTCATCGGATGCTGCAAAGCCGAATAAATGAAATACGGGTTCCCCATGGCTCGTAAAGGGCAAGAAGAATACCGCGAAGAATCCAAAAGGCAGGATCAGGAGCAAGCGAGTGATAATAAATCGAAACGGAATTCCGCACCATAACATGACGAACAGGATGGAGCACAGCACCACGGTTAGAATAGCTGAATTAGGTATAGAAATAGCTGTTACAATGCCAATTAATACCGCCCACGTTCGATGTAGCGGCTTCTTCCATATTGTTTTCTGTGCGGTCGAGCCGTTCACATCTATTGGAATTTTAAACACTGCTGTCCCTCTTTTTCACAAGTAATTTACCAATGATCAGCAATAACACTCCCATAATTAATAAGCCAATAGCCCCGGATAAGGCCACTCTCCACTCCCTTGGCAACGGAATGTTCACCTCATAATTAGAGATGGGCGACCAAGTAAATCCGCTATCCGCCTCTTCAATAAATCCATGGTCCTCTGCAACCCGCTGCAGCCCATCTGGGTGAGAGGAGGCAAAGGGTGATATCAGAACAGCAATAATCAACGTAACAAAGCCTAGGACAATCCACTTCTTATGACGACGAGCAAAGGAAATTACTCTCATTCGCTCACCTCTACCGGATTTAATACCGTCTTCCGTTCAGCTAGATAAGAGATAATCATGGTTGTAATAAGTCCTTCCCCGATGCCGATCAAGCTGTGCCAACCGACCATCGCTGTCAGGGCTGCTCCTAGTGGAACGGTGCCCGACCAGGCTAATAATAAGGACACACACGCGGATGCTGTAACGATCGAGCACCAAGCTGCAACGAATGTAGTGATCGGTGTAACGATATTGTGCCATCGACCTTGAGTAAGTCGCATTCCCGAATTATACAGCACATAACCGACGGTACAGCCGACGAGCCCTGTGCAGAGCATATTCGCCCCTAATACCGTGATTCCCCCATCTTGAAAGACGAAAGCCTGAACAATCAACACACACGACATCATAATAAAGCCAATGAACGGTCCGAACAAGATCGATGCCAAGGTTCCCCCGAGAAAATGTCCAGAGGTCGCACCCGCAATCGGGAAATTAATCATCTGAGCAGCAAAGATGAATGCACCGATTAGAGCAATCTTCGGCACTTCTTTACGTGATATGGTTAACTTCGTTTTCTTCAATGCATACGCCAGAGCACCTGCTCCAGCGATGGTTGTTGTTGTCCATACCTTGGTATCTAGAAATCCATCAGGTATATGCATCGTTCCATAACCCTCCCAATCTAATTCATTCATATAGCCTAAGTGAACAGGCTACCAATCTTACCGTGATTCACCATGGTCGCTAATACATCCAATACAGAACGGGTAGCTAATAACGCTGTTGTATCACTAATATCATAAGCTGGAGCCACTTCGACTACTTCCATCGCACAGATCCCTTCCTTGGCGATCAGATGCATGAGCTTTAATGCCTCTCTTGGCAAGAAACCACCTGGCTCCGGCCAGCCTGTTCCAGGTACAAATCCACAATCGATCGAATCAATATCAAAGCTTAGATATACCGCTTTGGCACCTTTCCAGGCAATCTCCAACGCCATCTCGGCTATCTTAGCAATTCCCAGTTCCTCAACATCACCAATCGTCATAATCGTTGTTCCACGTTCTCTCGCTATCTTAACACCTGGCCTCGGAACCTGCCATCCGCCAATACCAATCTGCACCAAATTCACTGCAGGCGCATTCGGGATATTCGTGGCATGAAACCAAGGTGTTGTATGCATCCGCTCATCCATATCTTTCTCCTGAATGTCTGCATGTCGATCTAAGTGAATGATGCCAATATTGCCTTCTACATTCTCAGCTACACCACGCACACAGGGAAAACCAATGGAATGATCACCACCTAGAATAATCGGCATAACTCCCTTTCCCATTACATGAGACACTGCTTTCGTGATCTGATCAAAGCTTTTCTCTATGTTACCAATGGTGAATACGTCTCCGACATCACAAATCTTAAGCTGCTCTCGTAAATCGACACCAAACTCGTAGTTGTAGGTTTGATATAGAGCTGAGATGCGGCGCATAGCCTGTGGACCGAACCGTGTTCCAGAGCGATAGGTCGTGCCGATATCGAAGGGTACGCCCATGACAGCAACATCGTATTCATCCACTTTATTGACGTCTTCTAGGAAAGGCATCTTCAGGAACGTGTTAATCCCCGCATAATGGGGGAGCTCACCCCGGCTAAAGCAAGATATGGTACGATCACCAATACTCTCTGCTGCCTCAAGTCCGTTCTTCAATCCACGTGCAATTTCTTCCTCACCTCGAATAGACGGTAATGTTGCTTCCTTATGTGCGGCTTTCACACCGAGCAAATCTTCTTTATTGAAGCTCGGTTCACCTGTATTGCTCTTATAATTAATCCCGTGCGAATCGAAAAATCCCATATGATTGTTCCTCCATCTATTATAGATTAAATTAGTGCTTTAACAAAGCTGAACATTTACGCTTCAATGACAGAAAGTCCGCATTCTCCCTGACTTCAGCAGAACGCGGGTAATCCATCTGTACACGATGATCCGCTATAATCCGACCTGGATGCGATCCCATGACCACAATACGTTGTGAGAGGTATACGGCCTCATCGATATCATGAGTAATAAAGATGACCGTTGTCTTCTCCTTCTCCCATACCTCAAGGAGCATCTCCTGCATGTCAATCTTAGTCTGCGCATCCAGTGCACCGAAGGGCTCATCCATGAGCAGCACCTTAGGTCGATTCGCTAATGCCCTTGCAATGGCTACGCGTTGCTTCATCCCACCTGAGAGCTGCTTCGGGAATACATTCGCGAAGGACTCCAGCTTGATCAGCCTCAGATAATGACTTGATATAGCACGCCGCTCCAACATCGAGATGCCCTTGAGCTTCAGACCGTACTCAATATTCTGCCTGACGGTCAACCATGGGAACAGGGTATATCCCTGGAATACCATCCCACGATCAGCGCCTGGTCCCACAACATGTATACCGTCAACGATGATCTCACCACCCGTTGCATCCTCAAGTCCAGCTACAATACGCAGCAAGGTCGATTTTCCACAGCCCGAGGGCCCAAGAATACTCAGAAATTCATTACGCTCAATCTCAAGACGGATGTCCCGAAGCGCTTCGAAGCTGCTCTTCTTGCTCGAATAGACCTTGTTCAAGCCAGCTATAGTTATCAGTGGGTTATTAGCAGCGGCTTTGGGCGATCTTTCTACCGCGACATGATTCGTCATGCTCTGAAGCCTCCTCTACACCCACGGGAAAAACCGTCGGTTACAATAAGCGAATATACGGTCACTCATTAAACCGAGTAATCCAATGACGATAATCCCGACGAATATTTGATCTGTATTCAGATAACGCTGAGCCTTCATAATGGCATATCCAAGCCCGCTATTCACCGCCACTAGCTCTGCAACAACCAGATAGGTCCATGCCCACCCCAGCGTCATACGAAGTGTATTCATCAGATTGGGCTTAATAGCCGGGATGAGCACCGTTTCTATCGCTTGCCACCGCGTTGCACCTAGGGTGAATGCCGCTTGTAACAAATCAACAGATACCTGACGGGTAATCGCTGAGACCATGAGCACTAGTTGAAAGAACGTTCCGATGAAGATTAATAGAATCTTCGCCGATTCCCCAATGCCCGCCCACACCATAATGAGGGGAATAAAAGCAACTGCGGGCATGTAACGAATGAACTCCATAGGAGGCTCGATAAACGCCTCCCCGATCTTGAATGTGCCAGCGAATATACCAATCGGAATCGCTACGATACAAGCTAATAGAAAGCCACTCGATACACGGAATACACTAATGCCAATATGATGCCAATAGGCTCCCGTACTTAACTGATATACTAACTCCTGGAGCACACGATGGGGTGTAGGCAGGAATATAGGATCTACAATTTCTAATAGACACAGTGCATACCACAATACAATTATCGTTGCAAAAGAACTCAAGGATAGTATCGTAAATGTCATCTGAGGGATATCCTTGTATATTTGTAAGACCGGTCTTCTTCGTCGAGGCATCTGTTTACTAGCTCGCACCTCCACATTCGCCATACCTATCACCTCTTTGCTGCATGATTAACGAATTTCGGCTCCAATAACTTTTCAATATCAGGAATCGTATCAATCATATCTAGCTTCTTTAAGAATTCAGCTGTTAGTTCTCCCGTGTGTATGAGCGATTCAAAGCTATCCATATCTTTAAACGCTTGTACATTGTCTTCAACTGTAAATATACTAACGCTATCCAAGCCTGTCTTGAAATCCTCCGGTGTCGTCTCAGCCTTCTTGGCCATCAAGTCAATCGCTTCCTGTTCATGGGTTTGGAAGTAATCAAGCGCATCAAACCAAGCATCGACAATTTTCTGAACATCCTCAGCACGGTCCTTCACCACGTCATCACGGAAAACGAGAAGGTCGGGGATCAGTCCCGGTGTATCCTTAGAGGAGAACAATACCTTACCTTTACCCTCATTAACCGCAATCGTCTGGAAAGGCTCCCATAGTACAGCCACATCTACATTGCCGGAGATAAAAGCTGGACCTGCATCGTTAACGGTCATATTGACATATTCGATATCACTCTCAGACATTCCGTTCTGCTCTAGTGCGGTTAGCAATAAGAAATGGTCTACCGTACCTAATTCAGTTGCTACCGTCTTACCTTTAAGATCGGCGATGGAGGCAATATCCTGCGTAGAGACGATCGCATCTCCCCCATTGGAGTTGTCATTCACGAGAACTGCCTTGAGCTTAATATCCTTAGATAAGGGTGCAATCGTATCGCTTAATGTCTGGCTATTCGCGTCCACTCGCCCTGTTGCTAATGCTTGCAGCGAATCACTATAAACCGGGAACCATTCTAGCTTCACCTTCACATCATGCTTCTCGAAGAAGCCCTTCTCTTCGACTAGGTACCAGAAAAACCAACCCGGCCACGGACTAAGAGCAATTGTTATTGGGTCATCCGATCCCGAATTTCCAGTACCCTTTGAACATCCAGCCAAGATCGTTATTGCAACGAGCATTGTTACTAACCCTGTCAGCAGCCACTTTCTCATCATCATCTCTCCTTAAAGTTTTTTTTGTAGCTCTTATAAATAAAATAAAGCCGGAAGGATTGTATATCCTCCCAGGCTTTTATCCCTCCGTGTATATGCCTTTCACTTGCAGGCATACGCCATCTCTCGGTCCAGACCTCAACCGAGTGGATGAGCGGAACCCTAGACGACTTTCTTAAATTTAATTAGGCTTAGCTTATTATTAAACGACAAGATGCTGGCGTACCATTGAATCATCTAGCTCACTAATATCCCCTTCAGCAACGACAGAGCCCTTCTCAAGAATATAGAAGTAATCGGCTACACTCCTAACAAAGTCAATGCTCTGCTCCACTAGCAGAATGGCTGTATTCCCTTGCTGCTTGATCGAGCGAATAACCTCTTGAATGTCTTGCACGATGGAGGGTTGAATTCCCTCTGTCGGTTCATCGAGCAGTAATAAGTCCGGCTTGGAGGCAAGTGCCCTGGCGAAAGCTAACTGCTGCTGCTGTCCGCCGCTCAAGTCTCCGCCTCTACGTCCGTACATCGTGGGCAATACAGGGAACTTCTCTATCGCTTCGGGCGGAATTTCAGTAGGAACGACTCGGCAAGCTTCTAGCCCTAACAATAAGTTCTCCTTCACCGTTAGCTGAGCGAAGATCTCCCGACCTTGTGGGACATAGCCGATGCCAGCTTTAGCTCGTTGATATGGTGGTTTTCTGGTCATATCATCATCCATGTAGGTAATCGTACCCTTCTTGGCTTTCAGAATTCCCATAATAGTCTTAACGAGCGTCGTCTTGCCGACGCCATTGCGACCCATTATACATACGACTTGGCCCTTGCTGACCCGAATCGATATATCTCGGAGAATGATACTCTCTCCATAACCCGCTTCAAGCTGTTGAACTGATAGCATCCTGATCCCGCCTTTGACCGAGGTAAACTTCGGCAACTTTTCTGTCCTGCTGTACTTCCCGCATCGTACCTTCCTTCAACAGCTTACCTTCGTGCATCACAGTAACCTTGCTGGCGAATGAACGAACAAATTCCATATCATGCTCCACAACAACAACGGATCGTTGGCTGGCAATTTCCTTCAGTAGCTCTCCGGTTTTCTCTGTTTCTTTATCCGTCATACCTGCTACAGGCTCATCTAGTAATAGCACGAGCGGATTCTGCATGAGCATCATCCCGATCTCGAGCCACTGCTTCTCTCCATGTGACAATCCGCCAGCCTTCTGCTTCGATCGATCCTTAAGTCCGATCATATCAAGCTGATCCTCAATGCGACTAGCATCAGCTTTATTCATCCGCGCTCTTAGTGTGGAGAAGACACCCCTCTTCTGGCTCATGGCTAGCTCTAAATTTTCCATGACCGTTAGCCCAGAGAAGATCGAGGGGGCTTGGAATTTACGACCGATACCAAGCTCGGCAATCTGGTGCTCCTTCTTCTTACTAATATCTACATCACCGAGAAAATGGACCTGCCCCGACGCCGCCTTGACCTTGCCGCAGATTACATCGAGCATCGTGGTCTTACCTGCACCATTAGGCCCGATCAGAAACCGCAGCTCTCCGTGATCCAGATGAAAATCCATACCATTGACTGCCTTGAAGCCGTCAAAGTCAACGATCACTTTGTTGCAGGATAGGATATGCGTTACTTTTTTCATGATTGGTCAGCCTCCTTTTGAAAGTTTTGATCATTACGCGAACGGTCGATAAAACTACCTCGTAAGCGTGAAACTCCATCATGCATCAGTCCCATAATTCCTCTTGGCATGAACACAACTACGACTACGAACAATCCACCGAGAAACAATAACCATTCATCTGGATATGCCGTACTAAAGCTACTCTTGGCATAATTGATCGCAATCGCACCAATGGCTGCACCTATCAATGTACCGCGTCCTCCCAATGCTACCCATAACGCAATTTCGATGGATGGCACGATACTCATCATGGAAGGTGAGATAATACCAACGTGGAGCACGAAGAGCATACCGGCCAAACCCGCTATACCTGCTGATATCGCGAATACAAACAGCTGATATCTAGCCGCATCATAGCCGATGAATCGAGCACGATTCTCGGCATCACGCACAGCGTTCAGAACACGACCGAAGCGACTGTTAACCAAGTATTTGCAGAAGATGAATACGAGAATAAGTGCAATAACCGTCACCATATATAAGAAGATCTTGGTTGAAGAGTCTTTAATGGAATATCCGAGAACGGTCTGAAAGCCAGTAACCCCATTCGTTCCACCGGTAAACTGCTGCTGTCCAATGAACAATGTCACGGTAATAATAACAAGCGCCTGCGTCAGAATCGTGAAGTAAACACCCTTGATTCGATTACGGAATGTGAAGAATCCAAGAATAAGCGCCACAATCATCGGGATAATGATACCGGCCGGAATGGCGAAGGCGGCGTAATTGAATGGCTTCCAGAACCACGGCATCTCCGTTAATCCAGTCCAGCTCATGAAGTCAGGCATCTTCCCTGCTGTAGCTTCTAGCTTCAAGAACATCGCCATACAATACGCACCTAATCCAAAGAACACGCCATGCCCGAGGCTCAATATTCCTGTATATCCCCAGATCAGATCGAGTCCAATGGCTACAATGGCATAAGCCAGGAATTTGGCTAACAGATTCAAGCGAAAATCAGATAAGAACAGCGGAGCACTCAGCAGGATCGCAACAGCCAGACCATATCCGACCAACAACCATATGCGTTTCTGCTTTGACATCGTAGGGTACAGCATCATAGTGACTCCTCTCAATCCAGTGATCTTGAACGCATCGTGAAGAGTCCCATTGGCTTCCATTGCAGGAATGCCATAATGCAGGCAAATACGAGAACCTTACCAATCGATGCCGTCGTCCAATATTCGAACAAAGTATTGAACATCCCGATACCTAAGGCACCAATGACGGTTCCTACTAGCTTGCCGACTCCTCCGAGAACAACGACCATGAATGCATCTACAATATAATAAGTGCCAAGGGCAGGTCCGATTGGCCCGAGCAGCGACAATGCACATCCAGCGATGCCTGCAATTCCCGAGCCAATAGCGAAGGTCATTCCATCCACTCTACGTGTAGAGATTCCTAGACAGGTTGCCATCTCGCGATTCTGCATAACCGCCCGCATATTGCGACCAGCATGACTTCGGTAAATATACATGTACATCATGACTAATACGGTGATGACTAATGCGATAATGAAAAGACGTTTATATGGAAGTACAAGTCCTTCAGTAACACTCCAACCTCCATTAAGCCAGGTCGGGCTTGATACGGCTACATTCTGTGCACCGAATATATTGCGGGCTAACTGTTGTAGAATCATGCCAACTCCCCAAGTAGCTAGTAAGCTATCTAGTGGTCGACCGTACAAAAATCGAATCAGACACCATTCCAACAAATAGCCAATACAGAAAGCGACGACGAATGCTACGGGAATCGCGAACACAAAATAATAATTAAATAGCTTCTCTGGTAACATCGACTTAAATATATTCTGAGTTACATAGGCAGCATAGGCACCGATCATAATGAATTCACCGTGAGCCATATTAATAACCTTCATAAGTCCGAATGTAATGGCTAGCCCTAATGATATGAGCAGGAGTATTGAGCTGATGCTCGCTCCGTTAAAGAGCTGGAGCAATATAACGTCCATTTTTGTAGCCCCCCAATTGTTAAAGACGTCCACAGCATGTCGTATTTTCACTATTGTGTGAAAAACGATCATGTGCGGCTATCCCTAGAGCTTAAGACCCCCTAATCATAATCATCAAGGGGTCACTCTAGCGGGAAATCTAACCTTTTTTCTCTACTAAAGCATTGGGAGGTTATCGCTTATTGACTAAGCGCTGCGCCCCAGGAATATCCTCTGAGATATGGATCGGGTTTCACAGGTTCTCCGGAATTCCAAACTTCCTTGAACATGCCATCAGCTTGAACTTCACCAATTCGAACTGTCTTATAAATATGTTGATTATCTCCATCAATCGTTACTTTACCACCTGGACCGTTAAATTCTAATCCCTTGGCAGCTGCCTTCACTTTATCCACATCTGTGGAGCCTGCTTTCTCAACTGCAGCAGCCCAGAGGTATACAGCGATGTAACCCGCTTCTACTGGATCTGATGTAACACGATCTGCAGCAGTAAATGCTTTGTAAGCTGCAACGAATTTAGGATTCTCTGGTGTATCTGTCGTTTGGTAGTAGTTCCATGCTGCTAAATGTCCCGCGAGTACGTCAGTACCAATGCTACGAATTTCTTCTTCGGCTACACTTACAGACAATACGATCATATCTTTCGAAGTAATCCCTGCATCTTGCAATTGCTTGAAGAATGCCACGTTACTGTCACCATTCAATGTATTGAAGATGACTTCTGGCTTCGCTTCTTTAATTTTACTAATGACGCTGCTGTACTCTGTATGACCAAGCGGCGTGTATTCTTCGCCTACTAACTCGCCGCCTTCTTCTTTCAACTGCTCTTTGATGATTTTATTGGCTGTACGTGGGAAAACATAATCTGAACCAAGTAAGAACATTTTCTTACCATGGTTTTCTAATAAATAGGTGACAGCAGGTATGATTTGTTGATTTGTTGTTGCGCCTGTATAGAAGATATTAGGTGAAGACTCTAGACCTTCATACTGTACGGGGTACCAGAGCAAACCATTCAATTCTTCGAATACAGGAAGCATTGCTTTACGACTGGAAGAAGTCCATCCACCAAAAACGGCAGCTACCTTATCTTGCGAAATGAGCTTTCTCGCTTTCTCTGCGAATGTCGGCCAGTCGGATGCACCATCTTCAACAACAGCTTCAAGCTGTTTGCCTAGAACACCACCGGCTGCATTAATTTCTTGGATCGCCATCATTTCTGAATCCTTAACAGAAACCTCACTGATTGCCATTGTGCCACTTAAGGAATGTAAGACGCCTACTTTAATCGTTTCACCGGAAGCTTCTGGTGCTGCTTCTGGTGTTGCCTCTGGCGTTGCTTCTGGTGCTGCTACTGCCGGCTCCTCTTCGTTAGCTGCATTGTTATTGTTGCTCGAACAAGCCGCGAGTACCAAACTGAACACTAACATCACCATTAACAAACTACTCAGCATCGATTTCTTCATGTTTCCATCCCACTCCCTCGAAAATATTGGTTTTCTCTGTGTATACACGAACATTTGTCCGGCTATCCTCCGTATTGTTCGTATTTTTATTATAGGAGGGCGATAACTCTATGTCAATATATATTACATAGATAAACGCTTAATTATGATTTTTTCTTGTAAAACACGAATATTCACCCGAAAATCCACCCTATACTTTAATAAACTCGTATTATGTGTTATATATTATAACATCATATTAGTTTCTGAGGGGGCTGTTACCTTGCATTTTACGGAAAGAGAGAAAGAAAAGCTGCTGATCAGCTATGCCGCCGATCTAGCTCGAAGACGAAGGCAGCGTGGGCTGAAGCTGAACTATCCCGAAGCGATGGCGATTCTCATCTCGGAGATCATGGAGGGCGCACGCGATGGAAAATCTGTAGCCGATTTAATGGCATATGGCGGGACGATTCTTTATAGAAGTGATTGTATGGAAGGCGTACCTGAGATGATCGGCGAAGTGCAGGTTGAAGCAACCTTCCCAGACGGAACAAAGCTCGTCACCGTACACGAACCGATTCGAGAATAATCGAAAGAGAGGTGCATATCCGATGATTCCAGGACAATACCGAGTTGCAGAAGGTGAGATTATTATTAATGAAGGCCGCCTTACAACCATAATTCTTATTATCAATAAAGGTGACCGTCCGATACAGGTAGGCTCTCATTATCATTTTTACGAGGTTAATAGGGGCTTGGAGTTTGATCGACTTAGCAGCTTTGGTATGAGATTGAATATTCCCGCGGGCACTGCGGTTCGGTTCGAGCCAGGGGAAGAAAAGCCAGTTGAGCTTGTAGCCATCGGAGGACTCCAGCATGTATATGGATTAAACCGGTTAACGAATGGAAGCACTGAGCTACCCGAGGATTCAACCGATCTTACGGAAAGATTGGATCTATGGAAGGAGGGGACACGGCTGTGAGGAAGATGTCACGACAGCAATACGCTTCCATCTTTGGTCCAACGACGGGAGATGCAGTCAGGCTTGCTGACACGGATTTGTGGGCAACCATCGAGCACGATTACACCGTTTATGGCGATGAATGTAAGTTTGGCGGCGGCAAGGTCATTCGTGATGGCATGGGACAATCCGCTCGGGCTACACGCGCATCCGGTGTGCTAGACGTTGTCATTACCAATGCCATCATCATGGATCATTGGGGCATCGTTAAAGCGGATATCGGTATCCGTGATGGACGGATTGTCGGGATTGGCAAAGCCGGAAACCCCGATACCATGGACGGCGTTCATCCCGACCTCGTTGTGGGTGCCTCCACGGAGGTTATTGCAGGCGAAGGACGAATCGTGACCGCTGGAGGAATTGATTCACATATTCACTTCATTTGCCCGCAGCAGATTGAAACCGCACTCGCCTCAGGCGTGACCACCATGATTGGTGGCGGAACTGGTCCAGCTACGGGAACGAATGCGACCACCGTTTCTCCAGGTGCGTGGAACATTCATCGCATGCTCGAAGCAGCGGAAGCATTCCCGATGAATATCGGCTTTCTTGGCAAAGGCAATTGCTCCTTCCCAGAGCCTTTAATAGAACAAATTGAAGCTGGCGCTATTGGATTGAAGCTGCATGAGGATTGGGGAACAACACCCGCCGCCATTGACCAATGCTTGACCGTTGCCGACCAATACGATGTTCAGGTCGCCATTCATACCGATACATTGAATGAATCCGGCTTCGTCGAGGATACTTTGGCAGCGATTAACGGTCGCACCATTCACACTTATCATACCGAGGGCGCTGGTGGCGGGCATGCTCCCGATATTATCCGAGCAGCTGCTGAGCCGAATGTCATCCCCTCCTCTACAAATCCAACGCGTCCTTATACCGTCAATACGATAGAAGAGCATCTCGATATGCTGATGGTTTGTCACCATCTCGATAGCTCAATCCCAGAGGATGTCGCATTCGCAGACTCACGGATTCGACCCGAGACGATAGCAGCAGAGGACATTCTACATGACCTAGGTGTGTTCAGTATCATTAGCTCGGATTCACAGGCGATGGGACGTGTGGGCGAGGTGATCATGCGGACATGGCAAACCGCGGATAAGATGAAGCAACAACGCGGTGACTTGCCCGAGGATGCGCTTGGTGGTGGCGGGGATAACTTTCGAATTAAGCGATATATTGCCAAATATACGATTAATCCCGCCATCACTCATGGCATCTCTCATCTCGTTGGATCGTTGGAGACCGGCAAGTGGGCCGATCTTGTTATCTGGCACCCTGCTTTCTTCGGAGTTAAACCGGAGATCATCATGAAGGGCGGTTTTATCGCCTATGCTCAGATGGGCGATCCGAACGCCTCGATCCCAACACCACAGCCGGTTCATGGTCGCCCGATGTTCGGCGCATATGGACGCGCACTGTTCAGCACATCGCTGACCTTTGTTTCCCAAGCTGCCTTTGATCTGAAGGTTCATGAGCAGCTCGGCCTGAATAAGCGTGTTGAACCTGTGAAGCATTGCCGAGATATCGGCAAGAAGGATATGATCCACAACGATCAAACACCGAGAATCGAAGTGAACCCAGAAACCTACGAGGTACTCGTCGATGGCGTGCTCGCCACCTGTGAGCCAGCTACGAAGTTACCGATGGCGCAGCGATATTTTATGTTCTAGCGGAACTTTTATCCGCTAACGCGTGGAAATCAGGTTACTTATCAGAGTTAGCGGAACTTTCTTCCGTTAGAGTGGTGGTTTGAGTGCAATGAGTAGCTGTAGCCGTTGAGTTACGGAAGATTCTTCCGCTAACGTGTAAAAATCAGGTTACTTATCAGAGTTAGCGGAACTTTCTTCCGTTAGAGTGGTGGTTT
>JBBDIY010000067.1:70015-74664 GCA_040880185.1 Paenibacillaceae bacterium
GCTGTAGCCGTTGAGTTACGGAAGATTCTTCCGCTAACGTGTAAAAATCAGGTTATTTCTCAGTGATAGCGGAACTTTTTCCCGTTAGAATACGCTTAAGGAGGTGCGATTGTTATGGTCGCAGGCAGTACAGGCTCGTCCCTACTATCCTATGTACAGTTGCTCGACTCCGCTCTTCCGATCGGCGGATTCTCCCACTCCTTCGGATTAGAAACCTTCATCCAGCACAACAAAGTAACGAATATTCAGGAGCTGGAGCAGTATATTGTTGGCCAAATCCACGCCAATCTGGTTCGATTAGAAGGGCTAGCTGTAAAAGGTGTGTATCTCGCAATGGCCGAAGAGGACTTATGGCGAGTGTGCCTGTTCGACAAGATTATTCATGTTGGGCGGACACCAAGAGAATCCCGAGAGGGATTACAGAAGATGGGCAAACGTTTAATCAAGCTAGGTCACACCCTGTATCCAGAAGCCGAATTATCTAAGCTTGAGCATGGTTTAGCACTTCATGGAGGATATGGTACTTTACCTATCATACATGCATGGATCAGCTATAAGCTCGGCGTTCCTCAGGATGAAGCGGTTAAAGGCTATCTCTACACGAGTTTAACAACGATCGTTAATAGTGCATTGCGTCTGATGTCGCTCGGTCAAACAGAAGGTCAACTGCTCATCCGTCGCATGCTTACAGTCATTGATCAGCAATGGGAAATTGTGCGTGATCTACCCGCTGAGCAGCTACATGCGTTCACCCCGGCTCACGATATCCGTGCCATGCAGCATGAAACATTATATTCGCGACTATTTATGTCGTAGATTCATCTTTCAGAGGGAGGCCATCATATGTGCCAGGGAGCAAATCATTCACACGATCAATGGAGCACACCCGTAATGGATATAACTCGTCCGATAAGGATTGGAATTGGCGGGCCTGTTGGATCGGGCAAGACCGCACTCGTCGAGAAGTTAGCTAAGGCGATGCGTGAACATTATAGTCTAGGTGTCATCACGAATGATATTTACACCAAGGAGGATGCTCAGATATTAATTCGCCAAGCCGCGCTGGACGAGAATCGTATCATTGGTGTGGAAACCGGAGGCTGCCCCCATACTGCCATTCGCGAGGATGCATCCATGAATTTCGAGGCTGTCGAGGAATTACAATCGCGATTTCCAGACTTAGAAATCATCTTCATCGAGAGCGGCGGAGATAACTTGGCTGCGGCTTTCAGCCCCGAGCTTGTCGATCGTTTTATCTACATCATCGATGTGGCTCAAGGCGAGAAGATTCCACGCAAGGGTGGACCTGGTATTATGCGCTCCGATTTACTCATTATCAACAAAATCGATCTAGCCCCTTATGTTGGCGCAAGTCTCGAGGTCATGCGAACTGATACAGAACGTATGCGCGGAACTCGACCGTATGTGATGTCCAATCTGATGAGTGGGGAAGGTCTAGATCAAATTCTCCATTGGCTTGAACACCAGGTTTCTCATCTCGGGCATCATGTCCATGAACATAAAGTTATCACCCACATCCATGCTCACAACCACAGCCACACTCACGCCTAGAAAGTCTGTCCTCCGCGCGACAGCTCGACAGGTCGATAACCATACGATTCTTACAGAACGCTACCATGATGCACCACTAAAAATAACGAAAACCTTCTACGAAGAAGCAACGGGTCGCCTCCAACTCTATATCATGGATGTATCACCGGGCCTTCTCGATGGGGACAGTTATGAATTGAATTTGCAGCTCGAGGACAACACGCATTTAATCGTCACGAATCAATCATTTACCAAAATACATCCAACCCCCTATCAGTCCGCCGAGTTGATTCAGAACCTTCACCTCGGGAAGGGGGCGGTGCTTGAATACATGCCAGAGCCAACGATCCCTTATGCCGGAAGTCGCTTTCAGGGGCGGATTAAGGTTGATTTAGAAGAAGCTGCGACGCTACTCTATGCCGACATTGTGACACCGGGTAGAACACATCGAGGAGAGCTGTTCCAATACGATTCCTACTCGAGTCGATTTGAGGTATATCGTCAACAGCAGCTTCTAGCCTGGGATCAGTTTCTGCTGGAGCCTGCGATTCATGATTATAACGGGATTGGCGCTATGGAGGATTATACACACAACGGCACCTTCTGGATTGTAACAGACCAGGTTTCCCAAGCCTTATTAGATCGAATACGCCTTCTATTGCCTGCATCTGATGTAGATGAATCCATTCTAGCTGGAGCTAGCTTTACCGCTTCAGGTCATAGCATCGTTGTACGCATGCTAGGACATAATGTCTGGCAACTACAGGAGCTTGTAAAGCTCATATGGGATGAATGTCGTAGTAGTCTACTCGATATGCCGCCTTGTCAGTTACGGAAGTAAGAGCGGGAAATATACCTCTGCCTGTACACAAGGAAAACCCCCTTACGGCGTCCTTTAATGTGCTAAGTCATACTATCGTGGTGTTGGGCGGGAATGGGTAGGGGTTTGTTGGATTTAGTTCTATTTTGCAAAACTAAATCCTCCCTATTGTGAGGGATATCCATTTTAGTTTCAATCTTCGCAACTAAATAGGAGTCTAGGCGCAGAGGGCCATTCATACATTGGTTTAGTTGCGCAAATCCGAACTAATGGCTGCATGTAGGCAATCACAGCGATTTAGTTAAGCAAACTCGAACTAATAGCATGGATCCGCATCGATACAAACCATCCACTCATCGATTTGCAAAGACTCCCTCGATACATACCATCCACTCATCGATTCGCATAGACTTCCCCGATACAAACCACCCCTGCCGGACTATTTGTTATCGCTCCCCCCTTGGCAGAGCTTGAAAAACCTTCCTTAAGACCGAACCGAGTAGACGCATAACTTAATTATGCGCCTCTCACAGACTTGAGGTTTTCCCTCATCCGGCTTTCCGATGTTCTTCTTTCTTCCGCGTTACGGCGCTTCCTAACCGACAAGTTTCTTTAATCCAGCATGCTGAGCTACAATACCCGCTAATCTGGAGTTACTGTGCTTCTTACGACGATTGCGTTTCTTATTCCAAAACAGTGTCAGCCTTTTTCGAATATACCAGTCGATTTTATTCAGAAACAGATCGGCAAAAGAGTCCATGGCGTAGTAATTTCTCCATCCTTGTATCTTCGGATTGAGTTCCTCGACCATCTTGTTCATTGTCCAGAATAGTCGATTCCTTGGCTCTGTTGTCTCCTTTACCTTCTCTTTCATCTTCTTCATGGCTTTCTTCGAGGGATAGCTCCGCAGAATATATCGGTCTATTCCCTTGACCTGTTTTGGAATTTTTCGGTGATGCATGCCCAAGAAATCGAATCCCACCTTGTCGTCCCATAGGTTGATCAATTTGGATTTCGTCGTATTCATCTGCAGTTCGAGCTTGCCGAATACAGCTTTTAAGACATCAATCGATTTCAACGCTTGCTCCTTCGTTTTACATAGGATGACTAGATCGTCCGCATAGCGGACGAATGTACCCAGTTCAGTGAATTTGTTCTCCCAGATCGTATCGAGATAATTAAGGTAAATATTCCCAAGTATTGGACTGATGACACCCCCTTATGCGAAGAAAGTAACTATGCAAAGTAAACTGCAAATAACCTTATACTTTCAGTGATTCTATTCGAATTACTTTGCATAGGCCGCCCTGGGGGCTTCCTAGTTCGGTTTCGTAAAACTGATCCTCTTTTACGTACCCTGCCTTCAACCATTTCCGTATGAGTTTGAGTATTCTTCTGTCGCTTATTCTCTGCTCCACAAGCTTCATCAACTTCTCATGCTGGATATTATCAAAGTATCCGGCGATATCAACGTCTACTACCCAGTAAACACCTTTCTTTACCGCTCGCCGAATATGCCGAATTGCTCCTTTGGCATCCCGTTTCGGACGGAATCCATATGAACATTCCTTGAAGTCCGTTTCAAAGATCGGCTCGATTACCAACTTTGTTGCCATTTGCACGACACGATCAATGATTGCGGGTATACCTAATGGACGAAATTTCCCATCCCCTTTTGGTATCTCCCTGCGTCTTGCTGGCAGAGGGTGATACGTGCTTGTGATCAGTCGTTCTCGGATTTCTTCGACAAATTGCTCTTCTCCATACTCGTTTACGATATGGTCAATAGTTATCCCATCGACGCCTCCACTGCCCTTATTACCTTTCACTCGTCTCCACGCTTCTCGAAGGATGTCTTCCCGATATATCTTGTCGTAGAGTGCATGAAACCTTCGCTTCGGATTTTTAGCTTGTCTTGAAGTTCTTGAGCTTTTACTTTGGCGTAGTTAGCAGGTTTAGCTGCATTCACTCACTCGTACCTCCTCAACTTGCTTGAACAAAGCAGGGGCTCTTCCCTCCATGAGGTTTTGTTGTCCTCACTTCATTGGTAGTACTGCCCCCTCCGACTCCCTTCCCGCAGCTCGCCACTTCACCTTTCGGGCTTATAGGTCCGCTCCTTACGAGGATTAATCCTCGTGCAGGTTAGGGTCTCCCTAGTTCCAGACACAACTTTCACAGCATGCCGATCCCCATACACCGGAGAATTCTTCCGCGTTGCACTTCTGAATATTTCGGTGCGGCGGAGCCGCTGTGTTAATCACTGAGAGCCACGATGTTA
>JBBDIY010000068.1:0-74306 GCA_040880185.1 Paenibacillaceae bacterium
GTTTGGTTGCCCTAAGGTATAATAAAGTAAAAAGCAATCTCCCGAGTCCTGTACTAATTTAAACGAGACGAATCATAACGATCGTGTTATAATTATAACGAATGAGTTATATTTAAATTATATTGATTGATATAAGATAAAATATAAGGAGTCGTTCTGGTGTACAAGTATGAATTCTCCAGTCTGCCCGAAGTCGAAAAATTCATTTGGGACGTTGAAGCCAGTAAAAACAAGGGCGATAAGGACGCCAGAATTATGTTTGAAAAAATTGTTTATTGCATTGAGCGTGTTCGCTTACAGGGGACTCGTGCTGGAACAAAGATTATCAAGGATCTTAAAGGCAAGCAAAATGATAATCTGTATGAGTTAAGGCCTCTCAACGAAAGGATATTCATGTGTTGGGAATCATTTTATCATGTTATCTCATTAATACCAAGGATGCCAACGAAACAGATGAGCTTGAGTTAGCAAAAGCAAGACGATTGAGAGATAAGTATTTGAAAGAACACCCACTTGAAGCTAATGTGGGAAAGGCAGGAAAGAAAAGCAAGAAAGAAAAGCAAGAAAGGGAGATGATTCTTATGAGAACTTGGGACGACATAGTTAATGATATGAGCCCAGAAAGTCAAAAGGAGATTGAGATCATTCGCAAACGGGGAGAAATGGTGGTTGTCTTGATTGAACTGAGAGAAAACAAGGGATGGACACAAGCTGAATTGGCAAAAAGAGCAGGGATGAAGCAGTCTGCTATTGCCCGATTCGAAAGTGATACAACTGCTCCGCGTATTGATACGATTCTCCGAGTAGCAATGGCTTTAGGGGTAGATCTAACTTTAATTCCGTCCGATCATGCAGGACATCAGCAAGCGGCGACTGCATTGGCTTAACAGGGGTGAGATTCAAATTACGCGGTATCCTCAAAAAGCCGTGTCATCACACTCCGGCGAATTGTGGATTTTCACAGCTACGGTTCGCCTCCACCAATATTATCAGAAGGGCCACCCCCCCCCTGTGGTATCTTTTTTGTAATACACGGTTATGCTTACTGCAACAAGAAATTCTGGCAAGTTGAGAAAACCTAAAAATTAGTACTCTGAAGATTAAGATTATGAGATCTGATTCACAACTGCCGCGTGCCGTTGATGCTAACCGCTACAATTGATATAATGAAGGGATTGAGCAATTCAATAACTTTATTAGAGATATCGTAGGGGGTTCAGGATGGCTGACATCCAGAAGAGGCAACAGCAAATTCGTAATTTCAGTATTATCGCTCACATAGATCATGGTAAGTCTACGCTAGCTGATCGCATTCTAGAATTTACAGGTGCGTTATCCTCTCGTGAGATGCAGGATCAAGTGTTGGATAAGATGGATCTAGAACGTGAACGTGGCATCACGATTAAGCTGCAAGCAGTTCGACTAGGCTACCGTGCAGATAACGGACAAGACTATATTCTAAATTTAATTGACACTCCTGGACACGTAGATTTCACTTATGAGGTTTCACGTAGCTTAGCAGCGTGTGAAGGTGCATTGCTCGTAGTGGATGCGGCTCAGGGTATTGAAGCTCAAACTTTGGCGAATGTGTATCTTGCGCTTGAGAATAATCTCGAGATTCTTCCGGTTATTAACAAGATTGATTTACCAAGTGCTGATCCAGAACGTGTGAAGCAGGAGATCGAGGATATTATTGGTTTAGATGCGAGTGAAGCTGTGTTAGCTTCCGCGAAAGCCGGTATTGGTATTAAGGAAATTCTAGAGCAGATTGTTGAGAAGGTGCCTTCACCTACTGGGGATCCGGATAAGCCTCTTAAAGCACTCATATTTGACTCGCATTACGATCCCTACAAGGGTGTTATTGTCTATGTGCGAGTGATTGATGGTTCAATACGTTCAGGTAGTAAAATTAAGTTTATGGCGACTGAGGCAGTAGCGGAAGTCATAGAAGTCGGAGCATTCATGCCCCATATGGCTTCTGTTCCTGAGCTTAATGTTGGTGATGTAGGCTTTATTGTAGCAGGGATCAAGAATGTGAAGGACACGCGAGTTGGGGATACGGTAACGGAAGTCAAGAACTCTGCTGTAGAAGCACTTCCAGGCTATCGTCGGATTAATCCAATGGTTTACTGTGGATTGTACCCGATCGATAATACGGAATATGATGATCTTCGTGAGGCACTTGGCAAACTGGAATTGAATGATGCTTCATTACGATACGAGCCGGAATCGTCCACTGCGCTTGGCTTTGGTTTCCGCTGTGGTTTTCTAGGTTTATTGCACATGGAGATTATTCAAGAGCGAATTGAACGGGAGTTTAATATCCCGCTTATTACGACTGCGCCAAGCGTTATATATCGTGTAACTTTGACGAATGGTACTACAATGGATATTGATAATCCTGCGAATTATCCAGAGCAAGGGAAAATCGAATTCGTTGAAGAGCCTTATGTGAATGCCAAAATCATCGTTCCGAATGATTATGTCGGTGTCATTATGGAACTATGTCAAGGTAAACGTGGAGATTTCATTAATATGGAATACTTGGATGTGAACCGTGTGACCTTGACCTATGACATGCCCTTATCGGAAATCGTCTACGATTTCTTCGACCAATTGAAGTCGAATACACGAGGCTACGCTTCGTTCGATTATGAGCTTTCAGGATATAAAAAATCTAATCTATCCAAGATGGATGTATTATTAAATAACGAGAAAGTAGATGCATTGTCCTCTATCGTGCATCGTGACCGTGCCTATAATCGAGGGAAAGTCCTCTGTGAGAAGCTGAAGGAACTCATTCCACGTCAGATGTTCGAGGTACCTATTCAAGCTGCGATTGGTCAGAAGATCATCGCACGTGAATCCGTTAAGGCGATGCGTAAGAACGTATTGGCGAAGTGCTATGGCGGTGACATCTCACGTAAACGTAAGCTGCTGGATAAGCAGAAGGAAGGCAAGAAGCGAATGAAGCAAGTTGGTAACGTCGAAGTCCCACAAGAAGCCTTCATGGCCGTACTAAAAATTGATGAATAATGGCTGACTGTGAGGCCCTTAGTTCAGAGCAAACATGCTGATTTTGTCTGATTGAGGGCGATATATTTACTTTAAGGTCCTCTCAGGCCTTTAACTTGCGAGTACACCTAGCTTTCATCGGTAATAAAGGCCTGCTAGAACCTTTATTCTAGGAGCATGCACCCTTCTTTTGTCGAATATCGACCATCGTATCAATAATAATAATATTATTACTTATCAGTATGAGCCCGTTAGGGCATCACGAAGTATTTGCTTACGAATTAGTTTTATCGACTGCTCGCGCAGTACTCCAAACTTTTAGAAGGTGAAACACCATGTATCCAAACTTATCGGCGCCTAGAGCGGTGTATATACACATTCCATTCTGCACGAACAAATGTCACTACTGTGATTTCAATTCATATGTGCTGAAGGGACAGCCTGTGATGGCGTATTTGCATGCCTTGGAACGCGAGATGGAGCGCACGGTTATGGCCTTGCCTCCTGATCAGGTTCGGACGATATTCGTTGGTGGTGGAACACCTACAGTACTTACGCCAGAGCAAATGGAATACTTCCTGAAACTGGTCCACACTTACTTTCCTCATCAGACTGATCAGATTGAATTTACAATGGAGGCTAATCCGGGTACGACGGATGCTGATAAACTCGAGGTCATGAAAGCTGGCGGCGTGAATCGCATCAGCTTTGGTGTGCAATCCTTCGATAATACGTTGCTCCATCGAATTGGTCGTATTCATAATACAGATGATGTTTATCGGAGCCTTGAGCTAGCTAAGAAGGCGGGGTTTAAAAACCTGTCCATTGATTTAATGTTTGGTTTACCTGGGCAAACACTTGAGACTTTGCAGAATAGTGTTCAGGAAGCGCTTCGTCTTGATCTTCAGCATTATTCGATCTATGGATTGAAGGTAGAGGAGAATACACTTTTCCATACCTTATTCCAGAAAAACCAACTGCCTTTACCCGAAGAAGAGGACGAGGTCATGATGTTCGAATACATTATGAATACGCTAAAAATCTCGGGTTATGAACAATATGAGATTAGTAGCTTTGCTCGTCCTGGACATGCAAGTCAACACAATACGATCTACTGGTACAATGAAAGCTACTATGGATTAGGTGCAGGAGCACATGGATATGCTCAGGGTATTCGTCATGTGAATGCAAAAGGCGTTCAGGAATATATAGATGCTACGAATGAACAATTACCTCGTATTGAGAACAATTTAATTAGCGTTGAAGAAGCGATGGAAGACTTTATGATGGTCGGATTGCGGATGCTGAAGGGGATTACACATGATCATTTTGCCGAACAATTCGGGTTAGAATTAGATCAGGTTTTCGGAGCTTCCCTGCAACGAATGGTTCGCAAAGGTTTACTCGATCAGGTTGAGAAAGGGTATCGCTTATCTCCACAAGGGATATTCCTTGGGAACGAAGTATTCGGAGAATTTATTGGAACTCTAGTTGAAGGTGGGTAACTGCAAATAATGCTTGAGCGAGTATGCGGTATGATGTATATTTATTCATAATCATTATATCGAGTACGTCGTGAAATTGGAGTTGATGGACATCATGGAAGTACAATTGGAAGTTCAATGTAGACGTGCGGAAATTCGAGACGTTGAGTCTTTATATAAGCTAATCCAGATGTATGCTGAGCAGGGAATTATGCTTCCTCGGTCAAAGGAAATGTTAATAGAGTTGATCGATACGTTCGTTGTGGTGATTGTAGAGGGACAAATTGTTGGTTGTGGTTCATTAAGTAAGCTTGGAGAAGATCTCGTTGAGGTTCGTTCGCTAGGTATATCGGATGGATTTAAAGGATTGGGAATCGGAAGGAAATTAGTTGATCAATTAATTGAAGAAGCAAGACTGCAGAAGGTGTCTAAAGTGATGGCACTGACGTACGAGGTTGCTTTCTTCGAGAAGATTGGTTTTTCTGTTGTGCCCAAACATATTTTCCCAGAGAAAGTCTGGAGAGATTGTGTGAATTGCTCCAAGCAATATTGCTGTGATGAGATTGCGGTAATGAGACGACTCGAGTAATTACGTAATTTGGGCAACGAATGAATGGAGAGCGACTTGACAACACCTTAAGGATTTTGGTATTTTTGTAGTAGGTTTTAGCACTCGACGGATAGGAGTGCTAATCATAATCCAGATAGGGGCGTTATTAACTATGCTGAGTGAGCGCCAGAGAATGATATTAAGTGCGATTGTGGATGATTATATTCGATCGGCCGAGCCTGTTGGATCTCGCAGTATCTCTAAGAGAGGCGATGTAGGCTTCAGTCCTGCCACGATTCGTAATGAAATGTCCGATTTGGAGGAGCTTGGTTTTCTAGAGCAGCCCCATACCTCGGCAGGGAGAATACCTTCTCACAAAGGCTATCGTTATTATGTGGACCATCTGCTAAGAACTGGTTTATTATCTAATCAAGATGTGCACATGCTTAAGGGAGTATTGGCTGAGCGCATTACAGAAATTGAACAAATGATTCAGCAAGTGGCTATCATTCTCTCGAATCTGACGAATTATACGTCCATTGTATTAGGTCCTGAAGTGTTCAGTACGACGCTGAAGCAGGTTCAGCTTGTTCCTCTTGGTGACAATCGTGCTGTAGCACTTATTATTACCAATACCGGTCATGTTGAGAATAAGATCGTAACGATCCCAGAAGGACTGTCGGTCTCGGAGATTGAACGTACTGTTGCTATTCTGAATGCCAGATTAACGGGCGTTCCACTATTACAGTTGAAAGCCAAGCTATACAATGAGATTGCCTCAGAGATCGGAAAGCATGTATCTAATTACGAAGAAATTGTAAAGACGATAGATGGTGCGATTTCCAGTGATGATAGTGACAATCGATTATTCTTTGGTGGTACAACCAACATGCTCAATCAGCCTGAATTCAGGGATGTTGAGAAGGTTAAGTCATTATTAGATCTCCTCGACCAAACGGATCCATGGATGAAATTATTCGCAAATGCGCAAGATGGAATTCAAGTGAGAATTGGTACAGAGAATAGTGTAGAGGCGATTAATAATTGTAGCTTGATTACAGCAACTTATTCCTTACAGGGCAAGACCATTGGTACAATCGGTATTCTTGGTCCGACACGGATGGAATATGGCAAGGTGATTGGTCTGCTTGACCACTTCTCCAAGGATTTAACGACCATTCTAAACAGGTGGTACAAATAATATTTTAATTCAATTATAGAGAGATGGAGGTGACGGAGAATGAAACATACGAAAGATGTTCTAGCGGATGAGAAGATTATAATGGAAGAAGAAGCGACCATGGACCAACAGACAGATGCTTCCGTTTCACAAGATATTGAGGAAGTCATTACTGAGGAGCCAATCGTTGTAGAGTCTGAGCTAGAAGTAGCACAGAAGCTAGCGGACGACAATTATCAAAAGTATCTAAGAGCTCAGGCTGATTTTGATAACTTCCGCAGACGTTCCCGTCAGGAGAAAGAAGAATTTGCCAAGTATGCTTCGAGTAAGCTCATTGAGCAATTACTTCCTGTCGTAGATAGCTTCGAAAGAGCGTTAGCAACTGGCAAAGAAACGACAGACACCGAGGCTTTGCTTAAAGGTGTGGACATGATTTTCCGAATGCTCAGTCAGGTTCTCGAACAAGAAGGTCTCAAATCCATCGAAGCCGTCGGTCAACCGTTTAACCCAGATTTTCATCAAGCGATCATGACGGTAGAAAATGCTGAGCACGATGAAGGCATAGTCATTGAAGAAATACAGAAGGGCTATAACCTGAAGGACAAGATACTAAGACCAAGCATGGTCAAGGTTAGTTCATAGGAATATAAAATAAAACAACATTTTTAGGAGGCTATTTCACAATGGGTAAAGTTATAGGTATCGACTTAGGCACAACAAATTCATGTGTGGCAGTAATGGAAGGCGGCGAAGCCGTTGTTATACCGAATGCAGAAGGCAACCGTACTACACCATCCGTAGTCGGATTCAAGAAGGATGGCGAACGGATAGTTGGTGAAACAGCTAAACGACAATCGATCACCAATCCAGATCGTACAGTTAGTTCAATCAAGCGCCATATTGGTACATCTCATAAAGAGACAATTGAAGGTAAAAGCTACTCACCACAAGAAATTTCCGCAATGATTCTTCAGAAGCTGAAAGCTGACGCAGAAGCATACTTGGGTCAACCCGTAACACAAGCAGTAATTACTGTACCTGCTTACTTCAATGATAGTCAGCGCCAAGCAACGAAAGATGCTGGTAGTATTGCTGGATTAGAAGTTCTGCGGATCGTTAATGAGCCAACGGCAGCTGCACTTGCATACGGTTTGGAAAAAGTAGAAGATCAAACGATTCTAGTGTTTGACCTTGGTGGTGGTACATTTGACGTATCTATTCTAGATCTTGGTGATGGCATATTCGAAGTAAAAGCAACAAGTGGAGATAACCGTCTCGGTGGGGATGACTTCGATCAGCTTATTATTGATTGGATCGTTTCTGAATTTAAGAAGGAGCATGGTATTGATCTAAGCAAAGATAAAGCAGCTGTTCAACGTTTGAAGGATGCTGCTGAGAAAGCGAAGAAGGAATTGTCCAGTGTTATGTCGACATCGATCTCCCTTCCTTTTATCACTGTTGTCGATGGAGTTCCTCAGCATCTTGAGTTGAACCTGACTCGTGCTAAATTCGATGATTTAACTGCTGCTTTAGTAGAACGTACGATGGCTCCGACTCGTCAAGCCTTGAAGGATTCTGGTTTGAGTGCTAATGATATCGACAAGGTTGTACTTGTTGGTGGTTCAACTCGTATTCCTGCTGTTGTAGAAGCTGTGAAGAAACTAATTGGTAAAGAGCCTCACAAAGGCGTTAATCCTGATGAGGTTGTTGCACTAGGCGCAGCTATTCAAGCTGGAGTATTAACAGGTGATGTGAAGGATGTTGTCTTGCTTGACGTAACACCACTATCCCTTGGTATCGAAACTGCAGGTGGCGTGTTCACGAAGATGATTGAACGCAATACAACGATTCCTACTAGCAAAGCACAAGTGTACTCGACCTATGCTGATATGCAAACAAGCGTTGAGATTCACGTGCTTCAAGGTGAGCGTTCAATGGCTAGTGATAACAAAACGTTAGGTCGTTTCACGCTAAGTGATATTCCTCCAGCACCACGTGGGGTTCCGCAAATCGAGGTTACCTTCGATATCGATGCGAATGGTATTGTTAATGTATCCGCACAGGATAAAGGTACAGGTAAGAGTCAGAAAATCACGATCACTTCTTCAAGCGGCTTAACGGATGCAGAAATTGATAAGATGATGAAGGAAGCAGAAGCGAATGCCGATGAAGATCGCAAGCGTAAGGAAATGGTCGAAACACGTAACGAAGCGGATCAACTCGTATATACTGTAGATAAGACGATTAAAGATCTTGGCGACAAGGTTGAACAAGCTGAGATCGACAAAGCAACTGCTGCGAAGGAAGCTCTTCAAGAAGCATTAAAAGGCGATGATATCGAGGCAATCAAGAAAGCCACAGAAGAAATGTCGGAAATTGTTCAGCAGCTTTCAGTGAAAATGTATGAGCAAATGGCCAAAGATATGCAGGACCAAGAAGCGAATGCGGGTGCTCAAGGTGCTGACGGTGATCAGAAGGGCAGAGACAATGTAGTCGATGCCGAATTCGAAGAAGTGCCGAACGAAGATAAGAAATAAAGCAATATCTTTACAGATGGCCAAAGTCAGGTTAAACTTGGCTTTGGCTATCGTTTTGTATTTTTCTCTGCATAGGAATGAAGATTGTTAGATGAGGTGGGACAACAACCGATGAGTAAACGTGATTTTTATGAAGTGCTTGGTGTGGATAAGGGAGCCTCAGAAGAGGAAATAAAGAAGGCTTACCGTAAGTTAGCCCGCCAGTATCATCCTGATGTCAATAAAGCGGCAGATGCTGAAGATAAATTTAAAGAAGCAAAGGAAGCCTACGAGACGGTTAGTGACCCGAATAAAAGGGCGACCTACGATCGTTACGGCCATGTTGATCCGAATCAAGGTATGGGTGGCGGAGGTCAAGGTGACATGGGTGGCTTCGGGGACATCTTCGACATGTTCTTCGGCGGCGGTGGTGGCGGTAATCGACGTAATCCGAATGCACCGCAACGTGGCTCTGACCTGCAATATTCGATGACCATTGAATTCAAAGAAGCCGTGTTCGGCAAGGAGATGGATTTAACGATCCCTCGAACTGAGGATTGCGGGAAATGTCATGGGAATGGGGCAAAGCCTGGCACGAAGCCGGAAACCTGTTCCACCTGTAAAGGATCTGGTCAACAAGAAGTGATCCAGAATACAGCCTTCGGTCGTATTGTTAATCGTCGTGTATGTAGTAGCTGTAATGGTCAGGGTGCCATTATTAAAGAGAAGTGTGGCGAATGTCATGGCTCAGGCAAAGTGAAGAAGCAGCGGCAGATTCATGTTAAGATCCCTGCTGGTGTTGATGAGGGCGCACAATTGCGTGTGACTGGAGAAGGTGAAGCAGGTACACGTGGAGGTCCTCCGGGTGATCTATATGTCGTTATTCGTGTGAAGCCGCATGAATTCTTCGATCGTGAAGGAGACGACATCTATTGTGAAATCCCTCTAACCTTTACACAAGCAGCGCTTGGTGATGACATTGAAATTCCAACGTTAACCGAGAAGGTAAAGCTGAAGATTCCTGCGGGAACTCAGACGAATACGTATTTCCGTCTTAAAGGTAAAGGTGTTCCACGTCTACGCGGATACGGTCAGGGCGATCAGCATGTTAAGGTCACTGTGGTCACACCTACTACTCTTAGCGAGGATCAGAGAGAGCTTTTACGCGCATTCGCTGACCAGAGCGGCGAGTCTACACATGCGCAACAGAAATCGATCTTCGAGCGATTTAAGAAAGCATTCTTAGGCGATTAATTGAATAACGACGATGGATTGGCAGCGATATCGCTGCTATCCATCGTTTTTTTTTGGAATGACGCAATAAGGAGTATATCCGGTGATTCAGCAGAAGGTGAAAATTCTTAACTGGATAAATACAGTTAAATTAAGCGTTTCTTAGAGTAATTCATCATTTAACTGGATAAATCCAGTTATTATGAGTGGAGCAAACGAAATTGAAAGAGATATCGTAACAATAACTGGATTTATCCAGTTATATCGCAACACGAGCTTACTTTGAAGAGTAATAACTGGATTTATCCAGCTATTACCTAGCGAAACAATAGCCAAACCACTCCAGCTACTTCAACCACTTCAACTACACTAACCACTTGACCAAACTAACCAACGCCAACTAAACAGCCACACTAGACAATATAAAATCCAATCGATGTATGATATCTGCAATACAGACAAATCATAATGAGAAATTAAGATAATCCTTCGGAAGGTAGTGTGTATCCAGATTGAATGACCAACGTGATCAGAATCAAGCTCAGAATCAAGATCGACATGGCAATAAGGAATTACCCATTACTCACAATAAGGATGTGGAATTTAGTCAGGAAGTTGCTGATGAGGATGATTTTGAAGCGCTACATCGGGCCGAATTGGCTGAACAAAGGAATCGCGAAGAGGAGTAACTCTTAGGCTCCTAGTTAAATACACTACTATGATTGAGGTGATTCGCATGGAACAAGTCATTACCGGGAGATTCGATGCATTACATCAAGCTGAGGGTGCGGCAACCAAACTAAGGACAATTCGAGCGAATGATGTGGAGATTAGTGAGTGGAATGGTGGCTCACCTCGTGAAGATGAAAAAAGCACGGTAGGTAGGGGTTCAGGAATGGCAACTTTTGGTTTCGGCCCGAACATAAGTGGTGTGGGGGGAATAAGCGGTGGAGTAGCCGGAATAGGTGGCGGATTCTCCACGAATGGCATCAGTTTCCTACCGTTTATGGGAGATGATCAGTACCATGAGGAATCAAGCCGTGGTTTTCTCCTAAATGCAGTTATACCGGATGAGCAACGGGACAAAGCTGTAAGAATTATCCGTGAAGCTGGAGGAAGAGAATTCTAGAAAGCCACAAAGTTTATGAATGAGTGTGGAAAGATGGTATAGATCATTTGATCATTTGCGTAATTCAGCCACTTGTTGAAGTGGCTATTTTTTTTGAGTATGATTACAATGGTATGAATAGTAATGATATGAGAATCAAAGTAGAATGTGTGGGGGTATCTAAGATGATTTGGCGCGAGGTAACACTTCATTCGACGGAAGAAGCGATGGAGATGATTTCGAATTTTTTTCATGAGCATGGTGCAGGTGGAGTATCAATTGAAGAAACAGGAAGCCTCGATAGAGCGCGTGATACATCTTATGGACAATTGTATGATACGCCGTTCAATGATATACCCGAGGGAGAAGCGATCATTAAAGCTTATTACCCGGAGATGGAGAAGATTGAGCCGATCATGGAGCAACTCATCCGATTCATTGCTGAGATAAGGGAATACCCTACCGATGTCGGGAAGGCTAGTATCGCTGTCAAGATCGTCGATGATGAAGATTGGGCTAATGCATGGAAGCAATACTTCAAGCCAGTCGCGATCACGAATCAACTTACGATTAAACCGACTTGGGAAGAATATGTAGCAAGGCCAGGGGAAATCATCATCGAACTGGACCCAGGTATGGCATTCGGTACAGGTACACATGCGACAACTGCACTATGCTTGCAAACGTTGGAACAATACATACAACCCGATATGGATATTATTGATATCGGTACAGGTTCAGGCATATTAGCAATTGGCGCAGTGAAGCTGGGCGCAAAGCATGTATTGGCATTAGATTTGGATCCGGTTGCGGTTGTGAGTGCAAGTGAGAATGTAACGCTTAATAAGCTGGATCATCAAGTGACGGTCATACAGAGTGATCTACTTCAGGTATTAAAGGGGAACAACCAAGCACCTGACAACCATATTGGTATAACGCTTCCGGTAGATTTGGCTGTTGCTAATATTCTCGCTGATATTATTCTCATGTTCATTGATGATGTATATGAAGCATTGAAGCCAGGAGGCATCTATATCACTTCAGGGATTATTGGGAAGAAAGCCGCTGAAGTCGAAATCGCATTAGAGCAAGCTGGTTTCGAGCTGCTTCAAACGATTCATGATCAAGACTGGGTTGCCATCGCTGCTAGGAAATAAATTTTTCCGTACAAAATAAAGGTAGGTGAATGAGTTGGATTTTCTGCAAAGAATATTAGTATATCCTTTTGATGAAATGCCCTTTGTATTCCTCTCTCTGGTCATTGCATTCAGCGTCCATGAATTTTCTCATGCTTATTCGGCGTACTTATTCGGTGACCCAACTGCGAAGCATGAAGGGCGAGTCACATTGGATCCACGCAAGCACCTAGATGTGATCGGAACGATTCTCATCTTCATTGTTGGTTTCGGCTGGGCAAAGCCCGTTGCGGTCAATCGAACAAACTTCAAGAACCCCCGTCTAATGGGGATTATCGTGTCTGCTGCCGGACCAATTAGCAATCTTATTATTGCATTTATTGGAGTATGTATAACTTATATATTAATCAGATCAGGAGTGTACGATTCATCTAGTGGTAGCGTGGCGGCAATTCGCATGTTTCTTTATCACGTTGTTACACTCAATGCCGTTCTATTCGTATTCAACCTTCTGCCACTTCCACCACTGGATGGATATCGGATCATTGAGGATCTTGCTCCTCAGCGTGTTCGAATTAGGATGCACCAGAATGTGCAATGGGGAACGTTCGTCTTCTTGTTGATCGTATTCATCCCACCGCTTTATGCGATTACGATAGGACCTCTTCTTAATTTTGCCAAATTCGATTTGGTATTATGGCTAGCCAATATCGTCCAATTCATTGCCGGGTAGGTCGTTTTGCGGTAAGATGATGGTTAGATAATTTCCTATAGAAGAAGTTAATGAGGTAATGATGCAACGATATTTTATAGCTAGAGAGCAATTTATGACGAAGACGGTTCAAATCCAAGGCGACGATTCCTTTCATATTCAGAATGTTATGCGGGCCAAGATTGGCGATCACATTATTGTAGCTGATGGAGCTGGTCAAGAAGCGGTCGCAGAAATTGTTAGTTTAAGTAAAGGTACCGTCGAAGCAACCTATCAGGAATTGACCCTATCTTCAGGCGAAGCCCGTATAGAGGTGTGGCTAGCTCAAGCATTGCCGAAGGGCGATAAGATGGAGATGGTCATTCAGAAGGGGACTGAGATCGGAGCGAACCGATTTATTCCCTTTACTTCTGAACGAACGATTGTCCAGTATGATGCGAAGAAGGAAGCAAAGCGCGTAGATCGTTGGGCTCGTATAGCCAAGGAGGCTGCGGAACAAGCTCATCGTGGGAGGATTCCAACGATTGAATCTGTGTTATCCTGGCGTGAATTATTAGCGATAGTCCCTGATGTTACAATGGCTTTTATCTGTTATGAGAAGGAGAATGCTCAGCAATTCCGTGAGCTTCTACAGACTGTTCTTGTTAAGGATGCGCCTAGTACCAAACCTATCCAGATTATGCTGATTGTAGGTCCAGAGGGTGGTTTAACAGAAGGAGAAATTCGCGATGCAGAGCAAGCAGGTTGTCGTACGATTAGTCTTGGTAGAAGAATACTTCGGACAGAGACCGCTGCAATGGTAGGTCTATCATGCATTTTATATGAATCAGGTGAAATGGGAGGCTAAGTATGAGGGAAATTTCTGCTGGTGGTGTTGTATTCCGGCGATTAGATGACGTTGTGGAAATCCAACTAATACAAGATCGTTATGGCAAGATTAGTCTACCTAAAGGGAAGATGGAGCATGGCGAAACTGTAGAGCAGACTGCCCTCCGAGAAATTGTCGAAGAAACAGGCATTGTCGGCGAGATTGTTACCCTACTGGAGATTATCAAATATCGTTATACACATCCAACACACGGGGACGTGGATAAAGAGGTTTATTATTATTTGGTTGAAGCGATTAGTGGAGAGTTGCAAGCTCAGATTGAAGAAATTCGTGGTGTCGAATGGTGCTCTCCGGAGAAAGCATATAGACTTCAGAAAAGTCGTGGTTATGCTAACAATGGAAGCGTTGTGGAGAAAGCCTTAAAGCATTTAGACGTATATAACGGGGGAATTGACCGTGAATAATCAAGGAAGCTTAGAACTTAGCAAGCTCGCAGCCTATATCGATCATACATATTTGAAGCCGGATGCAACACCTGCAACGATTCAATTATTGTGCGAGGAAGCGGCTCAATACCATTTTTATAGTGTGTGTGTGAATGGTCGGTGGGTTTCGTTGTGCCGCGAATTATTGAATAATCTGAACAAGAACAAGCCCTCGCAGGTAGGTATTAGTGCGGTTTGTGGGTTTCCTCTTGGTGCGATGAGCTCTTCGGTGAAAGCCTTTGAAGCAGCTCTGGCTGTGGATGAGGGGGCAACAGAGATTGACATGGTCATATCCGTAGGATCATTATTGATTGGCGATATTAAAGCGGTTGAAGCCGATATTAGAGCAGTTGTTACAGCAGTTGAAGGTCAGGCGATTGTTAAGGTAATTATGGAGACAGGCATGCTATCCGATGAGCAGAAGCGCCTTGGCTGTCGAATAGCGGAACAAGCTGGCGCTCATTATGTGAAGACAAGTACGGGCTTTGGTCCAGGTGGGGCTACAGAAGCAGATATAACATTGATGAAACAATCTGTAAGTGCAACAATGGGAGTTAAGGCATCCGGTGGCGTTCGTGATTATACGACAGCAATCACGATGATTCGTGCAGGTGCTACTAGGATTGGTACGAGCTCGGGCATTGCGATTATTCAAGGATCTGTGAGTAATGACAGCTATTAATTCAGACTCTTGAGAAAGTCAAAATTGAGTGATGGAGAGTGAAATATTGGCTTGCTGCGAGTTTTGGATTTAAGTTCCATCCTCTACATCTCCTATATAATAAAGGAACTTAAACCAAGCTGTTTGAGCTGAGCAAGACAATGTTTCACTAGGAATCCGATCAATTGACTTTCTCAGCAACCTGATTAATTATGCTTATTGGATTCTGCGAAGTACGGGTAAATAACAGATGGGTAAGGCGATTAACGAGCATGACACATTAAAAAAGGTTTGGATATGAGCTAGTTGAATATCAGGCTTAGCAGATAATACACTCGATAATGAGCTCAATTGCGAGATGAATGGATAGAATAGCAGTGCCCCTCCAACGTTAAGTAGAATATGGGACCATGCTACATAATAACCAAAGCGATTGCCGCCTATGCTAGCTAATAACGGTGTCATACATGTCCCAATATTGCAGCCTAGAATAATGGCAATTCCTAAATCGATAGGAATAATGTTCAACGTCGCTAACCCCATAGTGATAGCAATGCTAGCGGCACTGCTATGAATGATTGCTGTCAATGCTGCACCAGCAATAATACCCCATAACAAGCTTTGCTGAGCATGCTCAATGAACCATGCAAGTAAACCGTGTTCCTGTAGATAGGGAATAATCGACTGCATGACCTCTAATCCGAGCAGAACGCAGCTAAAGCCTGCAATCGTTAAAGCCATACCTCGGATGGATTCGATCACTTTCTTCATGCGAGACTCTTGTGGGGACTGTGGGAGCCAGGTTAGGAACCAGAAAATCGAGGCTGTGAGTAAGATTGTAATCATATTGCCACTGAGTCGTAATCCAATGAGCTCTGTCGTTAGACAGCTACCTATATTGGTCCCAAGTATAATGCCAAGCGTCTGGGGGAATGTCAATAATCCGGCATTAACGAAGCCGATGGTTATGACGGTTACCGCGCTGCTACTCTGTAAGAGCGCAGTTGTCCCTGTACCGATCAATAAACCTCTCAAGGGAGTTTGGGTTAATCGTTGCAGCAACTTTTGTAGGATATGGCCTGTCCATTGATATAAAGCCCATTCTACTATCTTCATCCCGAATAGGAATAAAGTGAGTCCCACAATGAGCGGTACCATCAATTCAGTTATGAACAGGAACATGGATGGTTCAACTCCTCTGGGGTGAGATCATCAGTTTACGAAGACGAATGTTTATCGTTCATAAATATATGTGAGAAACATATTAGACATGCTATTTAATAAGAGGAGTCTTCTGCCCATGCTAACTGTCATATTGAAACGAAAGAGACAAAACCGAATAGAACAAGGACATCCTTGGATCTTTCAAAATGAAATCGAACGGACTGAGGGAGAAGGTGAGCCAGGTCAAATTGTTCGTGTAGTGACCCATCAAGGAGCATTCCTGGCAACAGGCTATTGGAACCCGAAATCGCAAATTACTGTGCGGATTGTCGCATATACCGAGCTAGCAAGTATGGATGTTGATTTTTTAACAACCCGATTTGAGGAGGCACGACGACATCGTCAACGTTTCTTGAGTGATGCTGAAAGCTGTCGAGCCGTTTATGGAGAAGCCGATTTCCTACCCGGACTCATTGTTGATAAATTTGCTGATGTATTGGTTGTACAGATCCTGACCTTGGGAATGGAACGATGTCGCGAACAGATTGTAGAGGCACTTACGGCAGTATTCCAACCCGTATGTATTTATGAGCGCAGTGATGTGTCGGTGCGTGAACTAGAAGGCTTGGAGCAAAGAACGGGTATCTTATATGGTGAATTGCGTAATCCGGTCTCTATCATAGAGAATGGTCTTCTCATAGATGTGGATGTTGTGTATGGTCAGAAGACAGGTTACTTCTTCGATCAGCGGGATAATCGAGCAGCACTTGAACCTTTAATGCGAGGCTGGGGTGAACGGAGTGGCATTCGTATGCAGTCTATGACTGTGGATGGAGAAGAGACAATTGTTCCTGTCAACAGCAATGGTAAGGTCGTTACCTTTCCTTATTGGGATGGAGCGACGGTGTTAGAATGCTTTGCTCATACCGGTAGCTTTACCTTACATGCTTGCCAATATGGAGCCAAGCAGGTTACTTGTCTGGATGTATCGGAGCTCGCGATTGAGAATGCGAAGCGTAATGTTGATCGTAATGGTTTCTCTGAACGAGTTGAGTATGTCATCGATGATGCTTTTGAGTATTTGCGTAAACAGGTTAGAGGACTAGAGGAAAGAAAATTGAGAGCGCAGGGTAAAGTGGATACATCTAAGCCGCTTTTATCTGATGGTCGGAAGTGGGATGTTGTTATCTTAGATCCACCTGCCTTCGCCAAGAATAAACAATCGATCGATAATGCATGTCGAGGCTACAAGGACATTAACCTTCACGCATTGAAACTTGTGAATGAGGGTGGGTATTTGGTCACTGCAAGCTGCTCTTATCATGTACGACCTGATCTTTTTCTGGAGACGATATTGTCGGCTGCAGTGGATGCCGGTAAAGTACTACGCTTGATTGAGTTTCGGGGAGCGGGTAAGGATCATCCTCGATTGTTAGGTGTAGAGGAAGGTCATTATCTCAAGTTTGCTATCTTCGAGGTGCGCAGCAGGGACATTAGATAACAGAACACAGACTTCTAATAAGGGGTGATTCGCCATGTCAGTTCGGTACATCCTTGGAAGAGCGGGAAGTGGGAAGAGCACATCTTGTTTAACTGAATTGCTGGACAAGCTGTTACATGATCGTGACAGTAATTCCCCATTGGTTTTACTCGTGCCAGAGCAAGCAACCTTCAAAGCGGAGCATACACTGGTCACCTCACCGGGAATCCATGGTTTCATGCGGGTCCAGGTTCTTAGCTTTAGACGCCTTGCCTTCCGTGTCATGCAGGAGACCGGCGGTTCAGCTAGAATTCATATCGCCGATAACGGACGTAAGATGCTCCTTCACAAAATTGTACATAGAGTAAAAGGGCAGCTAAAGTTATTCCATAGTACGGCCGATCAGCCCGGATTTATTGATCGTTTAGCTGATATGCTGGTCGAATTCAGAAGATATCGCATTGACCCGCCCTCGCTCGAGAGCGAGATATTTCGTCTTGGTCAGCTTGATGAAGACCAAGGCAAGGAGGCACTGACCGATAAGCTACATGACCTCCATATCCTCTATACGCAATATGAGCATGAGATAGCGGGTTTATATGTAGATGCGGAAGATGACCTAGCGGTACTAGCATCGAAGCTGGGCGAATCTTCATATGCACAGGATACGGAAGTGTGGATCGATGGGTTTAATGGATTTACTCCACAGGAATATATGGTGCTTGCTAGTCTAATTAAACATTGTAAACGTGTGAATATTGCCATTTGTGTAGATCGTAACTATAAGCAGAATGAGGTGCCAGATGAGTTAGATTTATTCCATTCAACGGCCACAACCCTCACAAAATTGCGGAAGCTTACGATGGAATTAGATATCTCTGAGGAGCAGCCATTGCTACTGATGGAGCATCCAACAGCGCGACATGCAGGCCATTCTATGCTTGCTCATCTGGAGCAGAATCTATACAGTCGTGTGGTGGTTGGCACGAATACAACTTATCTGCATGAGGAAATCTCTCTCAACTCAGCCGTGCATCGAAGAGCAGAGACCGAAGCGGCTGCTAGACGGATGATCGCGCTAGTCAGGGATCAAGGTTACCGCTGGAGAGACATGGCTATATTCGTTCGTAATATCGCTGACTATCGTGATGTGCTCGTGACAACGTTATCGGACTATGGCATTCCCCATTTTTTTGACCAAAAAAAAACAGTGACCCATCACCCACTCCTTGAGCTGATTCGTGCTGCAATAGAAGTTGTTAAGGGTGGTTGGCGTTATGATAGTATATTCCGTTGTGTAAAGACAGATATGTTAATACCGGTCGGAGGTTCGGATGATCCAACATCCATGGAGCTTATGCGTCAAGCGATGGATCGTCTTGAGAACTATGTACTCGCCTATGGCATTCAAGGCAAACGTTGGATCGATGGCAAGCCATGGACGCATGTTCCGCACTATTCGTTAGAGGATGCTCCACAAGAGCGAACGGATAAAGAGACCGTGTATTTGCAGCAGGTGAATGAAGCGCGCGCGTTCGTCGTCGCTCCGTTGTTGGCATTCGATCAAGCGATTCACAGCTCCGAGACGGTCAGAGCCATGGCAGCAGCGGTATTCGGCTTGTTAGAGCTTACGAGGTCATCTGAGCTATTATCTAGCTGGTCGGCTAGCGCTATGCAGGCTGGTCGGATTGAAGTTGCTAAAGAGCATATTGGTATATGGGGCAATGTGATTGACGTATTGGATCAGATGGTAGAGATGATGGGAGATGAAGTTATTCCCTTCTCGCTCTTCTCTGAACTACTAGACACGTGCTTGGCGAACATCAAGCTTGGTCTTGTTCCTCCGGCACTGGATCAAGTACTAATCGGGACAATGGACCGTACTCGACCAGGAACAGTTAAGCATGCATTCGTCCTAGGAGCTAACGACGGCGTCTTGCCTTCTGCGATGAAGGAGGATGGAATTCTTAGTGAGCAAGAACGGGAGCAGCTATCTTGGGTGGGTCTTGAGCTCGCTCCAAGTAGCCGTCGGCGATTATTGGACGAACAATTCATGATCTACACTGCCCTAGCTTTACCCTCTCATTCATTGTGGATTAGCTATCCGCTATCCGATGATGATGGCAAAGCCTTATTGCCATCCGAGGTCATTCGTCGGATTCGTCGTATGTTCCCACAATTGTCTATGACGTTCCATCCGGGAGAGCAACCAGCGGGAACAGATGAGAAAGCTGCCCTAGCGCACATTGTATCACCTCAAATGGTTTTGTCGGCATTGACCGTTCAGCTTCGACAAGCGAAGCGGGGGCTTCCCATCGCGGATATTTGGTGGGATGTCTACAATTGGTACGTGAGTCAGGATCCTTGGCGCGAGCTATTACGAGTGAGAGCATCCTCGTTGTTCTATACGAATCATCAACAGAAGCTGAAGCAAGGAACGAGTAAGTTACTGTATGGATCACCGCTTCGAGCTAGCGTGTCACGTATGGAGAAATTCGTTTCCTGTAGCTTCGCACATTTCGCCTCCTATGGATTACGTCTTAGAGATAGAAAGCTGTATCGACTAGAAGCACCGGACATCGGGCAATTGTTTCATGCCGCACTGAGTATGATCGGACTTCGTTTACAGCAGGAAGGTATTACCTGGGATTCACTAACTGCTGAGCAATGCGCAGAACGTGCATCTGCCGCTGTAGATTTACTATCACCTCGTCTCCGAAGTGAAATTCTAACAAGCTCGAATCGCTATCGATATCTCGCCAGAAAGCTGACGGAGGTCGTCAGTCGCGCTGCATCTGTGCTTGCTGATCACGGACGAATGGGCTCGTTCCAGCCCGCTGGGTTGGAGCTAGGCTTTGGACCGAATGAGAAGATCCCACCACTTCGGTTCTCGTTGAACGATGGAACGGAGATGGAGATCGTTGGCCGTATCGACCGAGTGGATGTTGCTGCAGGTTCGACGGAAACCTTGCTTCGTGTTATTGATTATAAATCAAGCAGCAAACGCCTGAATATGGCTGAGGTTTATTACGGCTTATCCTTACAGATGCTTACCTATCTTGATGTAGCGGTGACGCATTCGAAGCTGTGGTTAGGACAAGAAGCACAAGCGGGTGGACTACTATACTTCCATGTGCACCAACCGATCATTCAGTCTGATAACCAACTAAGCGTGGAAGATGCCAATGAGCAACTGTTCAAGCGTTTCAAGATGAAAGGACTTGTGCTTGCTGAAGAGGAAACGGTTAGATTGATGGACAGTAGCTTGAGTACTGGCTACTCCAAGCTCATTCCTGTCGCGATCAAAGCGGATGGCTCATTCTATAAGAGCGCCTCTGTGATGAGTCGGCAGCAATGGGGCGTTCTACGCCAGCATGGACGTGATATGATCCAGCACATCGGCAATCGAATTGTAGAAGGGCAAGTCGATATTAATCCATATCGAATGGGTCAGCAGACTGCATGTACATTCTGCGAATATAAACCGGTATGTCAGATTGATTCGCTTGTTGAAGGGAACGTTGTCAAGCCGCTCGCTGCTTATCCGCAAGATGTGGTGTGGCAGATGATGCACAACAAAGGGGGCGTTGATCTATGAATGTGATCTCAATTCAGCCCTCGGATAGCCGTTGGACTCCTGAGCAATGGCAGGCCATACATGCGGGTGGAGACCATGTGCTTGTTGCGGCAGCAGCAGGCTCGGGTAAGACAGCTGTACTCGTGCAACGAATTATTCGGATTATATCCTCACCGCAGCAGCCGGTTGATGTTGATCGTTTACTTGTTGCGACCTTTACGAAAGCAGCGGCAGATGAGATGCGCCATCGAATTCGTGATGCGCTGGAGAAGGAACTGATCGATCATCCTAACTCTGACCACCTGCGTAAACAGCTAGCACTCATCCACCAGAGCTCTATTACGACCTTGCATTCGTTCTGCTTGTCGGTCGTTCAGCGTTATTATCATCGTGTACCGTTAGATCCCGGCTTTCGAATTGCCAATGAAATCGAGGCTGAACTGCTTCGTCAGGATGTCATGGAGGACCTCTTCGAGCACTATTACAGCGAGAGTGAACCAGAAAGTCCATTCTGGGGTTTGCTAGATCGATTCGGAGGTGAACGTAGCGACGTAGCGTTATTCTCGCTCATTCAACGTATGTACGACTTCTCACGAAGTCATCCATTTCCGGAGGAGTGGTTGAAGCATAACGCTCAGATGTTCCGAGAGTTTGATGGAGAAAGTGACATCTGGACAACGGGTATTCTAGCGGATGTTCAATTAGAGCTAGATGGAATTGTAGGTGTGCTAGAAGAGGCACTTAGCATTGCGCGTCTACCGGGTGGTCCGACTCCATATATAGATACCATTCAAGAGGAATGGTCGAGTTTGAGTTTGTTGCGTGATACCAGTGAGGGTAACAGCTGGCAGAACATGTTCGATATGCTTCAAATGATTAACTTTGGTAGGCTAAAGCCCTGCAAGAGCAGCGAAGTGAACAAGGACCTGCAAGAGCAAGTTCAATCCTTGCGCAAGACAGCCAAGAATCAGATTGAGGACATCAAGAAGCAGTTATTTACACGAACATTGGATGATTACAAGTCTGAGCTCATGGAATCGGCCCCGCTGATGGACATGCTCGTAGAGCTTATACTCGCCTTCGCTGTTAGATATTCTTCTGCCAAAACGGATAAGCGCTTAGTCGATTTCTCGGATTTGGAACAGTATTGCTTGCGCATATTATGTGAAGGTCGCACTGAGGATGGACAGCTTATACCTGCGCCACCTGCATTAGCATACAGAGATCACTTTGTCGAAGTTCTGCTTGATGAATACCAGGATACGAATCAGGTGCAGGAAGCCATATTGCTACTCATTTCCCGGGCGGAGCAAGGGAATCGATTCATGGTTGGGGATGTGAAGCAGAGTATATATCGTTTCCGGCTTGCTGATCCAGGCATCTTCATGAGTAAATATAAATCTTATCGAGCGGAATCGACGGGTATTGCCATTGATCTTGCCCGGAATTTCCGCAGTCGTAATGAAATTGTAGATGGTGTCAATTTTGTGTTCAGACAGATTATGCAGGAGAGAGCGGCCGAGATTGATTATAATCGACAGGCAGAGCTTGTTTATGGAGCGAATTATCCAGATTCTAATAATGGTGCGGAGGCTACAGCGATTGACATCTTCTTGCTCCATCGTACGGACGAAGCTATAGCTGCGGGGGAAGATATGGATCAATCCACTTCCGGATCGCAAGACGAAGAGGATACCAATACCCCGACAGAAGATGCATTTGAGTTGGAGACGGTGGAGTTGGAAGCTCGTTTCATCTCATTGAAGATCAAGGAGCTATTAGGCTTTGAAGGTAAGCCTTTCTATATGACTGATAAGGACACAGGTACACCGCGACCCGTTACATATCGGGATATCGTGATCCTGCTTCGTGCAACTCGCCAATGGGCCCCTGTACTTGTTGAACAATTAAGATTAGCAGGCATCCCATCTTATGCTGAATTATCTGGTGGTTACTTCGAGGCAATAGAGGTCGATGTGATGTTGTCGCTGCTCAAGGTCATTGATAATCCCTACCAAGATATTCCGATCTCGGGCGTTCTTCGATCACCCTTAGTTGGATTGACAGCCGAACAGCTCGCGTGCATTCGTTTGCAGGACAAGTCTGCGCCCTTCTATGAGGCCGTTCTAGGGTTTATGCAGTTGGAGGTAACACCAGACACGGATATACGAGATAAGCTCTCAGCGTTCTTACAGCAGCTTGAGCTATGGAGAACCGAATCTCGTCAGGGCGACTTATCGGAGTTATTATGGCGTATTTACCGTACGACAGGCTATTATGACTATATCGGTGGCTTAGCTGGCGGAACGCAGCGACAAGCTAATCTGAAGGCGCTGTACGATCGTGCTAGACAGTTTGAATCCACCTCATTGCGTGGCTTATTCCGGTTCTTAAGATTCATTAAGCGAATGCAGGACAATGGTGGCGATCTGGGTGCGGCCAAAGTCATGGGTGAACAAGAGGACGTTGTTCGCATCATGTCAATCCATAAGAGTAAGGGGTTGGAATTTCCGATCGTGTTCGTAGCGGGGATGTCCAAGCAATTTAATCTTAAGGACATGCAAGGTGATTTCCAAATGCACAAGGAGCTTGGCTTTGCACCTAAGATCGTAGACCCTGTATTGCGAACTAGCTATCCATCGCTTCCTTATCTTGCGATCAGAAGACGTACTCGACTAGAGAGTTTAGCAGAAGAAATGCGTATTCTCTATGTCGCGCTAACACGTGCTAGAGAGAAGCTTATTCTCATTGGGTCTACACGTAACCCAGAACGCATATTAAGCAAGTGGTCCGCCTCATTGAAGCAAAGAGAGCTTGCGTTGCCCACGTATATGGTCACTCAAGCCAAAACCTATCTAGATTGGATCGGCCCCGCTGTACTCAGACATCCTGCGCTCTCTGCTATCCGCGACGAATGGGTACTCGGTGACACTCAACTGATCGATGCCGAGCAAGAGCGCTCGAGATGGACAATGGTCGTCGTCCCCTTGAGTGAGATGATGATTTGGCAGGAGGCTGCTGTCACCCGATTGATAGAGGATACAGCAAGGCTAGACGCTGTTGCTGAATTTGAGCCTGTACAAGCTTCTATGGCCTCTAGTGTGCTAATCTTGCCATCTATGCAAGTTGAGGCAGTAATGAGAGAGCAAGTCGTGCAGGAGCGCTTAGAATGGCGATATCGGTACACACAAGCTACAACGTATTATTCGAAGACATCGGTTACGGAATTAAAACGACTCATGGAGCTAGAAGTAAGTGATACTGCAGATGAAGAAATCGATATAACTGCGGGAAAATCTGATGGGACCTCAACATTATCTGCACAAACTACACAAACTACACAAACTACACAGTCTACTCAACGGTATCAAACAGCAATGCTCAGAAGGCCGAAGTTTATAGAGAGCCAAGGTATGAATGCAGCAGAGAGAGGGACTGTATATCATTCGGTCATGCAGCATATCCCTTTAGTTGCACCAGTAAATGTGGAATTAGTCGAGCAGACGCTTCAACATCTAGTTAAACAGCAGGTACTCGGTGAGGAGCAGCGTGAAATCATTCGTCCTGAGATCATCAGTGTTTTTTTTCAAACGGATATAGGCCAACGGTTGCTAGCTTCAACCCATGTTCAACGAGAGGTTCCTTTCAGCTACGGACTACCTGTTGCGGAGCTCCATCCAGATGCTACTCGTGAGGTAGGCGAAGAAATTGTGCTGATCCAAGGGGTCATCGACTGCCTGTTCGAGGAGGAGGGTGAGCTGGTGCTGTTGGATTTCAAGACAGATGCGGTCCAAGGTCATCCCACTGTAATTGCAGGAAGATATCGGATTCAAATTGATCTTTATACCAAAGCAATTGAAGCGATAACCGGTAAGAAGGTTAGAGAAAAGGTATTGTATTTCTTTGACGGATCACATTTGATCTCCATGTAATATTTCGGTATGATTATTTGAGTTGGAGACTAAGTTTCACATATTTATGTATGGATTTGTTTTATGGCTTTGTTTTAGGGAATTGTTTGTATGAGGATAGCAAAGAGGTGAAGTAGCAAGTCGATGCAATTACTAACGGACTTTCGGGGCCTTATTAGTTAACATAACGCCTACTTTTCGTGAAATAACGGCCTATGAAGCCTCTATTTCTGAGCTGATACTTAAATGGAGTGTGGTTGAGAAGCTTTAAGTTTTCTTAAGGCCCTCTAAGTCCTCTAACATGTTGAAATTCCAGCGTTTCGTCGATAATAAGGTCCTCTCGGACCTCTAATGCGGGAAAATTCTAGTGATCACGAGAAAAATCCAACTTTCATTGATAATAATTGACCTAGCCCACCGTTATGTATTGGACATACAGCATTATTCTCAGAATCGTGATCGTTATCTCAACCACTGATCATTTACTTTCAAATCTGTTTCAGCCCATTTGGGCATATAAGGAGGATTCTATGTTACTAGTAGCTGATTGTATTTTCTGCAAAATTATTCGTGGTGAACTGCCGAGCACCAAAGTATTCGAGAATGAATTCGTTGTGGCTTTTCGGGATATTGTGCCTCTAGCCAAGATCCATATTGTGATTATTCCGAAGAAGCATATTCCGACGTTGAATGATTTCCAAGCAGAGGACTGGCACTATATTACGGAAATTCATCAAGCAGCGCAACAGATTGCTCGTGATCTCGGAACCGCTGAGCGGGGTTTTCGCCTAGTCAATAATTGCAATGCTGATGGTGGACAGGTAGTCTATCATCTCCATTATCATCTTCTAGGTGGGGAAAAACTAGCACTGCTCTCGGTCAATTCAGAAGGGGTATAAAAACTCACATTTCGTAGGTTGACACTCGGTTTCGGTTTAACATATAATGTAGTTTGATATCCCGTGTTTATTTAACGAATAAGAAGGTAAAAGTTTTCACTTCACTTTCTTTAAGTCGTCTGCGGTAAACGCTCTCGTCCTTAAGCATATGCTTACGAAGAGAGTTTTCTAACGAAAACTTTCGGACGGTGAAGCCGTTTATCCTTGGGATTGTGCGTTATGGTCGGAGGGAGGGAAAACTGGTGTCTGAAACGAAAGTTCGCAAAAATGAAACGATTGATGCTGCACTTCGCCGCTTCAAGCGTACCATCGCAAAAGACGGTGTTCTCGCCGAGGTAAAAAAGCGTAAGCATTATGACAAGCCGAGCGTAAAGCGGAAGAAGAAATCCGAAGCTGCTGCTAAACGGAAAAAGTTTTAGTGTTTGAAGCTCCATGCTTTTGCCCGGAATTAGGAGGTTTATCCCGTAATGAGTTTAAGTGAACGTTTGAACGACGATATGAAGCAAGCGATGAGAAACCAGGAGAAGTTTAGACTATCCGTCATCCGTATGGTTCGATCATCGATCAAAAATGTGGAAATAGATCTGCGCAGATCGTTGGATGATAACGAAGTGCTAGATATTCTAAACCGCGAGCTCAAACAGCGGAAGGACTCCCTCCAGGATTTCGAAAAGGCTGGCCGCGATGATCTAGTGGACGCTCTCAAGGTGGAACTCGAGATTATTGCTGAATATATGCCAACACAGTTAACCGAAGAAGAAATTACGGTCATTGTTAAGCAGACGATTCAGGAAACAGGGGCCTCTACCAAAGCCGATATGGGAAAAGTAATGGGCGCGTTAATGCCTAAAGTGAAGGGTCGCTCAGATGGCAAACTAGTTAATCAGGTTGTCCAGCAGCATCTTCAATAAATGCAGAGATAAGAAAGGCTACTACTTAAGTCGAACTGACTTAGGCAGTAGCCTTTTTTTACTTTTTCCGGATTAATTTGCAGTAGAGGCACTTCGGTACTTCTCATATTTACTAATTATTTCGCATACCTTGGTAGGAGTATTGGGACAGTATTGTGCTTCTAGGGGGATAACAATCTTATGCGTCGCTTACGAAAGAGTATCCGCAATCTTGCAGTCACCATAATGGATTTACCCCAGGACCTCCTCTTCGATATGCCTCGGATCACGATGATTGGCAATGTCCAGATCACGATTGAGAATCATCGGGGATTAGATTTATTTAGTGATCAGCTGCTCCGTCTCCGATTTGAAGGGGGAGCATTGGAAATCGCTGGTGAGAATCTAGTGATTCACAATATTCTCAAGAACGAAGTATATATCGAGGGTACGATTCAGAGAGTTGAGTACATCAAGAAGTAAAGCTGATACCCCGCCATAGAGCGGAATATCTTATCGTTTGAGGAGGGACAACCGTGCACTTTAAATTATTCATGTTTGTTCGTGGATATGTGGCTGTAGACATTCGAGGAAACAAAATTGAGGCGTTTATGAATGCAGCGATTGATAGTGGCTGCCATATATGGCATATGAATCGGACAAGCCCGACGAGTGTCAGAGTATTTACCGATCTTAATTCGTTCTTCAGATTTAAAAGCATATTAAGACAGACAGGCTGTACGATGCATGTTCATTCTCGGTTGGGTCTTCCATTCTTACTCAATAAGATGGAGGCGAGGCTATTCTTTACGATGGGATTAGTGCTGTTCATATTAGGAATTTATGTGCTCTCCCAGCTGGTGTGGCGTGTAGATGTGGAAGGGAATGAACGAATTTCGTACGATGAGATTATGACAGTTGCTGAGCAACAAGGTATTCATCCTTTTCAATGGAAGTTCAAGCTACAGGAGCCTGAGGTGCTATCTCGTGCATTTACCGACGCTCTGCCAGGAGCCGCATGGGTTGGCGTTGAGGTGAAAGGTACTAGGGTCCGCATTCAGGTTGTTGAACAAACTTCGCCGGAACCCAAGCCATTGATGAATCCCCGCCATCTCGTATCGAACGTGGATGCTGTCGTTACAGACATATTCGTGGAACGTGGCCGTCCGATGGTTAAGCCTCATATGAAAGTGAAGAAAGGTGATATCCTGGTTTCAGGAATTACTGGTAGTGAAGAGAATAAGCATGTGGTTGTAGCAGAAGGTAAGGTCAGAGGCTTGGTCTGGCACATATATAATATTCAAGCACCGCTCTCTCATCAGCATAAAGTATACACAGGGCAATCCAAAGTTCGTCAGTACTTCGTTATTGGAAATCGTGCGTTGCAATTAACTGGATATGGAAAATTACCCTTTGCGGCATCGCAATCGGATTCGAAGCGGAAAACGATTCAATGGAGGGATTATGTCCTCCCCATTGGTTGGATTCGTGAGGAGATTAGAGAGGTGCGTATTGATAAGGAGGATATTGCAATTAAGGACGCCAAAGTGATTGGGTTAACCCAAGCTCGTACCGATATCGTTATGAAATCTGGTGACAACGCGCGTATACATGACGAAAAAATTTTGCATGAAAAGATCGAAGGTGGTAAAGTTTATATGAAAGTACTATTTGAGGTTGAACAAGAAATTAGTACTGAACTTCTTATTATTCAAGGAGAATGAAGCTATTGTCGGATACTACAGAGACAGCCACCATTAAATTGCACAATGCAACGGAAGGTCTAGCGATATTCGGACCTCAGGATAAATTCCTCCATCTCATCGAAAGCCAGACCGAAGCCCATATTCAAACCCGTGATGCTGAGATCGTCATTCAAGGGAAAATGTCGGATGTAGATTCGCTTGTTCAATTATTTCAGGTGCTGCTTGGGCTTGTAAGGGGAGGTTACGCTCTCTCAGATCGTGATGTGCAATATGCGTTTGATCTAGCGAAACAGATGCAAGCTGAACAATTGCTTGATTTGTTCAAGGGTGAATTGATCATTGCTTATAAAGGCAAGCCGATTCGTGTGAAAACCTTGGGACAACGCCATTATGTGGGGGTCATCAAGAAGAATGATATTGTCTTCGGAATTGGTCCAGCAGGAACGGGTAAAACTTACTTAGCAGTAGTATTAGCGGTTATTGCTCTTAAGGAAGGCAAGGTCAAACGCATTGTGCTAACCAGACCAGCCGTCGAAGCTGGGGAGAGCCTAGGTTTCCTGCCAGGAGATTTACAAGAGAAGGTGGATCCTTACCTACGCCCGCTATATGATGCATTGAATGATGTGATGGGCCCCGAACAGGTCGCAAAATCACTGGAGCGTGGTATTATAGAGATAGCGCCGCTTGCTTATATGCGAGGACGTACCTTAGATGATTCTTTTATCATCCTTGATGAAGCTCAGAACACTACACCAGAACAGATGAAGATGTTCCTGACGCGTCTTGGCTTTAGCTCTAAGATGGTCATAACAGGCGATGTCACACAGATCGACTTACCTTCCGGCAAGCAGTCTGGGTTATTCGCGGCTGAACGTATATTGAAGGATATCCCGGAAATCGGTTTCGTCTACTTAACGGAACAGGATGTTGTCAGGCACGCCTTGGTACAGAAAATCATTGTTGCCTATAGTAAAGAACCGACTAAGCACCGGTGATTTCTTCTTTCCCTACAGGACAAGAAAGGACGGTAGCCCGATGGAACCTAACATAAATCGAATTCAACAGAATAAGTGGCGCCAAAAGGTGAGCAGCTGGAGGAATAGCAGGAGTATTCGTGTTCTATTATTTTTCTGCTTTATTGTGCTTTTCTACCTGTCCGTATCTCCCAAATTGATACAAGAGACTTATGATATTGAACTAAATGGGATCAGTAGTAAGACGATTATAGCACCACGTACGATTGATAATAAACCCGCGACCTTACGCGCTCAAGCAGATGCATCTGAAGATGTGCAGCCCGTTCAAACTGTCATTCAGCTGCGGAATGAACAAATTGTAGAGATGGTCTATAACAAGATCGAGCAGCTTAACCCAGATAACTTAGTAAGCAATGATGATAAGATTGCGATATATCGTAATGAATTCCCGCAATTATTCAAAGATTATACAGATTTATATATTCGTGATAATCGTGATATATACAAAGAGGCGATGCTTGAAGAAATTCAGGCTCAATTGACAGACTATGAATATCGTATACCGGAGGAAGCCTACTTCAAGATACCAAGAATCTCTGCGCAGGAAATATCAGAGATGAAAACGGTCACGAAGAGCATCGTTACCAGACTGATGATTGATCGGAATAATGATCCTGTCGCTTCACGAGCGAAGGTACCTGAGATGGTAAATGCTTCACAATTGACGAACAAGAATGCCAGAGAAATCGTGCAAGAGATAGCCAGATTTGCACTGACATCGAATCGCTTTAATGATGAAGAAGCTACGAAGGAAGCTAGAATCCTAGCAGCAGAATCGACTGAACCGATCTTCGTCCAGAAAGGTGATGTACTCATCGCCCAAGGGGATCGAATTTCGGAGGAAGATTATGGTCTCCTGCAGGATTTAGGTGTGCTGAAGAAGGCAACAAATCTTTGGCCTAATATTGGAACGTTGATCATGGTGTCCTTGTTTGTATTTGGCTTGTACATGTTCATACGTCAAAGTCAGCTTGCCATCCTAGTCAACAATGGACATCTGTTTATGCTTCTAATCATCAACATACTCACTATGATTAGCATCGTTATTATATCACTAGGTCAGAAGGAGAATTTCCCATTTATCGGTTATATGGCGCCCGTGGCACTAGGAAGCATTCTGATCACGATTTTATTGGATGCCAAGCTTGCCTTTATCTCTTCGCTGATATTCAGTATACTTGCGAGTATCATTTTGAATGTTCGTAATGATCTGCTATTCGATTACCGCTATGGTTTTGTAACAGCAGTCGTATGTTTGGTAGCGATTTTTGCTATTCATAAAGCTAGTCAGAGGTCAACGATATTAAGAGCAGGCATATTGATTTCTGCATTTGCGACGATATCTTCTATCTCTATAATATTAATAGAGGATTCATACACATTCAAGGATGTAATGTATTCGATCGCCTTCTCTGCTGCTGGGGGAATGATTACGGCGGTTCTCGTTATTGGAATACTTCCCTTCTTTGAAATCGGTTTTGGTATTCTATCTCCACTGAAACTTGTAGAGCTCTCGAATCCGAATCACCCTTTACTTCGCAAGCTTCTCACCGAGACGCCAGGCACGTATCATCATAGTGTGATGGTTGGTAATTTGTCAGAATCGGCTGCAGAGGCTATTGGAGCTGATGGATTATTGTGTCGCGTTGGTTCCTTCTATCATGATATTGGGAAAACCAAACGTCCTAGCTATTTCATAGAAAATCAGACGAATATCGAGAACCCGCATGATCAGATGGACCCATCTCTAAGTAAGTCCATCATTATTGCTCACGCACGTGATGGTGTAGAAATGCTACTCCAACATCGTATGCCTAAACCGATTCGCGATATTGCTGAACAGCATCATGGCACAACATTATTAGCATTTTTCTATCACAAAGCATTGAAGCAATTAGAACAGGATAGTGAAGTCGAGACCGTTATTGATGTGGGTGAATATCGATATCCAGGTCCCAAAGCCCAAACACGTGAAGCTGCAATCGTGGGAATTGCTGACAGTGTAGAAGCAGCTGTACGTTCCATGCGGAATCCAACCAAGGAACAAATTGATACGATGATTCGCAGAATCATTAAAGCCCGCCTTGATGACGGACAACTCGATGAGTGTGATTTAACGATGAAGGAATTGGATTTAGTAGCACGGAGTCTCAAGGAAACACTATTAGGGATATTCCATTCAAGGATCGAATATCCGGAAGATTTATCTAATCATTCTTTAAGGGGTGCAGAGTTATGAGTTTAACACTAGAATGGAACAGCGAATTGGAGGAAGAGATCCCTGGTAATTGGATCGATAAGCTTAAGATGATTCTGCATCTTACTGGGGAGATGGAAGGTATTAAGGATGGCGAAGTGGCCTTATCGTTCGTGGATGATGAAGCCATCCGCGAATTAAATAAGAACTATCGTGGATTGGATAAAGTGACGGATGTGCTTTCCTTCGCATTAACTGAGAATGAAGCAGATGAACCGTTAATTGTGTTCAACGACGAGGATTGGGAACAAGCTCCTGAAGGACTATTATTAGGTGATATTATTATCTCGATTCCGCGTGCGCTGGAACAGAGTAAGGAATACGGTCATTCCTTAGAGCGAGAAATCGGCTTCTTATTCGTTCATGGATTCCTTCATTTGATCGGTTATGATCATCAGGATGAGGAAGCGGAACAGACGATGATTGCGAAGCAGGACCGAGTATTGTCGCAAATTGGATTGACGAGGTGAACAGCTAATGCGCTTGATAGACAGTCTTCGTCACGCTCGTGATGGGTATCGTTTCAGTTTCATTCATGAACGTAATATGCGAATCCATACAGCGATCGCTGTCATTGCGCTCATTGTTGCTATCGTCATTGATTTATCTGCAATCGAACTGATCTTAATGTTCCTCGCGATAACACTCGTTATCGTTAGTGAATTATTGAACACTGCGATTGAGAAAACAGTTGATCTGGCTATGCCCAATCAGCATCCAATTGCAAAGGCGGCTAAGGATTGCGCTGCGGCAGCAGTATTAATATGTGCACTGTTTGCTATTGCTGTAGGCATTATCATTGTAGGCAGCCATATTATTGGAGGAATCACATGGAGATGGACATCCTAAAGTTGAAGGAAGTAGCGATTGCAGTCAGGAACAATGCGTATGTTCCATATTCTAGATTCAAGGTCGGTGCTGCTCTATTGGACAGTAATGGACATATACATGCAGGCTGCAATGTTGAGAATGCAGCATATGGTCCTACCAATTGTGCGGAGCGAACCGCTTTATTCCGTGCGATAGCTGATGGCGCAACAGCAGGCAGCTTTCGAATGATGGCAGTTGTCGCAGAAACGGATGGCCCTGTTAGTCCCTGTGGCGTATGCCGTCAAGTATTCATCGAGCTCTGTCCCCCCGACATGCCTATATACATGGGCAATTTACATGGCGAATGGGTAGAGAGTACTGTCGCTCAATTGTTGCCAGGCGCATTCGGCCCCAATTCGTTACATATATCAGGAGGCAGTATTCATGAACACATCAAAGACGAAGAGTAAATTTCACAGCGGATTCGCAGCCATTATTGGAAGACCCAATGTGGGCAAATCAACAATGATGAATCAAGTGCTTGGCCAGAAGGTTGCTATTATGTCTGACAAGCCACAAACCACTCGTAATAAAATCCATGGGGTATATACAAAGGATGATCATCAAATTGTGTTCCTTGATACACCGGGTATTCATAAAGCACAGTCCAAGCTCGGCGACTATATGATGAAATCTGCCTTAGGTGCACTTGAAGAAGTGGATGTCATCTTGTTTCTTGCCGATATTGCAGATGGTTTGGGTGGTGGAGACAGATTTATTATTGAGCGTCTGCAGAACGTACAAACTCCTGTCATCCTTGTACTTAATAAGCTTGATAAGGTTCAACCTGAGAATGTATTCGAAGCAATAACCGCCTATAAAGATTTATACCCATTCGCTGATATCGTACCGATTTCTGCATTAGCAGGTCATAATGTGGATACTTTACTCAAGGTTGTTACCAAGTATTTGCCAGAAGGACCACAATACTATCCGTCTGATCAGATCACCGACCACCCAGAGCAATTCATCTGTGCGGAGCTCGTTCGAGAGAAAATTCTTCACCTCACACATGAAGAAATCCCTCATTCCATTGCTGTTTTTATTGAAGATATGAAGGTCGAGGACAACGGCATTGTTCATATATCTACCGTCGTCTACGTCGAGCGGGATTCACAGAAAGGGATTATCATTGGTAAGCAGGGAGCGCTACTGAAGAAAGTTGGTCAGTTAGCCAGACAGGATATCGAGAAGTTATTAGGCTCCAAAGTGTTCTTGGAAATATGGGTGAAGGTGAAGAAGGATTGGCGTAATCATGAGCGTTCATTGAAGGATCTTGGCTACCGTAACGAGTAAGCTTGTTCATATCTTACTGTTAAATTGGGAGACATTCCAAGGCATACTTTTACCCTGTTCGTCTCATCCTAACCATATAACAACTGCATAGTCATTTTCGAGAGGATGGATACCGAATGCGAACTTTTTCGTGGGAGTATTTTACACTAACTGGAGATGTCGATGCTTACCTGCTATATAAAGATATGCATCTACTAAATACGAATCAAGATGCTGAGGATGAGTTTATGGATGAGGAGGATCAACAAACTACAGGCAATTTGATATAAATGGATAACCAATCGTTGGGAGAAGGCGATTTGTATGTTGCACCGCATTGAAGGTATTGTCATACGTAGTATGGATTATGGGGAGAGCAACAAGATCATTACATTATTCACCCGTGATGTCGGTAAAGTCGGTGTAATGGTCAGGGGTGCCAAGAAGATGAACAGCAGGCACTCCGCGATTACTCAGCTATTCACATACGGCGAATTTGTGTTCTTCAAGACCGGTACCCAGATGGGTACATTGAATCACGCTGATATCTTATCGAGTCACCATCGACTGAGAGCAGATTTGATTCTTACTGCTTATAGTGCATATATGGCTGAGATGGTTGATCGCATACTAACCGATAATGAGCCTAATCCTTATATCTATGAACAATTAAGAGCTGCGCTTGATGGTATTGAGGAAGGAAAAGACGCGCAGATGATCACACATCTGTTCGAGATGAAGATGCTCATTCAAGCGGGGTATGCACCAAATTTTGATGAATGCTCATCGTGTGGAGCTGATACCGATTATCCGCGGCTGAATATTCAGCTTGGAGGCTTGGTCTGTGAGAACTGTGTAAGTAATGTCCAACAAGTAATAACCATTACTGAGGGGCTGCTAAAATTACTTCGGCTATTAGCCAGAGTCGATCTCAATCGTTTGGGCAAAGTGGAAGTGAAGCCCGAAACCAAGCTGCTATTGAAACAGGTCATGCGTGCTTTTCTAGATGCGCATATCGGTATACAATGGCGTTCACAACATGTGATGGATCAGATGGAAAAGTACGGTATGTAGTTGTTATATCCTATTTTTGACTAGGTTTAGAGGACATGCTATAATACTTACCAATGTAAAGTTGCACAGTGATGGAGAAGAGTAGTCGAGTTTCGTAATTTAAGCGAGCTGGGGATCGTGTAAGCCTAGTAATTACGTCCCGATGAAAGGCAATCCGGAGTGCTAGTTCGGTGAAAAGAGGGCGATCCTACTTGTAGGATGCTGCCAATTAGGGTGGAACCGCGGGAGAGAACTCTCGTCCCTATGTCTGATTTTAGACGCAGGAACGGGAGTTTTTTGATGTGCATAATAGACAATACGCTATTTAAGCATAATGAGGCACTAGATAACTCTAGGCATCCCCACACACTGTGTGGTCTGAAGTAAACAACCTCGCTAACCGCTGGTGTTTATTCAGGGATAGGCTGCAAATTAAACTCATTGTTTGGCACAAAGTTATAATTTACGAGGAGGGTACTGGATGAATTTTCAAACGATGATATTAACACTTCAGCAATTCTGGGCGAATCAGAACTGTATGATCGTTCAGCCTTATGATGTGGAGAAGGGCGCGGGCACGATGAATCCGATGACCTTCTTACGCAGTATTGGACCAGAACCGTGGAATGTCGCCTATGTTGAACCATCACGCCGACCTGCAGATGGCCGGTATGGAGAGAATCCGAATCGATTATATCAGCATCATCAATTCCAGGTCATCATGAAGCCATCGCCTAATAATATTCAGGAAATATATCTAGACAGTCTGAGACTGTTAGGAATTGATCCGTTATTACACGATATCCGCTTTGTTGAAGATAACTGGGAGGCACCGACGTTAGGTGCTTGGGGACTTGGTTGGGAAGTTTGGTTGGATGGGATGGAAGTTACGCAATTTACTTATTTTCAACAAGTAGGCGGTATTGATGCGAATCCAGTTGCTGTGGAAATTACATATGGTCTAGAGCGACTTGCTTCCTATATTCAAGATAAAGAGAATGTGTATGAGCTTGAATGGGTGAATGGAATTACGTATGGTGATATATTCCATCAAGCCGAGTTTGAGCATTCCAAGTATACATTCGAGGTATCCGATGCAACGATGTTATTCTCACTGTTCAATATGTATGAGGAGGAAGCACGCCGCGCGATGGCTGAGAAGCTCGTGTTCCCAGCATATGATTATGTATTAAAGTGTTCTCATTCCTTTAATTTACTGGATGCTCGCGGTGCCATAAGTGTTACGGAACGAACAGGATATATTGTGCGAGTTCGTAACCTGGCGCGGCAGATTGCACAGACATTCCTCGAAGAGAGAGAACGTCTAGGCTTCCCATTATTACAAGACAAGGGGGCGATTATCCATGACTAGACAGCTGTTATTGGAAATCGGCATGGAGGAAGTGCCAGCACGATTTATTCGTGGAGCCGCCGAGCAGCTTGAGCAGAAGTTGACGAAGTGGCTAACTGACTCCAGAATTCCCTTCTCCACCGTTCAATTGTATGCAACGCCAAGAAGAATGGCTGTTATGATTAATGATGTGTATGAGCAACAATCGGATTTGGATGAAGAAGTGAAGGGGCCTTCTCTACGAATTGCTAAGGACGATCTTGGGCAATGGACGAAAGCAGCACTTGGCTTTATGAAGGGTCAAGGTGTGACCGAGCAAGATGTGTATGTGAAGGAAATAGCTGATGTACAATATATATATGCAAGAAAGATTAGCAAGGGAGCACCTACCTTACAGTTGCTATCACTTCATTTGCAGGAATTAATTCAATCGATGGTATTTCCTAAGAATATGCGATGGGGTTCCTATGAACTCAAATTTATTCGTCCCATTCGCTGGATGGTTGCCTTGTTCGGTTCAGATGTGATTCCGTTAGAAATTACTGGTGTTGTAGCTGGCCGATGGAGTAAGGGCCATCGCTTCCTCGGTGCTGATACTGAGATTAACTCGCCAGATGTATATGTTGAACGTTTGCGTGAGCAGCATGTCATTGTAGATATCGATCAACGTCAACAGATGATCGTTCAACAAATAGAAAGCTTGGCTGCTAATAAAGGCTGGCATATTGCTATGAAGGAAGATTTATTAGAAGAAGTATTGTTCTTAGTCGAGTATCCTACAATCCTTTATGGGAATTACGCACCTGAGTTTCTCACGATCCCCCAAGAGGTATTAATTACATCGATGCGTGAGCACCAACGATATTTCCCTGTCCTGGACGACAATGGCCAGCTATTGCCCTACTTTGCAACTATTCGTAACGGTAATGCACAAGCGCTAGAGCAAGTGGCTAGAGGGAATGAGAAAGTACTGCGGGCCCGATTATCAGACGCTAAATTCTTCTACGAAGAAGATCAGAGGATGCAGATTAGCGATGCTTTGAAGCGATTAGAGACGATTGTATTCCATGAAGAATTGGGTACGATTGGGGATAAGGTGCGCCGAATTGAACAATTGGCTAATCGAATTGCCCAGCTCATTAACGTGGACCAAGAGCAACTGCCATTAATACAACGGGCTGCTCAGATATGCAAATTCGATCTTGTTTCCCAGATGGTGTATGAATTTCCAGAGCTTCAAGGTGTTATGGGTGAAGATTATGCGCGTAAGCTTGGTGAATCTGAGCAAGTGGCTTGGGCGATGAATGAGCATTATCAGCCGCGATTTGCCGGAGATCAGGTGCCAGCATCTATCGTTGGTGCGATCGTCAGTATGGCTGATAAGATGGACACGATTGCTGGCTGCTTCTCGATTGGTATTATTCCAACAGGCTCGCAGGATCCTTATGCACTGCGTCGACAAGCGACAGGCATTGTTCAAATATTAATTGAGCACAATCTTCCGATAACCTTAAGTGATTTATTCCGAAGTGCCTTAGAAGTTATTCAACAGCATATTCCGTTAAAACGGATGAGTGATGAGATTGTTTCAAATATGTATGACTTCTTCTCTCTTCGAATAAAGAATATTCTCTCTGATAAAGTTCGTTATGATATAGCAGATGCGGTCATGGATCCAGGGATAGACTCTGTACCTGTTGTTATTCGGAAAGCACAAGTACTCGCAGACTTTCTTGAAATGACTGATGCCAAATCGATAGTGGATGCCTTCAATCGCGTTCATAATTTAGCTGCCAAGTCGAGCGGCGATCTTATGAATACAGCAATATTCGAAGAAAAAGCTGAATTTGATCTGTGCGAACTGTCACAATCCGTTCATATATTATATATAGAGAAGATGCAACAGGGTAACGAGGCTGAAGCATTGCAAAAACTAACTGAACTGAAGGATCGGATTAATGCCTATTTCGATGCGGTAATGGTGATGTCTGACAATATGGAACTCCGTGAAGCGAGATTAGCACTACTTGCCACAGTTGCAAAGCCGATATTCTCCTTTGCTGATTTCTCCAGAATTGTTTGGTCTTAGTTTTTACGTTTTATGTTATCTTGAAGGAATTCAACAATCTATATCGTATATATATGATGATAAGTAAATTAGGAATGTCGGGTGATCGTTATTCAGTCTCAGTCGTTACCGATGAAGATTATCGTAGATGCGGATGCATGCCCGGTAAAAGCGGAGATCATTAAAGCGGGAAGACAATTTAAGGTTGAGGTTGTAATCGTAGCCTCCTTCGATCATAGAATGGCTCCTGCTACTGAAGGTGTGACTGTTGTACAGGTAGATCGTTCTGATCAATCGGTAGATCTGTATATTGCTAATCGAATATCACGTGGCGATATTCTTGTTACGCAAGACTATGGGCTAGCGACAATTGGCCTTGCCAAAGGTGCGATCACATTATCCAACCGTGGTCAGCAATACAAGGACGAAACGATTGACTTCTTATTAGAACGCAGGCACGAACTAGCCAAGCAACGAAGAAGCGGGAAGTATGCCCGCGGCTCAGGGCCTAAAGCATTTACCGAGGAAGATCGGAATAATTTTCTACAATCTATGACAAAAGTTTTATTCCGCTTGCAGGAGAATAAATCCGTTTAGCGAATAGTTATACGTGGCATTTGGAAGCCACTTAAACAGAATAGAGGAGTACATGTCTAATAAAATTCCAGAAGAAGTGATTGCCGCTGTACTCAAGCATCACGACATTGTGGAGACAGTTGGCAAGTATGTTCACCTAACAAAGCAAGGGCGGAATTACAAAGGTCTATGTCCGTTCCATTCCGAGAAAACATCGTCATTCACCGTCTCACCAGAGAAACAAATTTTTCGTTGTTTTGGCTGTGGGGCCGGAGGGCATGTGATCAGGTTTATAATGGATATCGAAGGCTATTCCTTTCCAGAGGCCGTGCGTCATATGGCGAAGGAAGCACAAATTTCTGTTCAATGGGAAGAAACTTCTGAGCAAGAAACCGAAGAACAGAAGGAATTCTCTATAATCATAGCAGCACATGAGCTAACCATCAAAATTTATAATTATGTGCTGAAGAACTCTGCCGAAGGTCATGCAGCTCTCGAATATTTACGAGCTCGAGGTTTCACGGATCATCTGATAGAAGAGTTTCAGATTGGTTATGCACCTGCTTCATGGGATACACTGGTACGATATTTAAAGAAGAATCAATTTGATTCTGAATTGATGGAGAAGGGTGGACTTATATCGGCTAAGCAAGATCATAGTGGGTATGTAGACCGTTTCCGTGATCGAATTATGTTCCCCATTCACAATAGTCAAGGAAAACCGATTGCTCTGTCAGGGCGTATTATTGGAGAGGGTCAACCGAAATACTTGAATTCACCGGAAACACCAGTGTTTAACAAGAGCCGTACTTTGTTTAATCTTCATCGCGCTAGATCAGCTATTCGTAAATCTGGGGTCGTTGTCATCTTTGAAGGATTTGGAGATGTGATCCGAGCTTGGGAAGCTGGAACAGATAACGGTGTTGCCACAATGGGGACCGCTCTAACCGAATCACATGCTCGTATGATTCGAAGAATAGCAGCTCAGGTTATAGTATGTTATGACGGTGATCAAGCCGGATTATCCGCTGCTTATAAAAGTTTGGATCTGTTAGAGAAAGAAGGCTGTATCGTCAGTGTGGCTCTTTTACCAGAAGGACTTGATCCCGATGACTTTATTGCTAAACATGGTAAAGACGCCTTCCAACAGCAGATTATTCAGAGTGCCGTTCCCGCTACGAAATATAGACTCATTTATCTTCGCAGAAGCATTCCGGTAAGAGGTGATGAAGGAAATCTTAAGTACATTCAAGCAGCTTTAAGGATCATTGCTCAATTGCAGTCGCCTACGGAGAGAGAGTTTTATCTGCGAGAATTATCGGTCGACTTTCAATATACAATGGAAGCCTTGCATGAACAGCTACATCAATTTCGACAGCAGGCACAAAATTTAGAACGACATAGGGATAAGAACGAGATTCCGTGGAATAATGTTATGCAGGGTGAAAGCGGTTTGAAAGGCGTACCTTCCTTACTTCCCGCCTACCACAATGCAGAACGGAAGCTACTAACGGTTATGATGGAAGACCGTGAAGTAGCTATATATGTTCAGGAACATCTGGCAGATCAATTTCATGTCGAAGCTCATGCAGCAATTGCTGCTTATCTATATGCTTATTATGCGCAAGGTAATGAACCTGACCCCAGTCGGTTTATCACCAGACTTGAAGACAAAAGCCTCGTTAATATTGCTAGTGCTATGTTAATGACTGAAACAGGCTCAGGTGTTCATGCACAGGTGATTGATGATTACATTAGAGAGATAAAGAAATTCCCTAAACAACAAGCAATTAGACAAAAGAAGGAAGAACAGAATCAAGCAATGCGATCAGGTGATATGCAGAGAGCAGCGCAAATCGGAATGGAGATTATATCCTTGGAGAAAGAGCTGAAGTCCATATAACGCAAGCAATAGACGTTCGTATGGCGACCAAGGAGGAGGGAGTTGGAATATGGCTAACGAGCAGCATACTGAATTAGAAACTGAGTTAACATTGGAGCAAGTGAAGGATCAACTTATTGAGCAAGGTAAGAAACGTTCCTCACTCACTTACAAAGATATCATCGAACGATTAAGTCCATTCGACCAAGATCCTGAACAAATGGATGATTTCTTCGAGTTATTAGCTGATCAAGGAATTGAAGTGAACAATGAGAATGAAGAAGAGAATACGCTTGATCCAGATGGACAACCAAGAGAGCGTGATGAATTTACATTCGAAGATGATATTTCACTTCCACCGGGAATCAAGATTAATGATCCTGTTCGAATGTACTTAAAGGAAATTGGTCGTGTCCCGTTGCTATCTGCTGAAGAAGAAATTCAACTGGCGAAGCGAATTGAGGATGGTGACGAAGAGGCCAAACGTAGATTAGCCGAAGCCAACCTCCGACTTGTGGTCAGTATTGCCAAACGTTATGTTGGACGGGGCATGCTATTCTTGGATCTTATCCAAGAGGGTAATATGGGATTGATTAAAGCCGTTGAGAAATTTGATCATACCAAGGGTTACAAATTCAGTACGTATGCAACATGGTGGATTCGTCAAGCTATAACACGTGCGATAGCTGACCAAGCGAGGACAATTCGTATTCCAGTTCATATGGTTGAGACCATTAACAAGCTGATTCGGGTTTCTCGTCAACTCTTACAAGAGCTAGGTCGGGAACCAACACCAGAAGAGATAGCGCAAGAGATGGAGCTAAGCACGGAAAAAGTGCGTGAGATTATGAAGATTGCCCAAGAGCCTGTATCGTTAGAAACACCAATCGGTGAAGAAGACGATTCACATCTCGGTGACTTCATTGAAGATCAGGACGCATTAGCACCTGCAGATGCTGCCGCTTATGAATTGTTGAAGGAACAGCTTGAAGATGTTCTAGATACACTAACCGAGCGTGAAGAGAATGTTCTTCGATTGCGATTTGGTCTGGATGATGGTAGAACACGGACGCTTGAAGAAGTAGGCAAAGTATTCGGTGTTACTCGTGAACGTATTCGTCAGATTGAAGCCAAAGCCCTTCGTAAACTTCGTCATCCAAGCCGAAGCAAACGATTGAAGGATTTTTTGGAGTAAAATAGTTCGTTTACTTAGGATGACCTTTCTGCTCGCAGGTAGGTCATTTTTTTCAAGGTTAAGGGGTGAATATGATTGGATCCTGTTAAGCGGAAAACCATCTTGAGTGAAATTGAACATTGGCGGAATAGTAAGCTGCTTCCAGAGCATTATTGTGATTTTTTAAAAAACTTATATATCGAAGAGGAAGTAGGATCAAAGACTAAAGGAAGAAATTCCTCTACATCAGGTAGCTGGCAGATATTCAGGAAATCTTTCCTCATCCTTAGCTTAATCTCCTTATTTTTGGTTTGTTCCCTGTATTTTACCTCTTTTCATCCGGTGATGCAAATCGGTATCTCACTTATTATTATTGGGATTATTTATAGTATAGGCATAGTTAAACGTCAGAGCAAACCAACAACAGCGTATATTTATGTCGGCTTAGCATCTATGCTATTATTATTCTTAGGTGAGCTCATATTGGGTATTAATGGTTGGCAGAGCGCTCCTGCGGTTATCTGCACCATCGTCTTTAGTGGTGGAGTATGGATTCTAATTGGTTTATTTGCACGAATAACCTTACTACAATTTTGTGGATGGGCTTATATGATTATGGCATATACGATGTTGATCCACTGGATTCATCCTGACCCTAAGTGGTACATTCTTCAACTGTATGCTATACCTATGTTCATTATTTTATTCATGTTGGGTAGGAGTCGTCTAGTTACTGATCGGATAAACGGTTGGTTGTTAATTGTTATCTCGAGTATGTTCTTCCTCATTCCAGAAGGATATGGACTATTCGTCGATATCTCTTATCTCATATTGATCACCGGTATTATTAGCAAAATATTATGCTTAGCGATTATCATCTGGTTACTATTACGAAAACCCAAAACGGAAGAGTGGATAACAAGATAATGAAAGAAAAGTATACACAAGTCAAACTATCACTTAGGTTAACAATGATAGCTAATCAAGTTCCGGAAGGAAGTCGAATCGCAGATATTGGTTCAGATCATGCACTTTTACCGGTATATTTGGCTCAACAAGGTATAATTAAAAGTGGGATTGCAGGTGAGTTAAATGAAGGACCATTCCTTGCTGCAAGCAAACAAGTCCAACTAAATAATCTGGAACACATCATAAGTGTACGTCATGGTGACGGGTTATCTGTGTTAGGTGCGAATGAAGTGGATACGATTGTTATTGCAGGTATGGGCGGTTCAACGATGGTTAGCATTCTTGAGCAAGGTCTTCATCATCTTACAGGTGTGAAACGTCTCATTGTTCAGCCCAATGTAGGGGAGATAGCTTTAAGAGAATGGTTCATTCAAGAAAATTGGTTGCTTCAAGAGGAGTATATACTGGAAGAAGACGGACTCATATACGAGATACTTATTGCTGTTCCTGCTAATATGGACGCATTGAAGCGAGAACAAGACGATTTATACAAACCTTTTGTTCGATCGAATGGATTTCCTGTGAATTCTTATTTACTGAAGCTGATGGGACCGTATCTCATCCGTGAATCTAATTTAACCTTCAAGGCCAAGTGGCTTCAAGAGATCGGCAAACGAGAATGGATTATTAACCATTTAAGCAGGTCGGAGCAAGCCGAATCGTTAGTCAAAAGAAAGCAGCTTGAAGCTGAGATCATATCGATCAGGAGTGCTTCTCAAGACGGATCGACTTCCAATTAAACACACTTGTTTCTCAAGACGGATCGACTTCCAATTCAAAAGACTACTCGATACGGATCGACTTCCAATTAAACTCCCTTGTTAGTCACGACAGTTTAATTTCCAGGAGTCACGACTGTTTAATTTACAGTAGGAGGGAATATTATGATCGCGAATGGGCAAACCATCATACAATTTATGGAGCAATTAGCTCCGAAGCATTATGCGTTTGTCGACGACCCCATTGGTCTTCAGTTAGGGACATTGAATAAGCCAGTGTCACAGGTACTTATAGCACTTGATGTGACTCCTGACGTTGTATCCGAGGCTATTGATATGCAAGCAGAGTTAATCATCGCTCATCATGCCATTATGTACCGTCCGGTCAAACATTTGTGTTTGGATTTCCCAGTTGGTAAATTGTACGAATCTTTAATTAAGAACGATATTGCTGTCTATATTGCTCATACGAATCTAGATGTTGCTACGGGTGGCGTAAATGATATCTTAGCGGCAATGCTTGGTCTTGAACAATTGAGCTTTCTTCAAGAAACACATAATGATCAGGGTATTGGTCGTGTTGGCAAACTATCCGTGCCACAATTATTATCCGACTTTGTGAAGGTGATAAAGACTGCATATGATGTTCCTGTCGTTCGTATCGTAGGTGATCCGAATCAGCTAATCAAGAAGGTAGCTGTTCTAGGAGGCTCAGGTCGAGACTATGTGAAGGCAGCAATCTTCGCTGGGGCCGATGTGTTGATCACCGGAGATATCGACTATCATACAGCTCACGATGCATTAGTTGCTGGAATGAACATCATTGATGCAGGTCATAACATTGAGAAGTTGTTGAAGCCCGCTGTTGCTAATATTGTACAAGAGAAGTTATGGAAGGCTGGCTATGCAACGAAAGTTAGTCCATCTGAATTGAATACCGACCCATTCCAATTTATGTGACACAAGGTATCGTTTACAGAAACTGTGAGTTGTGATGATGCCCATTCCTAATGTATACTATGAAGTGATGTAGGAAAGTTTGTCAGACAATCGCCGGTTATCGAATGTTCACATTCGATAACGGGAGGAAAGTCCGGGCTCCATAGAGCAGGATGCTGGATAACGTCCAGTCAACGCGAGTTGAAGGATTAGTGCCACAGAAATGGACCGCCGATGACGCAGATCTGGTTATCCAGATATGCGAACAGGTAAGGGTGGAACCGTGGTGTAAGAGACCACGAGGATGTCTGGCGACTTACGTCCTGGTAAACCCCATCTGGAGCAAGACCTAGGAGGAACGCAGTGCTTAAAGGCACAGCCTTAGCTCGAGGCGCGTTCGGGTTGGTCGCTGGAGCCACGTAGCAATGCGTGGCCTAGATAGATGATTGTCACTTTCGCCGTGGGAGGGCTAAACCCCGTTATCACCACCTGAGAGTACAGAACCCGGCTTACGACAAGCTTTTCTATTCTTACATACAAGAATTAACGGGCTCGTCCTTCTATGGATGAGCCTGTTTGCGTTATACAGGAGTATTCATCCAAGCTGTAATCTGCTCCCAAGTCACTCTCTAAGGCGGTTTTTGAGACTGTCGGTTTATTCGGTATCTTGGAAAGTGAAGAGTGAAAGGTGGTTTGCCGCGAGTTCGGGATTTTAGTTCCCTTCCTTTTATCCCTTATATAATCAAGGAACTAAAACACGGCTGTTTGAGCTTCACGCAAACCATCTTTTCACTCGTAACGAGACAAACGAATTATTCGACAGTCTCTAACTAGGATGCTATATATTTTGAACGGATGTACTCAATTTCCCGTTTGACCCATTCTGGAAAGAGTCGGACGGAATTCTTCGTATTGCTGGCTTGGATTAAGGCCTGCTTAACGTTGATCTGACCATAGCCGAATTGATCATCCTTCCCTCTCTTTCCCAAATCATTAGCGGTATCACGCATAATATTCATGACCTCCGTATTGTTCAATAAAGGGTTAACAGAGCGTATTAATGCTGCTAGCGCTGCAACATGTGGACTAGCCATAGATGTACCCGATAGAGCAGCGTATTGATTGTCTGGATAGGTGCTAGCGATACTTACACCGGGAGCAGCGATGTCAATATAATCCCCATAATTGGAGAAGGGTGCCCTCTGTTGCTGCTGATCTGTTGCCGCAACAGCGAATACCTCGGGATAGGCAGCAGGATACCCGGGTTGATCTGTGTTATCATTACCGCTGGCAGCAATAAGCACAACATCGCGATCATACGCATATCGTACAGCGTCATGAAGGAATTCAGCTTGAGCATAATTTCCTAAGCTCATATTGATGACCTTGGCCCCATGGTCTGTGGCCCAGATGATTCCTTGAGCAACGGAATAAGTCGTCCCAGCTCCCGACTGATCTAATACCTTAATGGGCATTACCTTATCATACCAAGTCATACCGGCCACACCTTCAAGGTTGTTCACTGTGGCAGAGATCACCCCGGTTACATGAGTGCCGTGACCAACATCATCAGATGGTGCTTGCTCGGGTTGAATGATATTCAGACCGTCCACTAACCGCCCCTGTAAGTCCGGGTGATTGAGATCTACACCGGTATCTAACACGGCAATAATGATGTTATCATTGCCTTTGGAAATTCCCCAGCCCTCGACAGTTTGGGTAATAGGTAAATTCCATTGATGTGGAGCGAATAAGTCATCATTCGGGATAGGTTCATTGTTGGTCATGTAATAATAATGGGGTTCTACATAAGCTACATTATCAGCCTTTTTGAAATAGGTCATCATCTGTTCAGCGGTCAATTGGTGGGATTCAAATACATAGGTGTATCCTAATTTCATTACAGATGTTGCATGGATAGCTTGTTTGATTTGTGACATCTTATTACGGTCTGGTATGGTGTTGAATTTTACGACAACTTGTTCTTTATGATAGTGGCTAACTCCCCCATTCTCTTCACCATTATCGACCCGGACATCACGCTTCGTATCTGAATCAACGGACTCTACGCGATAGTTCCCTTCGGATGGATAGGGGACTAAGCGCAGATTTCTCTTTTGTTGATTTTGTATTTCACTCAGAATGGACTGCTTGATTACTCCTGTTAGACTTCCGCCATCTGGCGCTGGGACTGCGAGAAGCATATAATGATTGTGATCGACCTGTACACTTGGGGAATGGTACACTTTACCTTGTTGAAGTGATTGTTTAGCTTCGGTTTGATAGGGCTCCAGCTTCTTACTGATATCTGAAGCATAGGTGCCTGAACGAATAGCCTGTCCGCTATTAGGTCGCGCCCATAATACAGATAATATATGGGGATGTTCAGTTCTCAGTAGCTGTAGCTTCTCGTTTATTTGAAGCTTTGGTGTATGCTGCAGCTCTTGTAGTACACGGATGAGGTCCGTTTTACATTGAGTTCGGCATAATTCATTGGTTATCGATAAATCTTGATCAATTAATAGCTGCTTTTGAGTAGCTTCGAACCGAGGCACATCATTTGCCAACTTTTCGTTCTGCTTGTGAGCTGGAATGATTAAGAATCCGATTCCGATTAGAAAAAACAGTGCAAATATCCATCTTGGTGTTCTGAATTGCATTGTATAAGCTCCTTTACAAGAGATTAATTCCTATCTATAACGTGGGGCAGAATAGTGGAAAATATGCATCGGGTGGGAGGAAGTTCTTGTAGATCTTTTTATAAAATTTACCATGGTTTATAAACAAGCACTTTATGTATATTTTGTGATTTGTTTATGTTAGGATATGAGTGGAAGAAGTTCTAATGATTATTTCAGGGGAGGCACTCGATATGGATCGACTTCCATTAAACTCCCTTGTTAGTCACGACAGTTTAATTTCAGGGGGTAACATCATCATGCTGGCGGAACAAACTAAACTCTTATGTGACTCAACTAAAATCCATTTAAAACATGCAATTGATCTTCTCGAAGGTTTTCTGAACACTCATTCTCTTCCCAGTCTTTATGATGAACAGGATGCAGCAATGATAGACTTTTACAAAGGTTTTCTAGCAGATTTGCGGCATCTACTTGTATTCTCAGAGGTGTATTATGAGAAGCTGGGTGTCAGTCTTCGTAGACCTGTCTTCAATGTAGAAATTGCTGAGAAAGTGTTGTACGAAACGTATCATCAATGCATTAACCGTTTCTATTACCCTAAGAATGAATGTTATTCTGAAGAGGGGCGTTATGCTTATACAGGTGTGGATGCGATTCGATTCAGGAAGAAACCTATACGCCTTGTCCGAGATATTACACTGGAGATATCGCAAATTTATGGACAACTTCGTGAGGATTTAACTTATTATGAGAATGACTATGTGAATCAGCGCAGACTTCAAGGCGAGAAAGTATAAGAAGAGCAAATCTTGATTATTGTTACGTATAACTCACCCCCTCTGAGGGAAACTTGATTAGGGGGGTGATACGAATGCCGAATGTAACCTGTAGCGTGGCAAACTGCGAATATTGGGCAACAGATAACAAATGTGGAGCAGACATGATTATGATCGATATTGATGCACACGCAACGAAAAAGTTTAACACGGAATTTGCTGGTGAAGGATTCGATACCGAGCACCAGGATCATACCAATTCTTCTTCGAATACTTGTTGCCACACATTCAAACGCAAGCAGGCTTAATCGCATTATTCTCGAATATGGTATTGGGGCTATCTCATTCGCCGAATATGGCTGAGGTAGCCTCCTTCGCGTTACTTTTCGTTCCATACTATTCATGTATAGTAATAAGTTGTAGAATATACACATAAGTCAGATATGACGTTTGAGGAGGATAAACAGCAATGAGTATTAATCCAAAGCAGATGGAGGAGTTAATAAAGCTTCGTTTCTTGGACAGCGTTGGTTTATTCCCAGATCGTTCAACTACCTCTACAGATAGTACAAGTGAAAGTGAGTTTCAGGCATTGTTACAATCACTAGTTGAAAGTAATGGCTTGAGTGAGGATATGTTGACTACTAATGAACTTTTACCGGATACAGGACAAGGACTTATGAATGCTAAGCTGTCTAGCAACTATCCCCGATTGAATGTGACGGACTATGATCAACTCATCAATCAATCTTCAGCGCAATATGGTGTGGATGCAAATTTAATCCGGTCGGTTATTCAGACAGAGTCAGGTTATAAGTCAGATGCGACTTCTACATCAGGGGCGAAAGGCTTAATGCAATTAATGGATACCACAGCCGCCTCACTTGGGGTGAAGAATTCATATGATCCACAAGAGAATATTAATGGTGGAACTAAATTCCTTGCTTACTTATTGCAAAAATATGATGGAAACGAACGTGTTGCTCTTGCGGCATATAATGCGGGTCCAGGCAGAATTGATCGGTTAGGAATCAGTAATGATGCACAGTTACAGGAACATTATGATGAACTGCCTCAAGAAACGCAGAATTATATACGAAAGGTAATGGGAATTCGTAATGATGGATAGTGAAAGTTACTACGACTATAGTGCATCCACACCTCCTTATAAGGAGGTTATTGATGTTGTAGCTGACTTGATGCATCATTACTATGGCAATCCTTCATCGCTTCATCGGAAGGGCTTTGAGGCTGAGAAGCTTATGAAGCAAGCAAGAGAAGTCATTGCAGCGTGTATACATACGGATGTATCTCATATCGTATTCACATCGGGTGGTACTGAGAGTAACAATATGGCGATAATGGGCTGTGCACGTCAATTCGCTTCGCGAGGGAAACATCTGATTACATCACGAATTGAGCATTCTTCGGTCTATGAATGCTATCAACAATTAGAACGTGAAGGCTTTGACGTGACTTATGTTCCCGTAGATCAAACTGGGAGTGTCGATGCAAACGACATCATTCAAGCCATCCGTGAGGATACTATTCTTGTAAGCATCATGCATGTCAATAATGAGACAGGACGAATACAGCCTATTGAAGCGATTGGGCATGAACTTGCTAAACATCCACGAATTTTTTTCCATGTTGATGGGGTTCAGGGCGCAGGGAAGATTCCGATCTATCCGGAGCAGATCGGAATAGATTTATTATCCTTGTCTGCTCACAAATTTCATGGTCCTAAAGGTATCGGTATTCTATACCGTCGACCAAACATTCGTCTAGCCCCTATTCTATTTGGTGGTGGGCAGGAATTCGGAATTCGTCCTGGAACAGAGAATGTTCCTTTGATTGTAGGTATGGCCAAAGCGTTGAGGATGGGAACAGACAAACTAGTGACTAATAAGATGCACGTGAGCCAACTTCGTAAGAGCCTTATTAACCAATTGAAGTTAGTGGATGGCTTGATATTAACTGGCTCCGAAGTTGAAGCTGATATGATTCCGCATATTGTTCATTTCTGTCTTCCGGGTATTAAATCGGAGGTGTTCGTTCATGCCATGGAGGCTGCGGGTTTGTATGTATCCGCTCAATCTGCCTGTGCATCAGGAGAGGACAAACCAAGCAGGACATTACTGGCAATGGGCTTCGACCAGTCTTTAGCAAAGAGTGGCATTCGGATAAGTCTTGATCCCTTGCATTCGCTTGAGAACATACGCCATTTGGCTGAATCGGTGGCGATAGTAAGTAAACAATTATTATAACAATGAGGTGGAAGTAATCAATTATCCAATAATCATGGTTCGAATGGGTGAACAGACGTTAAAGGGGAGAAATCGCCACCGATTTGAACGTGCTGTTATAGAGCATCTTCGCTCTCGGTTAGAACGCTTTCCCAATATTCAATTCGAAGCAAGCTACGGTAGGTTATATATTCATCTGAATGGGGAATCTTATATCGATATCGCAAATCAAATATCGAGAACATTTGGCATATTCTCCTTCAGTCCGGTTGATCGTTGTGAAATAAACTTGGATACAATCCGTGAAGCCGCCCTTCATTTAATGAAAAGTCTGAAGGTAAAACCCACAACCTTCAAAGTTTCGGTGAGAAGAGTGAATAAAGCTTTCCCACATGATTCACAAGCTATGAATAACTTGGTGGGAGGATACATTCTACAGGCGTTAGAAAATTTAGTGGTTGATGTTCACGATCCCGAAGTCGAATTGAGAATAGAAATTCGTGAACAGCATGTCTATATATTCTGTGAAATTATTCCTGCTCTAGGCGGATATCCATCAGGAACGAATGGCAAAGCTATGTTGATGCTGTCTGGTGGTATAGATAGCCCAGTCGCAGGCTGGTTAGCTTTAAAGCAGGGTCTTGATTTGGAGGCTGTTCACTTCCATAGCTTTCCTTATACAAGTGAGCGAGCACAACAGAAAGTAACGGAATTAGCACATCAGCTTTCGTACTACTCCCGTAGTATCGTTCTTCATATGGTCCCATTCGCAGACATTCAGTTGCGTTTGAAGGAGTTAGGAAATGAGACCTTATTAATAACACTTATGCGCCGTGCTATGCTACGAATTACTACACAGTTAGGACAACAACGAACATGTAAGGCAATCATAACAGGGGATAGCTTAGGGCAGGTAGCTAGTCAGACATTACCAAGTATGGGCGTCATTGAGCAAGCGGCAGGGCTGCCGATTCTTCGTCCATTAATCATGATGGACAAGCATGAGATTATATCCAAAGCAAGACAGATTGGGACATTCCCAATTTCCATTCAACCTTATGAGGATTGCTGTACATTATTCGTTCCGAAGTCTCCGAGTACAAACCCAAATCCAAGCGTGATTGAACGATTAGAGCAAAGAGCTGTATGGTTACAGAATGCTCTTGATATTGCGATCAGAGATACAGTAACAGTCACAATCACTGAACGAATGACGCAGGAAACCGACTCTTACTTCTAAGCTGAACAATCCATGGTAATGAATTTCCAAGTTTGTCCGTATATATTACAATTGGAGGGTGTGATGATGGAAGAAGCGTTATTATTATTTGTAAAAATTATGTTAATCAACATCGTGCTGAGTGGAGACAATGCTGTTGTCATTGCAATGGCAAGTAAAAATTTGCGAGCACATCAACGCAGGAAAGCGGTAGGATGGGGATCAACGGGTGCTGTAATCCTCCGTTTGCTGTTAACGGTGGGAGCAGTTTATTTGCTTGGGGTTCCTTATTTGCAAGCGCTCGGTTCAATTCTATTGCTATATATTGCTATCAAACTACTAGTTGAGGATTCAGGGGATAAACATATTCGTGAAGCCACATCATTAGCAGGAGCAGTCCGAACCATTATTATCGCTGATTTTATTATGAGTTTGGACAATGTACTCGCTATCGCGGCAGTAGCCAAAGGGAATACCATTCTGATTATTATTGGGATTGGATTAAGCATTCCAATCATTATCTGGGGAAGTACAATCATAATGAAGTTGCTGGACCGATATCCAATATTTATATATTTGGGGGCGGCTATACTTGGTTATACGGCTGGTGAGATGATATTGAATGATCACAAGGTAGGTCGCATACTAGAACAAGCGAACAAGAATTTACACTGGATCATCCCGATGGGAGGAGCGCTTATCGTAATTGCCTCAGGGCTAATCAAGCTATTTGTGAATCGCCGACGATTAAGATCACATTGAACATTGTTCATCAATAATTAACAATAGTTTGAGCCCACGGCAAATTCATGAAGACAATTAATGGTAAATGACAAAGTGATGAACAATAAACCACCCCAAAGAGCCTTACGCAACGAACGATATACGATTATTTCATTTATGAACGTTTATAAAATACCTTAAAGTAGCAGCGATATTAGAATTCATCTGTTTGACGAATTTGCTGGACATACAACCTCCCATCAAGTAACATATTGCTCAGAACTGTATCTGGAGGGATGCATCATGAGCGATGGAAGATACCAAGGGAATTTTTTTAAGTATTTTGGAGATTTGAAAGATACCAGACAGGAAGGAAAAGTGTATCACCGATTAACGGATATATTATTTATTGTCGTGAGCGGTATTCTTTGTGGCTTTGATGAATGGGATGACATTCATGTATTTGCAAGTGATGAACTAACCCAGGAATGGTTACGAAAGTATATTGCATTACCGAATGGCATTCCTTCGGTATCAACGCTTAAACGTGGCTTTGGCTTAATTAAACCCAAGGAATTTTCAGCTCGTTTTATCGAATGGATGACGGTAGCGCTTGCTTTGCCGGACAAGGATGTGATTTCCGTCGATGGAAAAACGTCACGAGGATCCAAGGGAAAGGATCAAAGAGCACTGCATATGGTTAGTGCCTTTTGTCATTCTCATGGCATGATTGTTGGACAAACGAAAACAAATGAGAAAAGCAATGAAATCACAGCAATCCCTGAGCTACTGGAGCAGTTGATGATCAAAGGTTGCATAGTAACCATTGACGCGATGGGCGCGCAAAAGAAAATCGTGGAACAAATTGTTGTAAAGAACGAAGCGGATTATGTGATTAACCTCAAAGGCAATCAAGAAACACTGCATAATGAAGTGAAAGATTATTTCCTTGATGCGGAACAGTCTGGGCAATTAGCAGCCGCTAAGGAGCAAAGCAAGGAAGAGCATAAGATTGGGGTTCACAGCACGCTTGAAAAGGGACATGGGCGAATCGAAAAACGAACCTATTTCTATTCAACGGATCTCGACTGGATGTTGGATGCCAAACGCGACTGGACGAAACTGACGGGGGTTGGCATGGTCGTCCGCGAGGTTGAATTTATATCGGATCCCACTAAAAAGACCATAGAAACCGCTTATTATATCGGCAGTGTCGACAATGAGGCTGACTTTGCTAAAGCTGTCCGTAACCATTGGGGTGTAGAAAGCATGCATTGGTGCTTGGATGTCACATTTGGAGATGACGATAACCAGACAAAAGAAGCTACAGCAGCGGAAAATCTAGCTATTGTGAAACGAATCGTCTTCAATGTGCTTAAAAATGAAACAAAAATCAAGCCCAAAATGAGTAAACCGAACAAAAGAGTTGTAGCTGCATTGAATACGAAATACCGAGATGTATTGATTAAACTGGCGTTTACTCAGAGCTAGTTTCTCATAAATAAGGCAAAAGGGTTACTGTCTGTTACCGGAATGGGACGGCTGGTTTCTCGAACCCTGCAGAACAGATGAAAGGAGTCGTATGACCAGAAATAGGTGCTGAAAGCTTTAACAGACTTCAACGAACTAATCTCAGTCACCTCATCGTCCATTTTTTAAAATCGATCTTCAAACATCATGGAAATATATGGGTTCATGAATTCGCCGTGAGTTTGAGCCACGCTAATATTGACGGATTCGCCATTTTGGGAGTATAATTAGTATAAATGTCCAGCGTCGGCATCTAATGCCTGACGCTTTTCTGTGATCATAGGACAATATATAATCGGAATAGGAAGGGAATTACCTCATGCATACAAGGAATAAGATTCGTAACATTGCAATAATCGCGCACGTCGATCATGGTAAGACAACATTAGTTGATCAACTCCTGCAACAATCAGGAACTTTCAGAGCGAATGAAGCCGTTCAAGAACGGGCGATGGATTCCAATGACTTAGAACGTGAACGAGGCATTACCATTCTAGCTAAGAACACGGCGATTCATTATAAAGAATATCTAATTAACATCGTGGATACCCCTGGTCATGCGGACTTTGGCGGCGAGGTTGAACGGATAATGAAGATGGTTGATGGCGTTCTCTTGGTCGTAGATGCTTTCGAGGGGTGTATGCCTCAGACGAAATTCGTACTACGCAAAGCTCTAGAACAGAACCTGATCCCAGTTGTTGTATTGAACAAGATTGATCGTCCGAATGCAAATCCGGAAGATGTCGTAGACCAAGTGTTGAATTTATTCATCGAGCTGGGTGCGAATGATGATCAGTTGGATTTCCCAGTTGTTTATGCATCGGCATTGATGGGTATGTCTGGAGATACTCCTGAATCTCTAGAGAAGAATATGCAAGCTGTATATGAGACAATTGTTCAGCACATTCCTGCTCCAACGGAAAGTGTAGACGAACCATTACAATTCCAGGTTGTATTAATGGATTACAACGATTATCTGGGCCGTATTGGTATTGGTCGAGTTAATAGAGGAACGATATCTCAAGGTCAATCCGTTGCTGTAATTGGTCAAGATGGTAAGGTGAAACAAGCTCGTATTGAGAAACTTTTCGGTTTCCAGGGCTTGAAACGAATCGAGATTGAGCAAGCTGGTGCTGGTGATATTATTGCAGTTGCCGGTATAAGAGAAATTAATATTGGTGAAACGTTAACAGATCCAGCACATTTAGAGCCGCTTCCTGTTATCGTAATTGATGAACCAACGATGCAAATGACGTTCCTCGTGAACAACGGACCCTTCGCAGGTAAGGAAGGTAAATGGGTAACTTCACGTAAGCTATCAGAGCGTTTATTCCGTGAATTAGAAACCGATGTGAGTCTTCGTGTAGATGCAACAGACAGCCCGGATATGTTCATTGTTTCTGGTCGTGGTGAGCTGCATCTAGGTATCCTAATTGAGACAATGAGACGTGACGGTTATGAGATGCAAGTTTCTAAACCTGAGGTTATTATTAAAGAAGTGGATGGCGTCAAGATGGAGCCGCTGGAGCGTCTACTTATTGACGTGCCTGAAGAGCATACGGGCTCAGTAATGGAGAGCTTGGGTTCACGCAAAGCAGAGATGGTCAACATGGTTAATAATGGAGCAGGTCATGTGCGTTTGGAATTCTTGATTCCTGCACGCGGATTAATTGGGTACCGTACTCAATTCTTGACATTGACTCGTGGTTATGGTGTCATGAACCATGCATTTGACAGTTATGCACCTTACTTTGGCGCAGATTTAGGCGGCCGTCGTGAAGGCGTATTGATCGCAAGTGAGAATGGTGTAACTACGCTATATGGTATTCTTGGTATTGAGGATCGTGGAACGTTATTCGTTCTGCCAGGTACAGATGTTTATGAGGGTATGATTGTAGGCGAGCACACTCGTGAGAATGATATCATCGTGAACATATGTAAAGAGAAGCAATTGACTAACGTTCGATCTGCAACGAAAGAAGATACTGTTAGAATGAAGACACCCCGTGCTATGTCTCTAGAGCAAGCATTGGAGTACTTGAACGATGATGAGTTGTGTGAAATCACACCTAAATCGGTTCGACTTCGCAAGAAAATTCTGAACAAGAGTGAACGTGAAAGAGCTGAGAAAACTCGTAGAGCATCTGTTACTATATAGATTTGCCTGAAATAAGAAGGATGGTGCTGGTCATGGGTCTGAATGATTGGTTCATTGATCATCTATGGATCACGTATTGTATTATATTCGTATTCACAGCATACGTTTATAATAAGGTTTTCCGAGTTAGAAAGCTGCCGATTTTAAAAGAATTAATTCTCTATTTAATAATTGGAGCAGGCTCGTTTATGCTGCTCCTTTTTCAGGTTGATGCTGAGTTACCCATTGTTCTTAGCTTAGTTGTTGCAATTGTGATGATGCTCCTGTATCGGGGAAGAGTGTCGTATACTTCTTGGCGGAATAAAGATCAGAATGATCAGGATAAATCGAATTGAGGCACTCGTGATGCAGTGATTAGGGAGGCTTGAACTCAAGTGAGATTGGAAGATGCACTCTTCAATTGGCTTCAGATTAAGAACGTCGCAGAGGCTCGGCCAGAAGATATATCGGCTAAGAACACGGTAGATTTCTTCGGAGAAATCCTCCGTGAGGATTATAAGCTGAACAATATACGAATGGAATCTCTGGGTGATGATCTTCTTCAAGTATGGTATGACCTTGATGGGATAACTCACAAAAAATCATTTGATCGAGAAATGACGGAACAGCTGCTTCATGATATTAATGCAAATCCTCGTTATAACGAGTGAAAAGTGGTGCGTAGTATGGTTGACAACAATAATACCGAACTGAATAACAATGCAAATATGCCGAATAGAGCAAGAAAGCAACAATATACCAAACGTATGCATCCTCTGCTCAAATCTATACTGATTATTGCTCTGATTATTATTCTAGCCGGGGTTGGATATGCTGGTTATATGTACTTTAAGTTTGATAATATGTTGGGCAGTAGTAGTAGCGCTACTACGGGTGATGACGGTACATCTTCTCAGGATCCGAAAGTAATTCTATTATTAGGGCTTGATACGAGGGAAGTAACTCGTAGCTTGAATACCGATGTCATCATGGTTGCAGTATTAAATCCGAAAACTCAAGCTGTTTCGTTATTATCATTACCTAGAGATCTCTATATGAAACCAGATGGATATAGGGCAAGGAAGGCGAATGCATTCTACTCGATTGCACAGAGGCAGGATAAGGAGCCTCCCGATCAATTAGTGAAAGAGTTATTCGGTCAATTCCTGGATATTCCAATTGATTATGTGACGGTAATTACATTCAAGACATTCGAGGATATCATCGATGAATTAGGTGGCATTGAAGTAGATGTTGATATGAATATGTGCTATATCGATACAGCAGACGGTACCAATATAGAGCTTAAGAAGGGTATTCAAGAGCTCGATGGAAAGAAAGCACTAGATTTCGTAAGATACCGACATTCTACGCGCAAGTGTAAGGTGCCTACAGCAGAATCCAGCGATTCAGAGCGCAATGAGCGCCAGCAAATCGTGCTAAAAGCGATGGTTAAGAAAATGACTTCCTTTAGTGGCATGTTGAAACTTGGAAATGTGTTCGACGCTGTTGGTAACAATCTTAAAACGGATACTCCTAAAGATCAGCTTAGAAGCCTCATTCTCTCATATGCAACAATGGACAAGGATAATATCACATTCATCCCGCTTTCTGGGGAATGGAGAAGTCCATATATTCAAGTGAAGGATGCAGATATGGAAAAGGCCAAACAACTACTTAAAGCAGGATTGACTGGCGATACTGTAGCAGACTCTGGAACACCTTAGCTTGCTGTGATATAATCATACTATCGTTACCATACTATAAGCAGGGGGGCTTGATCAGATGAATGAATTGCTGACAGAACTGCCAGATGAGCTTTACACTCTGCTGCAGAAGGAAGCATTCGTTCTATTAGGAACGATTGATTCAGAAACGAATGGCCCTGCTAGTAATGCGATGTCTTGGATTTATGCAGTGGATAAAGGGAAGTTGCGTTTTGCAGTTGATCATCGTTCACGACTTATCAACAATATGAAACAGCAGTCGCAAGTAACTGTGACCTGTTTCGGAGCTGGTAGTGTGTATACGATCTATGGTAAGGCTTCAATAGTCATTGAAGCGTTAGCTGAAGTACCATTTCAGTTAAGTTGCTTTGATATTACGATTGATGCTGTACGGGATGCTATGTTCTATGGTGCGAGGATTTCAATTGTTCCTGAGTATGAGAAAACCTATGATAAACGTGCTGCTGAGAAATTGGATGGTCAAGTTTTCTCCAACATGAAAAAAGCCTAGTTATGGCTTCATAACTGAGCTTTTTTCAAATCAAAATTTATATGTCTACGATAGACGTGCTCGTCCTTACAAACTTTTATTGTTTGAAGGTTTAGGGACTTGATGAGACTTAGTCGAAGGACGACCGGTTTGATTGTCTTCAAGCGGTATAACATCTCTAGGAAGCTGTGGAATGATCCGACCGAAGATGTCAGCTAATTCTTGAGTAAAACCACTAATCGGACTACCGTTCTTGATATCGATACTCATTTCTCGAAGTCGATTGCCAATATCGATATCAGCTGTGACAATGGCATGTATGCCAACAGGGTCCTTACGTAGAGCTTCGGCAACCGAATATTTGATTGTTCCTACTCGTGCTCGTTCTAGATTACCATCAACGTTAATTCCCACTATTGCAGTATTACCCAAGACAACACAGTTTGCATGGATGACATGAGGAACAGATTCGGCTAGTTTCTCTAAACGTTTGGCAACCTCGGCCGCATTCTTGATTTCTGGTTTAGGTGGTGTAGTCTGCTGCACGTGAACCTTCTGATTATTACTGGGGGAGGAGGCACCATTATTCGCTTTGGAGCAACCCGATGCTACTATGAAAATCGATACTAATACGATGAATAAACGCATAATAATCGTCCTTTCTATGTTCTTCACTCCATTATATTTTCCACTCTCATGATATTTATGTATCTCAAATGATCCGCGCAATATATCTGATGGGGGAGGAATTACTATGAAGAAAACTTATGTTCTTGACACGAATGTACTACTCCATGACCCGCTCTCTTTATTTGCCTTTCAAGATAATGAAGTAGTTATCCCTGCGGTTGTATTAGAGGAAATTGATTCATTCAAGAGGAATATGGATGAGGTTGGACGGAATGCACGTTATGTCTCGCGATTATTAGACCAATTAAGGGAAAAGGGTCACCTGCATGATGGAGTACCCTTAGATAATGGGGGTTCTGTCAAGGTCGAATTGAATCATCGTTGCTATACACGAACGCAAGAACTATTCGGAGAGATGACCAACGATAATCGTATACTTGCTGTTGCCCTAAACTATCTCCTCGAGGAACAAGAAAAGAAGGAAGCCAAGAAGGAGTCTAAGCCAGTCGTTCTGGTGAGCAAGGACACGCTTGTAAGGATTAAGGCAGATGTTATGGGGGTCCCTGCTGAGGATTATAAGACTGACCGAATTGTAACCTCGGATGATGTGTACATTGGCAATGTTACCTTACATGTCCATCCTGGTATCATTGATGATTTCTATTCCAATCGTTGGCTTGGTACGAAGCAATTTAACTATAAATTTCACCCGAATGAATTTGTAATACTGAAGGATGAGCTGGGAACAACCAAATCGGCGGTTTTGAAGGTCAATAAAGAGGGTACGAAACTGGAGCCCTTGTTCCTAAGCAACGAACCAGTATGGGGAATTAGTGCTCGCAATGTTCAACAACGAATGGCGCTGGAGCTTATGCTTAACGATGACATTCCGATTGTAACCTTAACGGGTCGTGCTGGTACAGGTAAGACATTAATTGCACTTGCCGCAGGGTTGCTTAAGGTGGAGGATGAACATAAGTATAAGAAACTATTAATTGCTCGTCCTGTTGTTCCAATGGGAAAAGATATTGGATATTTACCAGGAGAGAAGGATGAGAAGTTACGTCCTTGGATGCAACCCATCTATGATAATCTTGAATACTTATTCGACACGAAGAAGCCTGGAGACATTGAGAAAATTCTAATCGGTATGGGTAGCAGTATACAAGTAGAGGCACTTACTTACATTAGGGGACGTTCAATTCCTGGTCAATTCATCATCATTGATGAAGCGCAGAATTTAACGAAGCATGAATTAAAAACCATTGTATCCAGAGTTGGGCAAGGAAGTAAGATCGTGCTCCTTGGCGATCCAGAACAGATCGATCATCCATACTTGGATTCTGCTAGCAACGGTTTAACACACGTGGTAGAGCGCTTTAAGGATGAGTCTATAAGCGGGCATGTCACTCTAGAGAAGGGTGAAAGGTCGCTGCTAGCTCAGCTTGCTACAGAATTGCTATAGAAAGAAGAAGTATGGGCCGTTAGAGTAATCACGCTAACGGCTCATACTTTGTTCACGAATAAGAAAGTATAAGTTTTCACTTCACCTTCTTTAAGTCGTCAAGGGTAAACTTGCTTCGTCCATTTGAGGACGGCGAAGCAAGTTTTCGCATGTTGAAGCTCCTTTTTAAATTTATTTTGTTGTGTTCTCTTATGCGTTTGGTCGATTATTTGTTACTATAAAGGTATTAACATATAGTTAGAGGTGAATGACGCTTGTCTAGAAGAAAGAATAGTATTATCTTCATAACGATAGTGTTCCTATGTTTCTTGCTCTTGACCCAGCTCATGGGTGATAATGCCGAGAATACACCCAATTTACAGGATCTCGAACAAGTGACAGGCTTACCGGTAGATCCGAATATCATTCCAGGTAGTGAACCTATAGAATTAACTGCAGTTGTATTCATGGAACCTGAGGAATTCAGAACTATATCAGGATGGAATGATGAATTCCAAAAAATGCACCCTGGTACGACTATCACTTTAACGAATTTAACTTATGAACAATCATACCTCTATTTCAAAGAGCAGGCTAGGACTGGTCAGAGCTCCAACATTATGATGCTTAATAATAGCTGGATAAGTGAATTTGCCGCACGAGGATATTTGTCCTATCGAGCTAATGAGTTTAACCCAATTGAGAATGGACCTACCTATAACCAAGCTCTAGCTCAGACGGAGTGGAATGGCTATACATGGGCTGTTCCTCATTCCGTCGATCCTTATATTGTTGTATGGAATCCAAAACTTATTAAGAATATTGAAGGAGAGAGTGAATTACCAGAAAGCCTCGATGAATGGCTGGTGCTGCATGATCATCTTCTGTTGAATGATCCAACCTACGAAGGTATACATATCAATGCTAAAGATGCACAGGCTTTCGTGTCATTGATTTGGGCGCTCCAAGGGGAGTGGTCTACGGAATTGGATCACATGTATACACTTGATACGGATAAGGACATCGAATTATTAGAAAGATTAATGACAGTAGATCAAATCGACAATAAGGATGGATTAACCAAGCCATTATTAAATATGCAACCGCTTCCTTTGGATGATTCTTGGGAGAAATTTGCGAACAACCAATTCGGAGCCATGGTCGTGCCTCTTTCTGAATGGATGGCAAGAAAGAACGGAAGTGAAGCCATTTCTATCAGTCTACTAGGTGGAGATTCGCAAGAAACCGGTCTCTGGTTATCGGGAACCAGCTATGCGGTCTCCTCGCAATCCCTACATCAGGAGATGGCTTACTCATGGATTACCTGGATGACGAATTTAACTCACCAGATCCAAACATTAGGAATGACTTATACATTACCTGTAAATTTAACAACTCTTGATTCGAATAACATGCTTAGCTTACCTCAATCGGAATTGTTGAGGAAGACAGTTGAAAAGGGTAGGGCATGGAGTAAGGATCCGCAGTTAACGATCAAGATGAATGTGTTGCAGCAAGCTATCGGTGATATTGCTGAGAATCCATCATTGATTCAACAATGGAATGTACAGTTAGAGCAATCATGGAAACAGATCAACGCAACTACAAATATTCCTTAGGGACTAATAGTCAACTCAATTAATAATTCACCAGGGTTCTGAGTAACAGCAGTCGCTTCCAATGAACCAGAGAATCTCTTCGGATAGAAAGTCATACTGAACTGCTTCTGCATATCATTCCGAGTTGTATCAGGTAATGTGAAACCATTATAGTTGAGTTCATCTAGTGTAAAGCGAAGAGCGTTCTCCGGTTCGTGCTCAATCGTATAATGACCATTAATGATAATATTGATTTGGTCTTGGCTGCCCTTAATGGATATATGTTCACTAGTCATTGTGTATATAAAGTTATCGAATAATACATTCTTACTTCGTAAGAATGTATTAAGCTCTTTATCATTAATATGAAATGTAAACTTTGAGCCGTTTTGCTCTAGATTATCCTCGTTAATAAATTCCGGCAAATCAAGCATCGCTTCAGACATCGCCTGTAGAAATTGTTGGAAGAGCGGTAGTCCATCCTTATGCCAAGCCTTGCTAAGCTCATCGATCTGGGTGAGGATTTCCTCTTTATTATCAAGAACGGCTAACTTACTGTCTAACTGCTCTTGAAGTTGAACAACACGGATGCGTTGAGCTATGAATTGAGCTTTAAGAGCTTGTAGCTCGGACTGTGTTAATGCTAATTGTGTATTCAAATCCTTCAATTCTTGGAAAGCTTTCTGGTGCTTCTGTAAGGCTCTTTGATCGTTCTCGGCAATAGATTGAAGATATTGATACACGACGATTGCATCAGAGAAGCTTTTTGAGTCTAATAATAATAACCATAGTCCATCACGGTCACCCATGTAGAAGGAACGTAGAACCTTGCCCGCGTGAATGCGTGCATTGTCAACGAGTTGTTGTTGACTAACAATGGATTTCTGGGTGTCGACAATCTGAGCTGCTACTTTCAGCTCATCTTGAGACAATCGAGTAATTTCTCGATCAATTTCGGTGATCGTCAAGCTCTCCTGCAATAATTTGCGGGTTTCCTCTATCGTAAGTTCTGCACGAGTACCCGTTGTTAAGCTTAACCACAGAATTGTGCCTATGATACTTGTTATGATTATTCGCTTGGTGGGGATCGCCATAGTGCCCTCCTTTTCCCATTGTTAGGCTCACATTATGGATTTTGCTTGCCTGACATGAACTCAAGGATATCACTGAAGGGCTTAACGTTCGTAGGAATAGGTTGGGTGAAGGCTGGGTTCTGGTTAATATCATCATAACGATTGACCACATCGACCGACCATGTTTTCGTTGTTGTCTTCTTATCCGTTGCAGTTATATCCGCCTTCATATGTGATTCGCGAACATAACCTTCGTCATCTAATTTCATAAGCAGAGTTAATGGTTGATTCAGCGTTATCTCATCACTACGTTCGATCCAATTGCGATAATTCGCCTGACTTAATTTCTGTTCCCAAGCTTGCTCAGTTTTAGGCTGGATATAACCAGCATCATTCAATTGCTTCATGATTTCAGGTACTGCGGTAAACCAAATGTCGATCGCTTCTTCTACATGCTTTTGATTCAAAGTAATATTAATCGATCGTAGGTCTGCATCCTTGCCCGTAATTTCTTCGAACCTCTTAGGATTAACTGAACTGACGATTTTTTGGAAGATGGAGGAGAATAACTGTCCTGCATTTCCTAATTGCTTCACGGACAATGGATTATCCGTGCTTGACATTTCACTTAATTGATCGAGATTAATTTCGTAATATTGTTCGGGTTCGTTAATTGCTGGAATATGTAAGTACATTTTGTTATCCTTTATGAGCATAGGGATATCTATGGCTTGGCTCGAGGAATGAGGAGTTAGCTTAAGTAATAGTTCCATTCTTACAGGTTCAACACTAGCTATACCTTCCCAACTTAATTGACCATTCGTGATCATCGTCAGTATGCCAGCTGTAAGTGGGTTTGAGCTCCAATCTCCATCAGGGCGTTCTAGGGCAAGATTTGCTGATCCACTAAATCGATAATTGTTCATCTCCGTATGTTTAGCAAGTGCGTTCTGAACATCTAGTTGTAATTGTTCCCCATCACCACAACCAACAGCGGCGGTAGCAAGTAGAACGAGCATTATAAGCGTAATATACGAACGGACCATGTGTTTGTGGACTCCTTCTGAGGGTTTGATTTCTATCCTATTATAACGGTTTGTAACTACTTTGTCTAAAGGAGCAGATGCCAGATGAGCATGCCAGAATTATTAGGAAATCAGTACCTTATAGAGCAAATCATAGCTACTATAGAGCAAGCTGAATACAAATCTATATCCTTTCATGACTATATGAATATGTGCTTATATCAAGATGGTCTTGGTTATTACATGAAGTCGGATTCGAAAATTGGTAAGGATGGCGACTTCTATACGAGTAGTTCTATTGGTCCATTCATGGGACAGATGTTAGCAGCTCGATTCGCACAGTATATGACCGAGCAAATAAGTAGCGAACCGTTTACCATTACAGAATGGGGTAGTGGAACAGGGAAACTAGCATTACAAATCCTTGATGAGCTACAGCTGATATATCCAACATTATACAACAATATTAGCTATGACATCATTGAGGTTAGCCCATATCATCAAGAGCTGCAACGCGATCTATTGCATTCACACATTCATAAAATTCGTTTTATTGATGCACAAAGCTGGTGGGAAATGCCAGCTCTCCATCATGCCATTGTATTCTCGAATGAATTATTGGATGCCTTTCCGGTACATCTAGTCAAGAAATTCAATGGCCAATATCAAGAGGTGTATGTTGCTTATGAACAGTCCTCTGGGCAATTCATAGAAGTTCTCCATCCTATTCACGAAGGAGATGAGCTCGCGATTTACCTGAATCAATATCAGATTAACGGTTCAGAAGGACATCGGATTGAAATTAATCTAGCGGCCGATTCATGGTTACGTCAGATGGGTTCGAAGCTCCGGACAGGCTTACTTGTTACAATTGATTACGGAGATGAGGCATCAGAGCTATATGCAGAGCATCGACATATGGGCACACTCATGTGTTATCATAAGCATCTTGCACATGACAATCCCTATATCCATATCGGACATCAAGATATCACTTCACATATTAATTTCAGCTCATGTATGCGCATAGGTAATCAATCTGGGTTCACCAATCAGGTGTACCAAACCCAGAGGCAGTTTCTCATCGATCAAGGAATTCTCTCCAAATTACAGGACCATGCATGGGGTGATCCATTCCACCCAGTGGCTAAGCGTAATCGGGCTATCCGACAATTACTAATAGGAGACACCATGAGTGAATTGTTCAAGGTGCTCATACAACATAGAGAAGGTGACTAGACCTAATGGTTTAGTCACCTTCTCTATGTTACTTCGGTAGTCATGATGTTGCATACATAATTTGAATAACTCTGATTAAATAGGAAGATCTAACTCGAAGAACGACCAATAGGTAATTCCTAGGAAGGCTAACACCATGTAACCCCAGAACAGAAACATGTATGTCTTCTCCTTCAGATTCATATATCCTAACAACATAAAGGCAGCAGTCTGGAAGAAGAACAGAAGTGACATCTGTACCATACCTCCGGCTAGCGCCATTAGTGCGGTTACCAGAGTCCAGAAGCCAAGTACCCTAAACATGCGTGACATGCAGCATCCACCTTTCATAAGGTTCCGTACAATCTATAGACCATTATAAACTCTGTTACCTATAGTTGTAAATGTGGATTAGTGACGATATTGTAAAATCTTCTTCACGCCCATAGGTATGAGTTGATGTGAATATGGAAATAAAAAGTAGTATGAAAATAGATTCTATGATTTCTATTAGGCGCATAGAGTTATATAGAAACAAACTGCCTATTATCGTAAGGATTAGAAAGGAGGATCGCGACTGATGTCTGCAATCAGGCAAGATGCATGGAGTGCGGATGACGATCTCATATTGGCGGAAGTGACCTTGCGTCATATTCGCGAAGGTGGAACACAGCTGAGAGCTTTTGAGGAAGTTGGCGAGCGAATTGGAAGAACTGCTGCCGCTTGTGGCTTCCGATGGAATAGCTGTGTACGCAAGAAATATGAGGCAGCTATCCAAATTGCCAAATCTCAAAGACAGAAAAGGAATAAAAAGCTAACTTTGGTTACAGTAAGCTCAGCGGCTATAGATATCGAAGAAGCTCACCAAGCTAAGTCGGATAGTGGTGACGAAGCGATATCGATCGATAGGGTCATTCGTTTTCTCCGTCAATGGAAAGGTACTTATCAAGAAATGAGTCGACAAATCCGGCTACTAGAGAAAGCGCTTAAAGAAAAACAGGATGACCTCATTCATTTGAAGAAAGAAAATGAAAGATTGTCAGGTGAAGTGAATGTCGTTCAAACCGATTATCGCGTCATTAACGATGATTACCGGGCTCTAATTCAGATTATGGATCGCGCACGTAAGCTAGCTTTCCTCACTGAAGAAGAAGAGGATCACAAGCAACGCTTCAAGATGGACGCCAATGGTAATTTGGAAAGAATTGAATAGTCGCGATGATTAATCGAAAATGTATGTTCAGGTTAATTGAATGGATCCCGGTAGCCTATTAGGCAATCGCTTGGGATCTTTTCTTTGTTGTGAAGATGCAGGATTTATGCACAATTTGTCGAAATACATAAGACAGATGTATGGGATATATTAGTAGTAGATTCCTTCATCAATCGATTCGACGGTGGTGTGCCGATGGTATGGGATGGCTAATGAGCATATATGCTGTAATTGCTACTTTCACATTTCTTGTTTTTCCGTTAGTATGGATTATTGGATATGGAATTATGGGTGACAAGAAAGTTGCCTCTCGCCTTGCAGCGGATATCACCATGGTATTCCTTATTGGCGCGGTTTCTTTTCTCTTTGATGATTTGTTTCATACGAGCTTAGAAGGTTTCTGGATTATCACATTATTCTTACTACTATTGGCAGGATTTATTGGTAATGCACAGAATCGTCTTCGAGGTAAGGTAGATCCAGCAAAGATTGGTCGAGCTGTCTGGAGATTAGGGTTCTTAGTACTAGGTTTTTTGTATATATTGTTCTTCATAATAAAGCTAATCCAAATAATAATACAAATATAAGGTGATGAAGATGCCCGTACATAACTTAATGGAACAATTAGTGGAAAGCTGTCTTAAGGAATATGTCGTTCGACATGTTGAGCTTCAGGGTTTGGATGATGGGAAGTACGATGATATCATGGCCATCACATTAAATCGTATTCCGGCCAAATATGTAACAACGGAGAAGGGCGAAGTATTCGGCAAGACACAGCTTCGTACTCAGCATGAGAGCGATGTATTCAAAGAGCTTTCCTATGCTATTGAGAAAGTGACTTCATTCAAACGTGAATCGGAATTTTAAAATTCATATCAGACGTTGACGAGGTCGGAGGAATTTCGGCCTATTCAGTACGATCTTTAGCTTTGACGATCCAATCGGGGAAGTGTAGAATATAGTGGAGTTTGTTGGTAGAAGGGAAGAGAGAGATGAGACTACAACATATACATTGGAAGCAAACCCAGCTGCTGGCTGAAGATTATATACATGATTATGACAAGGTACAGGAATTGTTCGAATATAACCCCTGGGCACCTAAATCCGTAGAAGAACGCGCAGCGTGGTTGGATCAACAAAAGACGATTTCCGCTCCGAGAGAAGAGGTTATACAAGCATTAGAGCAATATAACCGCAGATTTTCGAATTCAGCTCAAGTCATAGAGATGATACATAGACTGAAGCAGAGTCATGCACTTGTTATTGTAGGCGGACAGCAAGCTGGCTTGTTCACTGGCCCATTACTAGTCATCCACAAGGCTATCTCAATACTTCGCGCTGCGAAGGAAGCAGAACAACGATTGAAGCGTCCGGTGATCCCCGTGTTCTGGATTGCTGGTGAGGATCATGATCTCGACGAGGTCAATCATATTCATCAACTGACTCCACAACTAGCTTTAGAGAAGATAGAGTTGAACAGCTCCAAGGGGCAAGTGAAGAGAGCGCCGATAAGTCGCCTTAGCATTACTGCTGAACAATGGGAGCAGGTATTAGAGAAACTCGATGCAACGTTAATGTCAACCGATTTTAAGTCGAACTGGATGGGCAAGATACGTGAGATATCGAAGCAATCCGATACATTGGTGGATTTTTTTGCTGCTATGATGAGTATGTTATTCGGTTCGGAAGGACTTGTCATGATGGACTCCGACGATCCGAATCTACGACGTCTTGAAGCTCCGATGTTTCGTGAACTCATCAAGCAACAGCAGTCCATTGGTCAAGCACTCACTGTATCCAAAGATCGTTTAATGGGACTTGGCTATGAGCCGCAGGCCGATATTCGCGAGGGTAATGCCAATCTATTCGTTGTTCACGAGGGTGAACGATTGCTGCTTCAACGCCAAGATGATCATTATTCGGACAAGACAGGGCACATTCGCTTAAGTGAAGCTGAGCTTCTAAGTTTAGCCGAGCAGGAGCCAGAAAATTTCAGTAACAATGTGTTCACTAGACCACTTATGCAGAATTATTTGTTCCCTGTACTCAGTGCAGTGTTGGGTGGAGGCGAGATTGCTTACTGGGCGCTAACTCGTGAAGCTTTCCGTTCTGTTGGTGATCAGATGCCAATCATCCTTCCTCGTCTGGAATTCACATTGGTGGAAGGTACCGTACAGAAGCAGTTTGGTAAGCTCGACTTATCTTTTGAGGATGCGGTATTGCATCTGGAGGAGAAGCGTGATGAGTGGCTGGAAAATCAGGATTCAATGGGGTTACCACAGATGTTCGCGAATGTGAAAGAACAATTTGGCGCCTTGTATGGTCCCGTATTGGATGCAATTGGTACAATCAATCCAGGTTTGCGTCAGCTTGGGGACACCAATCATCAGAAGATTATTGAGCAAATTCAGTTTCTAGAAGCGAAATCGAAGGATGCACATGAGGCCCAGTTCGATGCAGCGAAGAGACAGTATGAGCGAATCCGATTGAGTTTAACACCACTTGGGAAAAGACAGGAAAGAGTTTATAATGTGATTAGTTATTTGAACAAGTATGGCGATGAGTGGCTCAAGGAGCTACTCCGTGCAGAGTTTGAATGGAATGGCAGTCATATTGCCGTTTACTTATAATAGGATCGAGAGGGAGAATAACATGAATACAGTACAAACTAGCATTATTACGGATATTAAACTAGCACCAGAAGGTCACTTGAAGATTGATTGGGTTAACCAGCATATGCCGGTGCTAAATCGTATTCGTGAACAGTTTGAGAAAGAACAACCATTCAAAGGATTAAAAGTAGCAATCTCGCTTCATCTTGAAGCAAAGACTGCTTATCTAGCCAAGGTAGTAAAAGCAGGTGGAGCCGAAGTAACCATTACTGGGAGTAACCCACTTTCTACGCAAGATGATGTATGTGCTGCACTCGTGGAGGACGGAATTACTGTATTCGCGAAGTATAATCCGAGCCCAGAAGAGTACAAACAATTGATGGTTATGGCTTTAGAGAATAAACCAGATTTAATTATCGATGATGGTGGAGATTTAGTTACAATTCTTCATGGTGAAAGACCAGAATTGATGGTCAATCTGCGTGGTGGTGCGGAAGAGACGACTACAGGTATTCTGCGTTTGAAGTCGCTTGAGAAGGATGGCAAGCTGAAGTTCCCAATGATCGCTGTGAATGATGCATACTGCAAATATTTGTTCGACAATCGTTATGGAACAGGTCAATCGGTGTGGGATGGAATTAACCGTACGACAAACCTCGTAGTAGCTGGCAAAATGGTCGTTGTATGCGGCTATGGCTGGTGCGGCAAAGGTGTAGCCATGCGTGCGAAGGGACTCGGAGCGAATGTAATCGTAACTGAGATCGATCCAATTCGTGCAGTGGAAGCCTATATGGATGGTTTTGCCGTTATGTCGATGCATGAAGCTGCTAAGGTTGGCGAATTTTTCGTAACGGTTACCGGTAACAGAGATGTTATCCGTGGCGAGCACTTCAAGGTAATGAAAGATGGAGCTATTCTTTGTAACGCTGGTCACTTCGATGTTGAGGTCAATTTGGTGGAGCTTGCGGCAATGTCTAATGGCAAACGCACAGTTCGTCGTAACATTGAAGAATATAACTTACCCGATGGTCGCAAGTTCTACATCTTGGCAGAAGGTCGTTTAGTAAACCTAGCTGCTGGGGATGGACATCCTGCCGAGATCATGGATATGACCTTTGCATTGCAGGCTATGTCATTGAAGTACGTCAATGAACAATATCAATCGATCGGCAACAATGTTGTCGATGTTCCATATGAGATCGATGCACAAGTGGCCTTGCTCAAGCTTGAAGCACTTGGTATGACGATCGACAAGCTAACACCTGAGCAGAAGAGCTACTTGGAGAGCTGGACAGAGCATTAAGAATTGGTAGAATTGTTCGACCTGACAGGGATATTTCCTGTTAGGTTTTTTTTGATTATTGAATGAAGTAAATAGCGGAAGAATTTTCTGCTAATCCTATAGTAGGCTTGTTATAGACTGCATTAACGGAAACCTTTTCCGTTAACCACACGCCATCTCATTTCATCCCTATAAGATTACGCCCGTTATTCTCTTTGAAAGTCCTCAGATAGATACAACAACTTTTACGGAAGCTATTTCTCCCTCAGTTTGAACGGTATTGCTCACGTATGCTCGCTTATTCGCAGGATTTCAGATAACTTGGATTAGATTGAATGGCATTAAGGTATAGAAACCGTTAGTGACAAGGGATTTGGGCAGTCAATGGGCGTACAGGAATAGAAGAATTGGAAGCTCTCTTCCCGAACAACCTTATACTGCACGTATTCTCCACTTTCCCCTTGGAGGTTTTCCCTCCCATGACTCAACGGGTCTATGCCCTTACATTCCTTCGTTACACCTATCCAAGGGATGGAGGCCGATGTTGCTGAGCTAACGGGTCTATGCCCTTGAGAAAAAGTTATTCGGTACTCCGTGCTTTCTTTTGTCTGAATTCCTGCGAATAGGCCAACACACGTAAGCTAATTATTGTTGATTATGCTGCAAGTGAAATAACGGTAAATTTCTCGGGAACATAAGACTGATTCTGATTCGTCATGGCCACTAAGATACGAGCGAGTTTGCCGCATAGTTTGATGATGGAATGGATTTTCTTCATTTTCTTCACTTTTGTATTGTACTGGTGCTGTGCGCTAAATTCTGTATTATTTTTGACCAGATGCAGCACCGCCAGAAACAACATTTTACGCAGTTTGGGACGACCCCGCTTGGTAATGCGAGCCTGACCCTTATGCAGCCCGGAGCTGATTTCACTCAGGTGCAGTCCCGCTAGTCGCAGTATTTGCTGGCCGTGGTCATAGCTCCCCAGATCCCCTGTCTCCGAAAGAATACCCGCCAGGGTAATCGTGCCGATTCCCGGGATCGCAAGGATCGGCACGGCCTGTGGGATCTCCTGAAGCAGTGTGAGGACGCTCAGTTCCAGCTCCGTCAGGTAATCTGTAAGCAACTGATATTGCGACAACAGGAATGCCAGGGACTGCTTGGCTTGCGTGTGCCCCGTGCTGGCACCTACGGAAAGAAGGGCATATTCCCGGAGTGCGATGGCGAATGTAAAGCTGCCACGGCGCCTCATGATCGGTTTCCATGCGGCATAGATCTCCGCAGCGCTTAGGTGCTTCACGTCCGCCGGTAGCGGAAAGAGCTGGAGCGTCGCGAGCGATGATTTGCAGGTCCAATCTTGAAAAACATGATGGTATTCGGGAAACCAGATGTCCAACCATCTATGAATCTGATTTTGAACGCTAACGAACTGTTTAACAGCAAACTCACGGCTACCGAATAGAATACGCAGTTCCTCGAACTTGCCGGTAGGCAGGCGCAGTGTAGAGAAATAACCGTTTTTGATCATGTCCGCGATGACCAACGCATCTTTGACATCGTTCTTCGTGGGTGAATTGTCTCGGTTTTCTTTGTTCAGTTTGACATGATAAGGGTTTACCACAACCACTTCATACTTTCGTTCAAGGAGCCAGTGAGCGACGTTCAGCCAGTAATGACCCGTGGGTTCCATCCCGATTACGACTTCCGTTTTACCATGTTGGTGCTGTAAGCACTGCATCCATTGTTGGAATTGTTCGAAGCCTGGAAGATCATTTGTAAACGAGCACGGAATTCCTACCTCAATCCCACGATAGGTTACTGCGCGTGCAACTTGGATTTCCTTTGCGATATCAACACCAATAACCAAATGATTTGTAGTGATACGTTCAATACGTTGATTTTGTGCGTCGCGTTGTTTAAACTTCATGTTAGAGCATCTCCTAGATAGAATATAGTGCCTTGGTGGGGCCTATCTCTATCCTATAGGGATGCTTCATTATTTACAAAGTCCAAATTTAACGCTCTACAGGAATGCTGAGCTAGTTGGATAATCAATTTAAGTTATTATCTACTAGGGGCCACAGACGCTTGAAGAAATCGTAGAAAGTACCTACACCGGGAAGATCATGCGGTTCAAATCCGCTGATAATGGCATAAATGGGCGTGCGTTTCATGATATCCACCCATTTCGTAAGACCTTTTTCCGGATGGGTCATCAGGTAGACGAGGTAGGAACGTAACATGGATGCTGGGTCACGTGGAATAGCACCTTGATCCGAGTAGAGATCTTGAAGCGTCGTAGTGATAGAGGAAAGATCGGTCTGCCAGAACTTCGTGATGAGCGGCCAATCGTTGTTGACGATGACGATGGCAGAACCAAAATGATCACGAAGACGTTGAAGCATCGAGTCTTGAAATGAAGCGTGAGGAGCAAGTACTGGTTTCAAAATGAACACCCCTAAACCTTGGTAGTAAGGGAAAAATCCCTTCCGCGGCAATTATGGTGTTTTTTCGAAAAAGTCAAGTGTTTTCGACAAAGAATGGCCTATATTCGGAACTATTTTTTCCAGTTCGGAATGTGGCTGAAATAAAGAAACCTCCTACGAATATAGGAGGGAAGCAAGTTTGATGGTTCAAGGAAACCCTGTCCCATCTGCCCCGGCGAATGCCGAGAGGCTATGCTTATTACAGGAGGAACACTACAACAATAAACGAAGTATTGAGATGTCTAAAATAAAGAATCATATAGATCCTTAGATCTGCTGTTTTATGTTCAACTTGATTATTTTCCTTCTATCTCTAACCTGTCATAATATCTACAAGTTAGTGGGTGTGGTTGGTTTTTCAGCTTCTATGCCTTCCATTCTATGCCTATCACTTATTTGCATTTTTTACAAGTGAAGTTGAGCTGACTGTTAGTGACGGTGACTTGATGTGAGCATTCTGGACAGTGTGTCTTTTGGAAAAGCTTTTGCCCCAATGGCTGCAAACCCTCCGAACAAGGTTAAAATAGCCAGTGGTATAAGAATGATGGATACGAACATCAGTATCGATGTCGCTTTAACTAACCATATCTTTTCATATTGCACCTCCATATTTAGTTTTCAAAGAACTTAGCACCTCTAGCTTATATTTCTAATTCCTCAAAGACAAACAGATGTTTACCCACGGCTGTCATGTCGTTCATTGGCACATTTCTGTGGATTATTCTGATAAATGGAACGTGCCACACTTTATCAGTTTCTTCTACATTAACAATTATGGAGGTTTCATTGATAGATACCAGTGAAATGTTAATGAGCGATTTGACATTTTTCCAATTCTCGTCATTTGCGATAACTTCTTTGATCCCTTCCATTTGTGCCCCAGACATTTTGACATTTTCTTTGTACAGAGTTAACAATTTTTTCATTTTCTACACCTCCATTCGTTGATTTGATGGGTGCGATTGCGATTACTTACTATTATTAATATATGCAGAAAGTAGCTAGTTTAAGCCCTATCAATTAGGAAATGTTACTGCTAACGCATAACCATGAACTTATCAGATTAGATGTTATGCCTCAAATATATAAGAATGAATTGGAGAAGGACTGGCGTGGTAAAGATACGGAAGTCGCTACCATTCTAATTGATATGAATGAAGATACAACTACCATAAATTGCACTTATATTTTTTCCTTCTCAAATAATGTTAGTTTCAACTTCAATGGTGTGGCAACTAAATACCTCGACCATTATTTGAGTTGGTTTCATTTCTTAGACGTTGTAAAGCGTCATAATAAAAATACTACGGTAAGCAATTCAAGGAAAGGGAGCATTTCGAAGATTTAAAGATGGGATTCTAGAGTATGGTATCGATAAACAATCGTACAAATACAAAGAAGATAAGATAAGAGAATTAGTAATTGAATGGTGTAATGAGCAGGGTATTGAAGTCCTGGGATAGGAATCAACTTAAGTGCCTCTGCCATTATTCTAAATTGACCTTGGGGGAGATAAGCGGAAGAAC